>NZ_AP012322.1:1347982-1684978 GCF_001025155.1 Bifidobacterium angulatum DSM 20098 = JCM 7096 | reverse complement strand
TCCGATCGCAGACATGCTTACGCGTCTGCGTAATGCGAGCGCGGCAAAGCACGAAACCGTGGATATGCCGTACTCCAAGTTCAAGGCGAACATTGCCGCGATTCTGAAGCGCGAAGGCTTTATCAAGGACTTCACCGCCAAGGAAGCACGAGTCGGCCAGACTCTTGAGGTCACCCTCAAGTACGGCCCCAACGGCGAACGTTCCATCCAGGGTATCAAGCGCATCTCCAAGCCGGGCCTGCGTCGTTACGCAAAGTCCGATTCCCTGCCGATGCCGCTCGGTGGCCTTGGTATTGCAATCATCTCGACCTCGTCGGGACTGCTGACCCAGAAGGAATGCCTCGACCGAGGCATTGGCGGCGAAATCGTCGCTTACGTGTGGTGAGAAAGGAGAGCTGAAACATGGCATCGCATATTGGTAAGCTCCCCGTCACCGTTCCTGCTGGCGTGGAAGTCAAGATTGAAGGTCAGAACTTCTCGGTTAAGGGCGCTAAGGGCTCCGATTCCTACGTGATTCCTGAGGGCATCACCGCTGCCGTCGAAGGCAATGAAATCGTCCTGACCCCGGCTGACGATCAGCGCACGACTCGTGCAATGCACGGTCTGAGCCGCTCCATCATCGCCGGCATGGTGAAGGGTGTGCACGAAGGCTACACCAAGACCCTGGATATCGTCGGCACCGGTTACCGCGCCGTCGCTAAGGGCAAGGGCATCGAGTTCTTCCTCGGCTACTCCCACACCATTACCGTGAACCCGCCGGAAGGCATCGAGTTCGAACTGCCGAACCCCAACCAGGTGATCGTCAAGGGCACCGACAAGCAGGTTGTGGGTCAGGTTGCTGCGAATATCCGCAAGCTGCGCGCTCCGGAACCCTACAAGGGCAAGGGTGTCAAGTACACCGACGAGCGCATTCTGCGCAAGGCTGGAAAGGCTGGTAAGTGATATGAGCGTAGCTATTCTCGGAAAAGGCAAGAAGGTTGCTCTCAAGCGCCGTCACGCACGCATCCGCAAGCACATCGCTGGTACCGCCGAGCGTCCGCGCCTGGTGGTCACCCGTTCCAACCGTCACATGGTCGCCCAGATTGTGGACGACACCAAGGGCATTACCCTGGTGTCCGCTTCCACTCTGACCGCTGAATTCGCTGGTTTTGAAGGCACCAAGGTCGAGGCCGCCAAGAAGGTCGGCGAGCTGGTTGCCGAAAAGGCCAAGGCCGCTGGCATCGACAGCGTCGTGTTCGACCGTGGTGGCAACAAGTACACCGGTCGTGTCGCAGCTGTTGCTGAAGGCGCCCGTGAGGGAGGTCTGGCACTGTGAGCGAAGAAGTGAAGGAAACTCAAGTGGCTGAAGAGACTCAGAACACTCAGGCCGCTCCGGCTGAAGAGAAGTCCAACGACGATCGTCGTGGTGGCCGTCGCGGCCAGCGTGGCGAAGGCCGTCGTGGTGAGCGTCGCAACCGTCGCGAAGAGAACAAGGGCGACGAGCTCCTTGATCGCGTTGTGACCATCAACCGCGTGTCCAAGACCCACAAGGGTGGTCGTACGTTCAGCTTCGCCGCCCTCGTGGTGGTCGGCGACGGCAACGGCACCGTGGGTGTCGGCTACGGCAAGTCCCGTGAGGTCCCGGCTGCTATCGCCAAGGGTCAGCTGGACGCCAAGAAGCACATGTTCAACGTGCCGCGCGTGCGTGGCACCATCACCCACCCGGTCATCGGTCATGATGCCGCAGGCACCGTTCTGCTGCGTCCGGCCGCTCCCGGTACTGGTGTAATCGCCGGTGGTCCGGTGCGCGCCGTCATGGAGTGCGCTGGCATCTCCGACGTTCTGACCAAGTCCATGGGTTCGCCCACCGCGATCAACATGGTGCGTGCGGTCGTCGACGCCCTCAAGCAGCTTGAGGAGCCGGAGGAGATCGCTGCTCGCCGTGGCCTGTCCCTCGAGGAAGTTGCTCCGGATGCTCTGCTGCGCGCTCGTGCAGCCGGCATTGCCGAAGCTCGCAAGGCTCGCGAAGAGGCTGCCGCTGAAGCGAAGGATGGTGAGTGATTCACATGGCTAAGAACCTGAAGATTACTCTGCACCACGGTCTCGTGAACCGTAAGCCGAACCAGCGTGCGACTGCACAGACCCTCGGCCTGCGCAAGATCGGCCAGACTGTTGTCCGCGAGGACACTCCGGCTGTGCGCGGCATGGTCAATGCGCTTCGTCACCTGGTCACCGTTGAGGAGGCTGACTGATTATGGCAGATAACGAAATTCTGCAGATGCACGATCTGAAGCCCGCCCCGGGCGCCAAGAAGGACCGCATTCGTGTGGGCCGTGGTGAAGGCTCCAAGGGCAAGACCGCTGGTCGTGGCGCTAAGGGTCAGACCAAGCGTACGCACGTTCGTCCGGGCTTTGAAGGTGGCCAGCTGCCGCTGTACATGCGCCTGCCGAAGCTGCGTGGCTTCAAGAGCCCGTTCAAGACCGAATATCAGGTCATCAACATCGCCAAGCTTGCCGAGTTCTTCCCGGAGGGTGGCGAGCTGACGGTGGCCGATCTGGTTGCCAAGGGCGCCGTCCGCGACGGCTACCCGGTGAAGGTCCTTGGCGATGGTGAGACCACCGTCAAGTACACGCTCAAGGGCGTGAAGGCTTCCGCCTCCGCCAAGGCCAAGATTGAGGCCGCAGGCGGTTCCATCTCCGAAGACTGATTGAAGTTTTCGGTAGTGTGATACGAATATGGCTCCCTTGTCTTGTACAAGGGAGCCATATTCGTTTTTTTGTGAGATGTGTTCACACGAAGTAGACACTGTCGACTATGCTCGTGCGTTAGTGAATTGCATTTGTTTTGTGGTGTGTCAATTGTGCGCCTAACACCATAAGGGAGGAATCTAGGTGAGGACGTTAATCCAGGCCTTGAAGACGAAGGAACTGAGGAAGAAGATCCTCTTCGTTCTTTTCATCATCATTATCTATCGCATTGGCTCGTTCATTCCTACCCCGGGTGTGGACTACAAGGTCGTGCAGAAGTGCGTTACCACGCTGTCCGGCAATCAGGAGAACTTCATCGGACTTGTCAATCTGTTCTCCGGCGGCGCCATGCTCCAGTTGTCCATCTTCGCACTGGGCGTTATGCCGTACATCACCGCGTCCATCGTCATCCAGCTGTTGCGTGTGGTGATTCCTCGCTTCGAGGCGCTGCACAAGGAAGGCCAGTCCGGTGAGACCAAGCTGACCCAGTACACGCGTTATCTGACCATCGGACTTGCAGTGCTGCAGTCCACCACCATTCTCGTCACCGCTCGCTCCGGCGCACTGTTCAACTACCAGTGCTCCCAGGTGATCCCCGATGGCTCTGTATGGAATCTTGTGGTCATGGTCATGATCATGACCGGCGGCACCGGCCTTATCATGTGGATGGCCGAGCTCATCACCGATAAGGGCATCGGCCAGGGCATGTCCGTCCTGATCTTCATGTCCATCTGCTCCGGCTTCCTGCCCCAGCTGTGGGAGATCGGCTACGGTACCAACGGCAAGAACGGCGATTGGGGCAAGTTCGCCATCGTGGTCTCCGTGCTGGTGGTCATCCTCATCTTCGTCGATTTCGTCGAACTGTGCCAGCGCCGTATCCCGGTGCAGTACACCCGCCGTATGATCGGCCGTAAGATGTACGGCGGCTCCTCCACCTACCTGCCGCTGAAGATCAACATGTCCGGCGTTATCCCGCCCATCTTCGCCTCCTCCATCCTGGCCATCCCGACGCTGATCGCACAGTTCGGCAATTCCGACCAGTCCTGGGTCAAGTGGATCAACGCCAATCTGGCCAACACCACTTCGGTGTGGTACATCGCGCTATATGCACTGATGATCGTGTTCTTCTGCTTCTTCTACACGTCGATCACGTTCAACCCGGACGAGACCGCCGACAACATGAAGCAGTACGGCGGCTTCATTCCCGGTATCCGTGCAGGCAGCGCCACGAGCCGCTACCTGACCTACGTGATGAACCGTCTGAACACCGTCGGCGCCGTGTACCTGCTGTTCGTGGCGTTGATTCCGACTGTACTGATCATGGCGTTGAACCTCAACGCCAAGCTTCCGTTCGGTGGTACGACCATCCTGATCATCGCAGGCGTCGGCCTTGATACGCTGCGCCAGGCGAAGGCTCAGACCGAGCAGTTCCAGTATGCTGGTTTCCTGTTCGAAAACACCGATCATAAGGAAGGCAAGTGATAGGTCGACTCTGACCTAGCCTTTCCACGGAGCGCTACGGAAATTCACTTCGGTAGCGCTCCGTTACGTATAACCACCCCAACAGAATAGAAAGAGAAATCTCATGCGTCTGCTGATTATGGGCCCCCAGGGCGTTGGCAAGGGTACTCAGGCTGCTCTGCTTGCCGAGCATTACGGCATTCCCGCCATCTCCACCGGCGATATCTTCCGTGCCAACATCAAAGGCAAGACCGAGCTTGGTCTTAAGGTCATCGCCTACACGGACAAGGGCGAGCTTGTTCCTGACGAGCTCACCAACTCCATCGTCAAGGATCGTCTGGCTCAAGACGACACCAAGAACGGCTGGATCCTCGACGGCTATCCGCGTAACGCGGCTCAGGTCGAAGCCCTTGACGCCATGCTCGAAGAGCTGGGCACCCCGCTTGATGCCGTCGTCGCCCTTGACGCCGACCATGACGTGCTGATGGCTCGCATCGCCAAGCGTGCCGAAGAGCAGGGCCGTACCGACGACACTCCGGACGCCATTGCCAAGCGCCTTGCCACCTATGCCAAGGAGACCGCTCCGCTGCTGGACACCTATAAGAGCCGTGGTCAGCTGGTTGCCATCGATGGTGTCGGCGAGATCGACGCCATCCAGAAGAACATCGTCGAAGCGCTCGATGCGCGCTGATCCGGTGGTAATTCCCTGAGAGGGAATGGCAAACCACCGTGTAAACGGTAGCTGCAGGGCCCCCAAGATCGCAAAGACACGCCGTCTGTGATCTTGGGGGCCCTGCTGTGTATTCTTGCAAGTTGGTGTTTCTTCGGAAACGTCAAGTAATGCACCCACAAGGATGGACTGGAGCTTATGGCAAAAGACGGTGTGATTGAAGTCGAAGGTCAGGTAGTCGAAGCGCTGCCGAACGCCATGTTTCGCGTTGAACTTGAGAACAAGCACATCGTGCTGGCCACTATCTCCGGAAAGATGCGGAAGAATTACATCCGCATCCTCCCGCAGGATCGCGTGGTGCTCGAAATGAGCCCGTACGATCTGACTCGCGGACGCATTACGTACCGTTATAAGTAAAGGTACAAGTAAAGGAAAACCATGAAGGTCAGCCCTAGTGTGAAGAGGATCTGCGAAAACTGCCGCGTGATCCGTCGTCACGGCCGCGTCATGGTGATCTGCGTCAACCCGCGCCACAAGCAGCGCCAGGGCTGAGCAGATTCCCCAGCGGCATAAGTAACAAGGCACTTTCTCACAGCGCCTTCCCTTGGGAAGCGACGTTGAACCACGAGTACGTAGGCTCGTGCCGGTCCAACCGGACGAGAGGGTGCAAGACCTACGGAGAACAGAAGGAATCGCAATGGCACGTCTTGCCGGAGTCGACATCCCTAACGAGAAGCGCATTGAGATCGCCCTCACCTACATTTTCGGTGTGGGTCGTACTCGTGCGAAGCAAACGCTTGCTGCGACCGGAATCAACCCGGATATTCGCGTCAAGGATCTTACCGACGAGCAGCTGATCACGCTGCGTGACTACCTCGAAGCCAACTTCAAGATCGAGGGCGATCTGCGTCGTGAGATCGACGCCGATATCCGTCGTAAGATTCAGATCAACTGCTATCAAGGCCAGCGTCACCGTAAGGGTCTTCCTGTGCGCGGTCAGCGCACCAAGACCAATGCTCGTACCCGCAAGGGCCCGAAGCGCACGGTCGCCGGAAAGAAGAAGGCCACCAAGTAGTAGGTGGCATGGCATACGCCACGAGGAGTGGATCCTCATCGCGTAGGCCTGCAAGAAATTCGTTACTAGGAAACGAGGATCAATGGCAGCTCAGAAGCAAGCCGCGCGCAAGCCTCGTCGCCGCGACCGTAAGTCGGTCCCGGTCGGGCAGGCGCATATCAAGTCCACTTTTAATAACACGATCATCTCGATCACCGATCCGTCCGGCGCTGTGGTGTCTTGGGCTTCCGGTGGCGACGTCGGTTTCAAGGGCTCCCGTAAGTCCACGCCGTACGCTGCCGGTATGGCTGCCGAGTCCGCCGCCCGCAAGGCGATGGAACACGGCGTCAAGAAGGTCGACGTATTCGTGAAGGGCCCGGGTTCCGGTCGTGAAACCGCTATCCGCTCCCTGCAGTCTGCAGGTCTTGAAGTCGGTTCCATCACCGACGTCACCCCGCAAGCACACAACGGCGTTCGCCCCCCGAAGCGCCGTCGCGTCTGAGCACTATAAGACAATATTCATCCAACGTGCTTATGTTCGGCGAGTGCACCGCCGATCAGAAGCTGAAAGGATACCACAGTGCTTATTGCACAGCGTCCGACTCTTACCGAGGAATCGCTGAATCCTCAGCGCTCCCGTTTTACTATCGAACCGCTTGAACCGGGCTTCGGCTACACGCTTGGCAACTCGCTGCGCCGTACCCTGTTGAGCTCGATTCCGGGTGCCGCTGTCACTTCGGTACGTATCTCCGGTGCCCTGCATGAGTTCACCACTCTGCCGGGCGTGCAGGAAGACGTCACCGAGATCCTGCTGAACATCAAGGGCATCGTGCTGACCAGCGAATACGATGAGCCTGTTGTGATGTACCTGCGCAAGAGCGGCAAGGGTGAAGCCACTGCTGGCGATATCACCCCTCCTGCCGGCGTAACCATCGCCAACCCCGATAAGCACATCGCCACTCTGGCCGAAGACGGCGAACTCGAGATCGAGTTCACCGTCGAACGTGGCCGTGGCTACGTGCCGGCGTCGATGAACAAGCAGGATGCTGACGAAATCGGCCGTATTCCGGTTGATTCCATCTACTCCCCGGTGCTCAAGGTGAGCTACAAGGTCGAAGCCACCCGTGTGGAACAGCGCACGGATTTCGACAAGCTCATTCTGGACGTGGAGACCAAGCCGGCCATTTCCCCGCGTGATGCGGTGGCTTCCGCCGGTTCCACCCTGGTGGAGCTCTTCGGTCTGTGCCGTGAGCTCAATGTTCAGGCTGAAGGCGTTGAGGTTGGTTCCGCTCCCGTGGTGGAGGAAGCCAATCCTGAGCATGCCGTGCCGATTGAGGATCTGAACCTCACTCAGCGCAGCTACAACTGCCTGAAGCGTGAGGGCATCCACACCATCGGTGAGCTTGTCTCCCACACCGAGCAGGATCTGCTCGACATCCGTAATTTCGGTATGAAGTCCATTGACGAGGTTAAGGAGAAGCTCCAGTCCTTGGGTCTTTCCCTGAAGGCTTCGCCGCTCGGCGACTTCGACCCCAATAATCTCGAAGGCGGCACTTTCTTCTCCCCGGAAGACGAGTGATCGCATAATCTTCGACCAACCGCTTGACCGGTTCGGATGTTCGGGCTCTTGCCCACCTGAACCGGCCTGGCAAAAGGAGTAACAATGCCTACACCCAAGAAGGGCCCGCGTCTGGCGTCCAGCCCGGCACACGAGCGCCTTATGCTCGCGAACATGGCTACCAGCCTGTTCCAGAACGGCCGTATCACGACCACGCTGCCGAAGGCCAAGCGTCTTCGTCCGCTGGCTGAGCGTCTGATCACTTTCGCCAAGCGCGGTGATCTGCACTCCCGCCGTCGCGTGATGCGCGTCATCCGCAACAAGTCCGTGGTGCATAAGCTGTTCACTGAGATCGCTGAGCAGATGGAGCAGCGCGAAGGCGGCTACACCCGCATCGTGAAGATCGCCTCCCGTACCGGCGACAATGCGCCTGCGGCCATCATCGAGCTCGTCACCGAGCCGGTGAGCCCGAAGAAGGCTGTCGTGAAGGAAGCCGAAGCCGCAACCAAGGTTGCCGCCGAAGCTGAAGTTCCTGCTGAGGAAGCCAAGGACGAGGCCGAGAAGGCTGAGTGAGTCGGTTCCATAACTGACTGAGGGGCCGGGAATCCGTGTGATTCCCGGCCTTTTCCATATTCGACGCGCATGCAGTAGACAAGTGCGTCTGCCGGCAAGCCGGATCGGCATACCGATGGCGTCTAGTCCATGGTGGTGAAGGGACCAATGGTGGTGAAGGCCGAGGGATTTCGTACTATGGGGGATTATGAGACTTCGGATTGATTTGGCATATGACGGCGGCGGATTCTATGGATGGGCGGTACAGCCCGATATTCGCACGGTCCAGGGGGAGATCGAACAAGCTTTGCATCGTATTCTGCGCGTCGATCCGAACGATGCGTCAGAACCGCTTCGCCTGGTGGTCGCCGGTCGCACCGACACCGGCGTGCACGCCAGCCATCAGGTATGCCATATCGACATGTCGCCGGACATACTGGAACGAGCGGTCGGCCATATGAAAGTGCCTGCAGTGACGGCTTTGGAACATCGTCTGCAACGGGTGCTGCCCGACGACATCACCATCCATCGCATCAGCGAGGCGCCAGTCGGCTTCGACGCCAGATTCTCCGCCCTGGAACGCACCTATGTGTATCGCATCGCCGATCGAAGCAGCGAAGTCGACCCGCGTCTGCGCGGCTGCGTGCTGCATATCGACGGCGATCTCGATATCGAGGCGATGAATCTTGCCGCGGCGCAGACCATTGGGCTGCACGATTTTGGATCCTTTGCCACGCCCAATCCCGGAGGCACCACAATCCGTGAGGTGAAACAGGCGGATTGGGCGAGGGTACCGGCGCAACCGTTGATTGCCCAGCCGATGGCGGGGAAGGGGTATGTCGTGCCGACATTCGAATCGGGATTGGTGTGCTTCACCATCGTCGCCGATGCCTTCGCCCGGAATATGGTACGTTCGCTGGTCAATGGCTGTGTGCAGGTTGGGTTGGACAAGCGCGATCTCGACTGGTTCAAAGGCAAGATGGCCGTTCCCAAGCGAGAAGGCAGCACAGGACCGATCGCACCGCAGGGGCTGACCTTGGAACACGTCGCCTACCCGGCAGACGATCAGCTGGCCGCTCGTGCGCAGGCGATTCGGGCGAAGCGCACCTTGCCGTGACGGCATAGGCGGGGTCAAGGAGCCTTCGATGCTCCCGTTTTTCAGGGATATTTCCGACGTGTCAAGACCGTAACATCAAAGCCCGCTTACGGTAACGCCGGTTCTCTACGTTCGTTCGTATCGCAGGCACCGCCAGACGGCGGGAATGTCGAACGAGCGGAAGGGGTCGGGCGAATGATCGAATCAGCGGCACGTACATTGGCAAAGGAGCTGGTATCCCGGCGCGAGGAGATCAATCGCGAGCTCAGCCGCAACGGTGTGCGTTCCGGCGTATACAAGGACGGCGAATATCACGATCGGTTGTTCCCCTATGATCCCGTGCCGCGCATCATCGAATCCGATGAGTTCGACCGTCTTGAAGCAGGCCTTAAGCAGCGTGTGCAGGCGTTGAACGCCTATCTGAACGACATCTATTCCGATAAGCAGATCGTTCACGACGGCGTGATACCCGAGGAATTCGTCTACACGTCGGCCGGCTATTATCCGCAAGTGAACGGCGTCACCCCGCCTGGAGGCGTGTTCGTAGGGCAAAGACATGACACGTCCGACACGATTTGCCGTATCGGTTTTTTATGGCATAATAGACAAGTTGCTTTGCAACAATGGATAAGTGTCCGAGCGGTCTAAGGAGCACGCCTCGAAAGCGTGTGAGGGCGAACCCCTCCGCGAGTTCGAATCTCGCCTTATCCGCCAATACAGAAAACCGCAGCCCAACGGCTGCGGTTTTCTGTTATGTAACGGTTCTTATCGCCAAAGCATCCTTGGTCGCTTTAGGCGATACAAGTGCCGTCTATGTGCATCGGTTCTGACTACTCGGATTGCTGGGATAGCACTGCCTCGTCAACAAGCGGATAGCCCAGCTCGTAGGCATGCCAGAGCCTTGCCTTTGCCGTATCGGCAAGCCAGGCAAGGGTGTTCTTGGAAATATGCTTCGAATCCGTAAGAGCCGTGAGATAGGATCGAGCGCAATTCATCTCGATGGCGGCGAGCGTTGGAGTCTCAAGCATATTCGCCGGGTCGTGAACGGTCTGCGGATGCGAAATCAGCTGGTCGACGGCATACACTTTCTGCCGTGGATCCGAGCTCGCACCGGAGAGCGAGACCAGACGTTGGGCTGCGGTCTTATGGGCGTCGCTGGCCGCCAATGTGGCGTTATCGACGCCACGTGCGGCCAATACGCCAAGCGAGAAACCCGCACGATCCTCTTCCAAGGCGATATCGAGCAATACGTCAGTGTCCATATCGAGCTTGACCAACGCGCCGAAATCCACGCTGGGCGCAGATGCCGCGGCGAGTCCCAAGCGTCCTGCGAGCTGCTGGGCCGTATAAGCCGCCTGTGCGGCGTGTGCGATGCCTTCAGCGGCTCTTGCCGGGCACGAGACGGACACGGAGGACCAGGACGAGGCTGCGATCAGGGCGTTGAGGTAGCGGCTCATCAGCGGTCTGCCGGCTGCCATGGCGCTATTGCTGGATACGGCGGATTCGTAGGCGCTTTCACAAGTGTCTGGTTTGGCGGCCTCGTTGACCTGTGCTTCGAGATTCGGAGTCGAGCATCCCTCAAGAGACAGAAGAAGGGCTCCGGCGGCTGCTATCGCCAGAGCCTTTGTGCCATGAAGGGAAGCGTCTCGAAGTGTCTGCATAAAACAGTAGAATAAACACTAACTATGACCATATGAGCCTAGTACGCAATAATTTAAAGGGAGGTCTTGCGGAACATGGAACTGGACCTGGCAGGAATTCATAAGCTCGCAGCGGAGCAGGGTATTGACGCTGAAACACTTGATGATGCTCTTTCCGAGGCGTTGCGTCTCGCATATCTGAAGACGCCGCATGCCGCCAAGCATGCACGTATTGAACTTGACGATCGCGCCGGCACGTTCACCGTGTGGGCCGCCGACGAGATTCCCGGAACCCCGACCGAGGAGAATCCGCATCCCGCACCCACGCTGGGTGAGGAATACGACGACACTCCCAAGGATTTCGGCCGTCTCGCTGCCGCCACCGCTCGTCAGGTCATCACGCTGCTGTTCCGTCATGCCGAGGATGAGAAGATCTTCGGTGCGTTCAGCGGCCAGAAGGGCAAGCTGATTACCGGCATCGTGCAGCAGGACGTGAAGGACTCCTCCAATGTGCATATTGCCATGGGCGATGTGGAAGCATTGCTGCCGCGTCGTGAGCAGGTGCCTGGTGAGCGTTATCGCCATGGCGAGCGTCTGCGCGTCTACGTGGTGAACGTTGGCCGTGGTCTGAAGGGGCCGGAGATCATCGTCTCCCGTTCCCATCCGGAACTGGTGCGTTGCCTGTTCGAACGCGAGGTTCCCGAACTGGTTTCCGGCGCGGTGTCGATTATGGCCATCGCTCGAGAGGCCGGCGCGCGAACCAAGATCGCGGTCAAGGCCAACACCGAAGGCGTCAATCCGAAGGGTGCCCTGATTGGCCCCGGCGGTGCTCGCGTTCGTGCGGTGATGGAGAACCTTGGCCAGGAGAAGATCGATATCGTCGATTACTCCGACGATCCGGCAAAGTTCGTCGCATCGGCGCTGTCCCCGGCGGTTGCCACCGGCGTTCAGATCATCAGCGAGAAGAACAAGACCGCCATCGCCTTCATCCACGATGACCAGCTGTCGCTGGCCATCGGCAAGGAAGGCCAGAACGCTCGTCTTGCCGCCAAGCTTACCGGCTGGAAGATCGGCATTGAGTCCGCTGAGACCCATGCCAAGAAGATGGCCGAGCAGACCGAGCAGGCGGACGAGTAATCCAACGCTTTGGGTATGCTTGTGCCGGAAATTATCAGGCATAAGTAGGCTCTTAGTCGAACGACGAGGATACACACGATTATGGTTGCACGATGAACAGGCTCACCGTCATCGAGCATTGACTGCGCGGGCGCGTGGTCACAGATAGGAGAACAAGTAGTGGCAAAACCACGCGTATATGAAATCGCCAAGGACCTTGGCCTCGACAGCAAGACCGTGCTGGAGAAGCTGAAGGATATGGGGGAGTTCGTCAAGTCGGCTTCCTCCACTGTCGAGCCGCCGGTCGAGCGTAAGCTCAAGGCAGCCCTGGCTCCGAAGGGCGACGGCGCAGCCAAGGGTAAAGGCAAAGAACAGCCGAAGGCAGCTGCTCCCAAGGCAACCCCGAAGCCGATCGCAAAGCCTGGTCCGGCAAAGCCCGGTCCCGCTAAGCCGGGCGCGGCTAAGCATTCCGCCGTACCAGGGCCCAAGCCTCATAGGAACAACAACCCCCAGCAGCGTGGCGATAGGCCCGCCGCTCAGCATGCGCAGCAGTCCAAGCCTGGCGCACGTCCCGCCAAGCCGGGGCCCAAGCCCGCTCCGGCCCAGCACGCAGCACAGGGCGGTTCCTCGGCGCAGCGTCCGCATACTCCAGGCCCGCGCCCAGGCAATAATCCATTCAGCCGTAAGCAGGGCATGCATACTCCGACGCCGGGTGATATTCCGCGTCCGCATCCGATGGCTCGCCCGACGGTGAACAACAACGCGGATAGGCATGGCGGTCGCGGTCGTGGCGGTCGTGGCGGATTCCGTGGAGGTCGTCCGGCCCAGGGCGGGCAGGGTGCACGTCCGGGCCAGTGGGGGCAGAACCGTAATGGCGGTGGCGCACAGCGCGGCGGCCAGCAGAGCGGCGGTGCACGTGGTGGCTTCCGCAGCGGCGGTCAGCAGAGCAACTTCCCGAGCAGCGCTCCGAACAATGGTCCCGCTCGTGGCGGCGGTCGTGGTCGCGGCGGTACCGCAGGCGCATTCGGCCGTCAGGGTGGCAAGTCTTCGAAGGCCCGCAAGAACAGGCTGGCGAAGCGCCGCGAATATGAGGAGATCAAAGCACCGACCATCGGCGGCGTGCGTATTCCGCGCGGCGACGGTCAGGTGATTCGTCTGCGTCAGGGTGCAAGCCTTGCCGATCTGGCCGAGAAGATCAACGTCAATCCGGCAGCCCTTGTCACCGTGATGTTCCATCTCGGTGAGATGACTACGGCCACACAGTCCCTCGATGAGGCGACCTTCCAGATCCTTGGCGAGGAGATCGGCTGGGATATCAAGCTGGTTTCCGCCGAAGAGGAAGACAAGGAACTGCTGCAGCAGTTCGACATCGACCTTGACGAAGAGGAACTGCAGGACGACAAGGATCTCAAGCCTCGTCCGCCGGTCGTCACCGTTATGGGTCACGTCGATCACGGTAAGACTCGACTGCTGGACACCATCCGTCGAAGCAACGTCATCGAAGGCGAGGCTGGCGGCATTACCCAGCGTATCGGTGCATATCAGGTTTCCGTCACCCTTGAAGGCGAACAGCGCAAGATCACCTTCCTCGACACCCCTGGCCATGAGGCCTTCACCGCCATGCGTGCACGTGGTGCCGAGCTTACCGATGTCGCGATCCTCGTGGTCGCCGCGGATGACGGCGTGATGCCGCAGACCGTCGAAGCCATCAACCACGCCCAGGCGGCACACGTGCCGATCGTGGTGGCGGTGAACAAGATCGATAAGGAAGGCGCCAATCCTGATAAGGTGCGTGGTCAGCTCACCGAGTTCGGTCTTGTGCCGGAGGAATACGGTGGCGACACCATGTTCGTCGACATCTCCGCCAAGCAGGGCACGAACGTCGACAAGCTGCTGGAAGCTGTGCTGCTCACGGCCGACGCCGAACTCGACCTGCGCGCCAACCCGGATATGGACGCTCGCGGCGCCACCATCGAAGCGCGACTCGACAAGGGGCGCGGTGCCGTGGCCACCGTGCTGGTGCAGTCCGGTACCCTCCATGTGGGCGATTCGATTGTTGCCGGTACCTCGTATGGCCGCGTGCGCGCCATGCTTGACGAGAACGGCAAGCAGATGAAGACCGCAGGCCCGTCCTGTCCGGTGCAGGTGCTCGGCCTTACCTCCGTGCCTACCGCAGGCGATCTCTTCCTCGTGGCCGGCGACGACCGCGCGGCACGTCAGATCGCCGAGAAGCGTCAGGCCACTGAGCGCGCCGCACAGTTGGCGAAGCGTCGCAAGATCGTCTCCCTCGAAAGCCTGAAGGAGCAGTTCGCCAAGTCCGAGGTGGATATGCTCAACATCGTCATCAAGGGCGATTCCTCCGGTTCCGTCGAGGCACTGGAAGACTCCCTGATGAAGATCGAGGTCTCCGACGAGGTCGGCATCCAGGTCATCCACCGCGGTGTCGGCGCCATCACCCAGAACGATGTCAACCTGGCAACCGTCGACAAGGCCGTCATCATCGGCTTCAATGTGCGTCCGAACCGTCAGGTGGCTGATCTGGCCGAGCGCGAAGGCGTGGAGATCAAGTACTACTCGATCATCTACAAGGCCATCGAAGACATCGAGGCGTCCCTCAAGGGCATGCTGAAGCCGGAATACGAGGAGGTCACCACCTCCCACTCCGAGATCCGCGAGATCTTCCGTTCCTCCAAGTTCGGCAACATCGCCGGCGTCATGGTGCAGGACGGCGAGGTCAAGCGTGGTACGAAGTGCCGTATTCTGCGCAACGGCGTGGCTACCGTCAACGATCTGGAGATCTCCTCCCTGCGTCGTTTCAAAGACGATGTGCAGTCCGTCAAGGAAGGCTACGAGGCCGGTATCAATCTCGGCAGCTTCAACGACATCGAGATCGGCGACATCATCGAGACCTTCGAGATGCGCGAGATCGAGCGTAAGTAGACGCCGTATTCGGCAACGCCAACCGTATGAATGATCAGTGTACGTTTCCGATTCACAGGAATACTGTGGGTCGGAAACGTGCACTGACTTCGTTTAATGAGCCTATGCCCGGGTGGATTCTCGCGTGATACCGAAATCCAAGACGGCAAATCCCCGCACCGGGAATGGCTGTGCGGGAATTCGTAACCAAACGATGCAAGACGATATAAGACGAAACAAGCTATGTAAGGAAGATTCATGGCAGGAACCAACCCACGCGCCGCGCGTATCGCGGCACTGATCCAGCGTGTGATCGCCTCCTCGATGGAGGCCCAGTTGCATGACAAGCGTCTGGCGAATATCACCATCACCGAGGTTCGTGTGACCAACGATCTGCAGCTCGCCAAAGTATATTGGACCCAGCTTGGTCATGAAGGCCACGAAGATGGCGAACGCAAGCGTGCCCAGCAGGCGCTGAATCAGGCCAAGGGTCGTCTGCGCTCCCTGGTGGGAACCAAGGCGGGTCTGCGCCTGACGCCGCAGCTGCAATTCGTATTCGACGAGGTGCCCGGCGAGGCACACGAGATCGAAGATATTCTCGCTGTGGCTCGCAAGCGCGACGAGGAACTCGCCAAGGCGCGTGAAACCGCCCAGTATGCCGGTGAGGCCGATCCGTACAAGCATCCTGAGGAGACCGCGGAAGATCCGGAATCGGATGGTTGGGACGATGACGACGATTGGGACGATGACGACGAAGCCTGAGCCATGCGGCTTGCTGTTGGTGGACAAGCCTCAGGGGGTTACCAGTTTCGATATGGTCGCCGCTGTGCGCGGCACCCTGCATATTAAGAAAGTCGGGCATGCCGGCACATTGGACCCGATGGCCACCGGTCTGCTGGTCATCGCTTTCGGGCGTGCCACACGCTTGCTGAGCGCCATTGTGGAGCACGATAAGACCTATGAGGCGACCATACGCCTTGGCCTGAGTAGCACCACCGATGATGCCGAGGGTGAGATTCGCCGTTATGATGCTGCCGAAGGAGTCCGGTCACTGAATCTGGCCACCGACCTTCAACAGGCGAGACAACAGGTGGAAGACGCCATCGGCAGGGACTTCCTCGGCACCATCGAACAGGTTCCCAACACGTTCTCCGCCATCAAAATCAACGGCAAACGTGCCTACGATCTTGCCCGCGAAGGCAACGACGTGGAGCTTACGGCACGCAAGGTCGTCATCGGCGAATTCACCGTGCGTGACGTGCGACAAGGATACGTCGGCATGGCGGACGCGACGTGCCCATTGAGTGAATCGGCCGACGCGGATCATGCGGAACCGGTACTCGACGTGGATGTGCGTGTCAGTTGCTCGTCCGGCACGTATATTCGCGCACTGGCACGTGATTTGGGAGCGAAGCTCGGTGTGGGGGGATACCTGACCAGACTGCGTCGTACCCGAGTCGGTCGTTATGCGCTGCCCGACGATGCCAGTGGGTGTGTCGATGCCAAGGTCGATCGGGAACGTGTTATTACGGCGCATACCGAGCGAAAAACCTTCACAAATCGTGAGGGGGAGACCATCACCCGTAATCGGGCCGTGCTCGATACGCCGTACGGGCAGGGCGCCGAACGTACCGCATGGGTGCTCCATCACGCGCTGAGTATGCTGGAGGCCGCGCAGGGGGCTATGCCTACTGTGGCCATTAGCGGGGAGGAAGCCGTGGAGTTACGCTTCGGCCGCCGTATCGAGCGGGTGGTGAGTCAGGACACCGTAGCCTATGTTCCCGCCGATGCGAACGAGCGGAGCGAGGCCGACGTCGTGGCCATCATCGGCCGTGCCAATGCGCATCAGGCCAAACCGATTACCGTGTTCCCCGTGCAATAACGGCTTGGAACGCCGCCTGCTACAGTGGATGCGGCGCAACGTAGGAACGTGAACGCAAAGAGCACAACGCGAAGGACATCACGCATGAACATCACGACTTTGATCCCCGACGAGCACGGCGACATCGAATGGCCCGATGTGGATAAGGACCGCCGCGTAGTGATTACGCTGGGGGCATTCGATGGCATGCATCGCGGTCACCAGGCGGTGATCGACCGGGTCGTGGAACTCGCCAAGCGGCATGATGCCGGTTCTGCGGTGATGCTGTTCGATCCGCGCCCGGCGTTTGTGCATGCGCACGGCGGCAACACGCCGGAAGTGGATGCCGATGCGCTTTCCGGTGTGGATGAGCGCATCGCCGCCATGGAACGGGCCGGCATCGAACAGGTGTATGTGGTGCGTTATTCGCTGGCCTTTGCGGAAAAGTCCTATATCTTCTTCCTTGGCCAGCTCACCGGCAAGCTTGGCATGCGTACGTTGGTGCTTGGCTCCGACGCCGCATTGGGCGCAGGGCGTAAAGGCGACGTGCAGGCGATTGCGAATCTTGCGGCAGCCACCGGTGTTTTCGAACTGGATGTGGTGGATGATCGCGGGCCCGGCGAAGTGCGTATTCCACGCAATTGGATGCCGCAGATGCCCAGCAAGTGGGGCGAGCCGGCCAATCCGCTGGAAGGCGCGACCAAGGCCGAGCGGCGTGCGTGGAGCAAAAAGCACCAGGCCAAGCCCGTGCGTACATGGAGTTCCAGCAATGTTCGCTATCTGCTGGGCAACGGAAGGATCAACGAGGCCGATGCGATTCTCGGCCATCTGCATGCGGTGACCGGTGAAGTGGTGCATGGTGAGGAACGCGGGCGTTCCATCGGATTCCCCACTGCCAACCTGGGTGCGAGCATCACCGGATATCTGCCGGTGGATGGCGTATACGCCGGTTGGCTGGTCGATCTTGGCAAGGCCCCTGCGAACGCGGGGCTTGAGGATCGTGTGGAACTGGTGTGTAACGCGGTCGGCGCGCAGCGCTGGCCGGCTGCTATCTCCATCGGCACCAAACCCACGTTCAGCGAAGCCACCGGCAGATACGAACGCGTGGTCGAAGCCTACTGCCTGAGCGAGGACTGGCTTGAACTGTATGGCCACACCGTGCGGGTGGAGTTTGCCGGATTCCTGCGACCGCAGGTGAAGTTCGGCAGCGCGGATGAACTGGTTGCCGAACTTAAGCGCAATGTGCAGACCACCAGGGAGATCACCTCACGGCAGTAAGACGTGGGCAGGAGACTACCTGCCTGCAAGTCCCAGCGATTCCAATGCGTCACGCAGCGAATCGACCTGTATGATGTTCAGCCCCGCCACGGAGACCCGCTTGCGCAGCACCGGTGTGACTGCGGTGGTGAACCCCAGTCTTGCGGCTTCACGCAACCGGTATTCCAAGCGTGGCACCGGCCTGACCTGGCCGGTGAGCGAGATCTCGCCTATTGCGCAGGTGGTTCGGGCGATAGGCGTGTGCTTAGCGGCGCTGGCCAGCGCCGCGACAATCGACAGGTCGCATCCGGGTTCCTTGGCGATGCCGCCTGCGATGGTGGATACATAAAGATCATTGCCCAGCAGGTTGAGTTTGCCGTGGCGGTACAGCACGGCCGTCAGCATGGCGATACGGCTGTTATCCACGCCATTGACGGCTCGTCGTGGCGTAGGCAGCACGGAGTCGGTGACCAATGCCTGCACTTCGATGGGCAACGACCGATGACCGTCGAGTGTGAACGTGACGCATGTACCTTCGACCGGCGTGCTGCCGGCATCCCCGTTCGAGGACAGGAACAGGCCCGAAGGGTCGCTTACCTCTTCGATGCCCTCGCCGCTCATATCGAAGCATCCGACCTCATCGGTCGGCCCGAAACGGTTCTTTACCGCGCGCAGCAGTCGTAGTGCGGTTGCGCTATCGCCTTCGAACTGGCATACCACATCCACCAGGTGCTCCAATGTGCGTGGGCCGGCGATCGAGCCATCCTTGGTCACATGCCCCACCAGCAGCACCGGTACGTCCAGGGTTTTCGCGGTGTCGATAAGCGCGCTTGCCACTTCGCGCACCTGGGTCGAACCCCCCGAAATGCCATCGACATCCTGCGAGATGATGGTCTGCGCCGAATCGACGATGGCGAGTGTGGGCTTATAGCGTTCGATCAGTCCGAGCGCCGTGGCGAGATCGGTGGTGGCCGCGAGCAGAAGATTCGGCTCCACGGCGTTGATGCGTGTGGCGCGTAGGCGGACTTGCGCCTGGGATTCCTCGCCGGAGATATACAATACGGTGCCGTTGGCGTTCCGGTAGGAACGGGCGATATTGCCGGCGGTTTCGAGCAGCAGCGTGGATTTGCCGATGCCAGGCTCTCCGGCGATCAGCACTACGGAACCCGGGACGATGCCGCCGCCGAGTACGCGGTCGAATTCCTGGAATCCGGTGGCGACGCGTTCCACACTGTCCGTTGCGACATCGGTGATCGCGGTGGCGGCGCTAGACGCGATGGCGTCGCTTGCCTTGGTCCGCGAGGTGCGCCCCGGTTCCGCTGTACGGGAGCGTGCGGCCGGGCGTGCCTCGTGGAATTCCTCGACCGTCCCCCATTGGCCGCATTCGGGGCAACGGCCCACCCATTTCGGGCCGCTCCAACCGCATTCTGAACATAGGTATTGCACGGACGTCTTTGCCATGGAACCGACGCTACCGGGGCAAAGCGACAAGTCCATATGCGAGCCTTGAGCGTCAGGCGGCTGTGTCACAATCGGATTATGCCGAATACACGCAGTTCATCGCATCGCAAGTTGTTCATTGTCATCATCGCGGCTGTGGCAATCATCGTATTGTCCATGATGTCGGCTTTCGTCTGGCCCGGCTGGGCATTGAGCAAGCAGGTCGATCAGTCGCAGCAACAGCAGGTTGCGGAGCCGACCAAGCCCAGCATCGATGCCGCTGCCTTGCCGAAGGACGCCACCGAATTGCTTAAGGCCATGCCCGATAGTGTGCTGAATTATGCCCGTACCAAGGCGGATGCTTCCGAAACCTGGAAGTCGGCTTCGCCGTTGGAGGAATATACGGTGACCTATGGCACTGGCGCGAAGAGCGGCAATATCACTGTGATCGTCGGGCAATGGAGTGCATCCGATTCCGCGAAAACGCAGTATGATTCCCTGACCGGCAATCTCAGCGGCAAGACGTTGTATTCCGGGGCGGTGAAGGTGCAAGGCAATGAGACCGGGGAATACGTGATTAAGGAAAATGCAGAGAACCCGAAATTCGCAACGGCGGTGTGGTACAACGATACGGTCGTGTTTCAGGCCACCGGTCCTGCGAGCGGCATAGAACGTTTCGTCCAGAAGTTCCCATTGTGATACACGGGTGTGGCGCATAGTCCGCAAGAACGTGTATAGTTTGAAAAGTTGCAACTTTACGATTAATCGGAATGGAGGCTTCAGATGGGTTCCGTCATCAAGAAGCGCCGCAAGCGGATGAGCAAGAAGAAGCACCGCAAACTGCTGCGTAAGACCCGCCACCAGCGCAAGTAGTCTTACAAGGCTTTAAGGCATTGAAACCCCGCGAGGCATACGCCCGCGGGGTTTGTTTATCTGGCGATGCGCATCACCGGGTTGCGGGGAATCGGAAATACCGTGTACCGGTCATGACAAAACGGCCCGGCGGAATCATTGTCCGCAGGGCCGTTTCGCAGTGTTCAGCCGTTGACGATGGCGCGCGTCACTTGTTGGAATTGGTCAGGATGCGCGGGCCGTCAGGGTTGCCCACGATCACGGTGTCGACCATGTTGAGGAACAGGCCGTGTTCCACGACGCCCACGGTGTTGATAAGATCCTCGGCCAGCTCGGTCGGGTGGTCGATGCGTTCAAGATGCAGATCGACCACGAAGTTGTTCTCGTCGGTGCGTACTTCCTTGCCGTCCGCATCCAGTCGCAGCACTGGCTTATAGCCCTTGGCTTCGAACTTCTTGACGACCTGGCCGGCGCCGAACGGAATCACCTCGACGGGCAGCGGGAACTTGCCGATGGTGTCCACCACCTTGGATTCGTCGACGATCCAGACGATCTTGTTGGAATTGGTCGCCACGATCTTCTCCCACAGCAGTGCGGCGCCGCCGCCCTTGATGCCATTGAAGTCCTTGTCGACCTCATCGGCGCCGTCGATGGTCACATCGATGTGATCGACGTCATCGATGTCCACGATCTTGATGCCGAAGCTTTCGGCCTGTTCCTGCGTGCGGCGGGAGGTGGTGACGCCGGTGAACTGCAGTCCTTCCTCCTGCACGCGGCGGCCGAGCTCATCCACCAGGAACCTTACGGTGGAACCGGTGCCGAGTCCGGCGATCATGCCGTTGTGAACAAGCTTGGCGGCTTCGATGCCGGCTGCCTTCTTCATTGCGTCCTGTTGTGCTTTATCCATGCCTTCTCCTTGTTGTATGGGCGCTGTGCAGCGTCATTGCCAGTAGTTGATTCCATCCTACCGCGCCATGATGGCGACGGTATGCTCTGCCTATTGTAGTGTGCGGGGCTACCGTCTGGTGAATGGCGCATTGACGAGGTGCAGGTTGCCGTCGCCGTCCACATATCCTTCCACTTCGAGGAAGCCGTGAATATGCATCGGTTCGCCAGTGAAATAAGGGCTGGTCTTCGGAGCGGGGGAGAAGACCAGGTCGCCTGAGACACGCAGGCCGGAGGAGGCTCCGACGTGAGCCGCTGGGCGGGATGGCGAGGGGGCGGCTGACTGAGGTAGGGATGTTGCGGTTGCGGCGTTGTCGACATTGGTATGCTGCGTGCGGCCGAAGAGCTCATCGGAGGGCGGCAGGACCGCGTCATCCCGCTGCTCAGATTGTTTCACAGGCTGTTTCACGCGGTGCTCCGCTGTCGTTTCTGCCGTCGTCGCCGGCTTGTCGTCGCCGGTTGCCTCGTCCACGGCATATTGCGGTCTGAGCGAGTCGGCGCTCGCTTTGCCTTCCAGAACCAGCTGAACATCCGGAGGCACGTCAGTGCCCTCGGCGTAATCGGAATGCAGCAGGGATTGCCATCCTTCAATGGGCAGATAGCCGTCCTTGGCGCCGGAACGGCAGTCCGTGGCGTACCCACGCGCCAGCTCGTCGACCAGTTCGTTGCCGACGTTGCCGGCATGGCCTTTCACCCATCGAAAGTCGACGGGGCCTTCCCTTTTGGCGATTTCGGCATCGATGGCCTTGATCAGTTCAACGTTTTTCACAGGCTTCTTCTGCGAATTCCTCCAGCCGTTTCTTTTCCAGCCCTTCACCCACTTGGTGGAGCAGTTGATGGCGTACTGCGAATCGGATTCGATGAGCAGCGGCTCGGCGCCGGGGTGCGCGCGCAGGGCTTCGAGCACGGCGCACAGTTCTCCAATCTGATTGGTGCCGTTGGTGGCGCCACCGTGGTCGTACCCGCGCTCATCGTGATGGTGCCCTTCCGTGCCGCCGGCGTTCTTGGCATGATCGGCCCATGCCCATCCCATGGGACCGTTGGGATTGCCCAGTGCAGAGCCGTCTGTGGAGATCGTAATCGTCATGCCTATAACCCTACGAAGTCCGTCCGACGCTGCCGCACGCTGTCATATTGCTAGGTGGGTGCGGTTGCGCGGATTTCCCGTATGGGTGGTAGCGAAGGCATATGCGCAGATGGCTGCACGGATACAGGAAAGCGCCTGCCTCTGATTCTTGTGGACCAGAGACAGGCGCTTAGGCTAGGGAACGGAACGGGGACTACTCGGCCAGAGCCTTGTCCACGACCTCGGTCGCCTCGGCAAGCACCTTATCCAGAGCCTGAGGAGACTCGAAGGACTCGGCGTACACCTTGTAGATGTTCTCGGTGCCGGAGGGGCGTGCCGCGAACCAATTGTTCTCGGTGATGACCTTCAGACCGCCGATCTTGGCGTGGTTGCCAGGGGCCTCGGTGAGCTTGGCGGTGATGTCCTCGCCGGCCAGCTGCGTGGCCTCGACATCGTCGCCGGTGAGCTTGGCGAACTTCTGCTTCTGCTCGAGCGTGGTCGGGGTATCGACGCGCTTGTACCAGCTTTCGCCGAAACGCTCCACCTGCTCCTGGTGCAGCTGGGCCGGGTTCTTGCCGGTCTTGGCGGTGATTTCCGCAGCCAGCAGGTCGGGGATCAGGCCGTCCTTGTCAGTGGTCCACACGCGGCCGTCCTTGCGCAGGAAGGACATGCCGGAGCTTTCCTCGCCGCCGAAGGCGACCTCGCCCTTGAACAGCGGATCCACGAACCACTTGAAGCCGACCGGTACCTCAACGAGCTTGGCGTTGATGGATGCGGCCACGCGGTCGATCAGGGAGGAGGACACGAGGGTCTTGCCGATGCCGGCGTTTTCCGGCCAACCCGGGCGGTTGCCGCCGAACAGGTACTCCACGCACACGGCGATGTAGTGGTTCGGGTTCATCACGCCCCAGTTCGGGCAGACGATGCCGTGGCGGTCGGCGTCCGGATCGGTGCCGCCGACCAGATCGTACTTGTCCCATGCGCCGTTGTTGAGGGAGTCCACCAGACCCTTCATGGCGTACGGGGAGCTCGGATCCATACGGATCTTGCCGTCATGGTCGATGGTCATGAAGCTCCAGGTCGGGTCGACCTGCGGGCGCACCACGTCGATGGTCAGGTTGTACTTCTCGTTCATGAGCGGCCAGTAGTTGACCGAAGCGCCGCCGAGCGGGTCGATGCCCAGGCGCACGCCGGAGGAACGGATCACGTCGAAGTCGATGACGTTCTCCAGATCGGCCACGTAATGCTCACGGAAGTCGAAGCGCTCGACCAGATCGGACTTGATGGCCTGCTCGAACGGCACGCGCTTGACGTTCTTGAAATCGCCGAGCAGCTCGTTGGCGCGGTCGGCGATGGCGTTGGTCACGTCGGCCGGTGCCGGGCCGCCGGTGACCGGGTCGTACTTGAAGCCGCCGTCGGTGGGCGGGTTGTGGGACGGGGTGACAACGATGCCATCGGCCAGGCCGTCGCCGGTGAAGCGCTGGGTGCCGTCGGCGGCGCGGTTGTGGGTCAGGATGGCCTGGGAGACAACCGGGGTCGGGGTGAAGTCGTCACGGGAATCGATGCGTACGCGCACGCCGTTGGCGACGAGCACCTCGATGGCGGTCTTCCATGCCGGCTCGGACAGGGCGTGGGTGTCACGGCCGATGTACAGCGGGCCGGTCACACCGGCCTTCTTACGGTATTCGGCGATGGCCTGGGTGATGGAGACGATGTGGGCCTCGTTGAAGGAGGTCTTCAGAGACGATCCGCGGTGTCCGGAGGTGCCGAAGGAGACGCGCTGCTCCGGGACGTTGGGGTCGGGGACGACGTCGTAGTACTTGCCAATGACTTCGTCGACATTGATCAGATCTGCTGGGGTGGCGGGTTTGCCCGCATTGTTTGCAACCATGCGCTCTATTGTGCCACGGACCATAGGCGAATGTGCGGTAATGTCATGTTTTGTTCATTGAAAACGTTGGCATAAATTCGCTGTTCGGCGTGTCGAAGATGGCAGTAGATATATGACAGCAAACCTTTACGTTGCCGAGCGAAAGTTTTGCCAATCGTGTAAACATAGGGTAAGCTAATTTTCATTCGACTACTCGCAGGGTTGCTAGTCCATTACGACGCAAGACCTGAGGCTCGGCATATGCATGTCGTGTCTCAGGTCTTTTTTGTTTGTGGCGGCACAGCGCAGGAACGAAGAATGACAATGTACAGGAAGGAAGAGAACATGGCTGAGTCAACCGCGTCTCAGATCATCGCCGCGATCGGTGGTGCTGAGAATGTCCGCAGTCTCACTCATTGCGCCACGCGTCTGCGTTTCGAACTCGTGGATGCCGGCAAAGTCGATCAGGCCCGTCTCGACGGTACCAAGGGTGTGCTCGGTACCGTGCCGCAGTCGGGCGACCGCTACCAGGTCGTTATCGGCGGCGGAGTCGCCAACGTATACGAAGACATCATGCATCTGCCGGAGATGGCCAAGGCCGGGGCGTCCGCAGGCAAGGCTGCGAAAAGCACCGGCGAGATGACCGATGCCGAGGTCAAGGCGGCGGAACGCGCCAAGGCCCGCGGCAAGTTCGCATGGCTTGATTCGTTCTTCGAATACCTTTCCGATTCGTTCCGCCCGATCCTGGGCGTGCTGCTCGGCGCATCCATCATCATCGCTCTGGTCAACCTGCTCATCTCGCTGAACGTCATTCCGAACGACGAAGCCTCCGCGGGCTGGGTGTTCATCAAGGCCATCTGGAAGGGCGTGTTCTACTTCCTGCCGATTATGGTCGCCTACAATGCCGCCAAGAAGCTGAAGGTCGACCCATGGCTGGGCGGCGCGATCATGGGCATGCTCATGACCCCGCAGTTCACCAGCCTGATGGACACCAAGACCTTCCCCGACACCACGTGCGTTACCAACGCGGCGCTCGGCACCACCTCCTGCACGGCCAAGATCTTCGGTCTGCCGATGCTGCTGAGCGACTACTCCGGCAACGTGTTCGTGCCGTTGCTCATGGCCGCCGTGCTGGCAGTCGTCTACCACGGATTGAAGAAGATCATCCCCGAAAGCGTGCAGCTGGTCTTCGTCCCGTTCTTCTGCATGATCATCGTCGGTGCCCTGACCGCCTTCCTCATCGGACCGCTGGGCGTCTGGGCAGGCAACGAGCTCGGTATTGGCCTGTCCTGGATGAACACCCATGCTCCGTTCGTCTTCGCCATCATCATCCCGCTGCTGTACCCGTTCCTGGTGCCGCTGGGTCTGCACTGGCCGCTCAATGCCCTCATGATCATGAACATCAACACGTTGGGCTACGACTTCATCCAGGGCCCGATGGGCACTTGGAACTTCGCCTGCTTCGGCGCCACCGCCGGCGTGCTCTTCCTGTCCATGCGTGACAAGGATCCGGTTATGCGCCAGACCTCGCTCGGTGCGCTTGCCGCAGGCCTGCTCGGCGGCGTTTCCGAGCCCTCCTTGTACGGCATCCACCTGCGCTACAAGATGGTCTACAAGCGCATGTTGGTCGGCTGCGCCACCGGTGGCGTCGTCATCGCCATTCTCGGCTGGCTCTTCCCGTCCACCGTCGCCTCCGGTCAGGTCGTGCACGGCGTGACCACTACGGCATTCGCCTTCACCTCCCTGCTGACCATCCCGGTGTTCAACCAGATGTGGGTGTACGGCGTGTCCATCGCAGCGGCGTTCATCGTATCCTTCCTGATGGTTGCCATGTTCGACTACCGCACTCCGGAACAGAAGGCCGAAGCCAAGCAGCGTGCCGCCGACTATGCCGCTGAAAAGGCCGCTGCCAAGGGCAAGTCCGCTGATGCCCCGGCAGCCGTCGAAGCCGCCCCGGCAGCCGAGACCGGTACGAAGACCGCTGTGGAGACCACCACTGTGGGATCTCCGCTGTCCGGCCATATCGTGTCCCTCGACGAGTCCGGCGATCCGGTGTTCGCTTCCCGTGCCCTGGGCGAAGGAGTCGCCATTCAGCCGACCGATTCCACCGTGGTGGCACCGGTGTCCGGCGTGCTGTCCACCGTGGCCGAAACCGGCCATGCCTTCGGCATCAAAACCGATGACGGCGTGGAGGTGCTCGTGCACGTCGGCATCGATACCGTGAAGATGAATGGCGAGGGCTTCGCCGTCGCCGTAAAGACCAATCAGCGAGTGAGTGCTGGTGATACGCTGGTCACGGTTGATTTCGATAAGGTCAAGGAAGCTGGCTACAGCACTACAACGTTGATGACGGTAACCAACACCATGGCCCTGGCCTCGGTCACCCCGAGGACGGATATCGATGTGAAGGCCGGTGATGCAGTGCTCGACATCCAGCACTGACGACATCGACGTCGGGAAGGGAACGAAAACAGTGGAAGTGCTTCGCGTATTCAATAACAATGTTGTCTTGGCGAAAGACGGGAAAAGCGAAGTGATTCTCACTGGGCGTGGCCTTGGATTCCAAGCCAAGCCGGGGCAGCGTATTGACGAGTCCAAGGTCGTCAGGCGATTCGTCCCCTCCGACGGTCGTGATCCGGATCATATGGCGGAACTGCTGGCAGATATTCCGCCTGAGATCATTCGATTGGTCGCTGAAGCCATGACGAGAATCGGCATGGGCGCCCAGGTTGAGCGGCGCCCGGCTCTCGTCATGGCTTTGGCCGATCACCTGACCGGTGCCATTCGGCGCATCAACAAAGGAGTCAACGTCGAATATCCGCTGCAGGCGGAAGTGCAGTCGTTGTATGCGCGAGAGTATGAGCAGGCGGAAAAGCTTGTGGCGATACTCAACACGTATCTCGGCGGAATCCTCCCTGAAGGCGAAGTGTCCGCCTTTGCGATGCATCTGGTCAATGCCGGGTTCACTACGGGGGATCTGTCTCGCACATATAAGATCACGGGCGTGATTCAGCAGATGCTCAAGGTCATCGAGCAGTCATACGGGGTGAAGCTCGATCAGCACAGCGTCAACGTCGGTCGTTTCATTACGCATCTGCGCTATCTGTTCGTTCGCATCAGCCAGAACAAGCAGCTTGATCGAGAGCCGCAGCCGATCATCAACTCGATTAAGGAAACCTATTCCGATGCCATGCGTTGCGCCGACAAGATCGCTGCTGTCGCGGCATTGCGGTTGGACGCGCATCTTACCGAGGACTCTTGCCTTGCATATCTCCCGCGTCACCATGGATGCGGTGGAGGATGGCGTCAGCGCATAGTCCTATCCAATATATGAAAAGCTAGGGGGATTGCCCGCCTACGGCCAGACGTTTCTTGCGTCTATCGTTCAGTCCTGGTGAACGTCGGGCGTCGCCTCCGGTACGCGTACCGTCAAGGCGCGTTTCTCCACACTGATTCGTATATGTTTCGTTTCCCCGAGGATATCGCCATCCACTTCGGCCAAAGCCGGTTTCTCCAGTTCCAGTTCGGCGCTGACGCCCTGAATCTGGTCGACGGTGGAATTCATGGAAATCGGATTCTGCTCGGGCTTTTTGGTGACGGTCTGGTATGCAATATCGCTGAAAAGGTTGGCCCAGCCGATAAGTCCGCCGGTCGTGTCGATAATCTCAAAATCAAGGATGCCGTCATCGTAGGAGGCCTTGGGCATCAGGGAGAACACGGGGATATCCCCGCAATTGCCGGCCATGAACGTGCGGAAGGTGAGATTGCTCTTCGAATGCATGCTGCCGTCGGCGCTGGTGATGGTGACAGTACCATGGTATTTGGGTGCGAACAGGTTCTTCATGCCGCCCACGAAATATGCCAGCCAGCTGATGTTCTTCTTGAGTTGCGGGTCGGTGTCGTCGATCATCGCGGCGTCAAAGCCGATTCCCGCGATGATGAGGAACGCATGGGCGTGGTTCTCCTTCTCGTTGTCGAGAAGCATCATGCGCCCCATGTCCACATTCCGCGACCCATGCGAGGTTGCCACGGTGAGCGCCGTTTCGATGTCGCCCACGGGGATGCCCATATTTCGTGCGAAAAGATTGCCCGTGCCGATGGGAATGATGCCCATCGCATGCCCGGTGCCGGAAAGCGCGCTGGCAACGGTGCGCACGGTTCCGTCGCCGCCTACGGCGATTACCACGTCGGCGCCGTGGTCCAGCGCCTCCTGTGCGCAGACGCGGCCGTCCTTATCGAGTTGGGTTTCGATGAACTCGATGTCGTTAAGCCCGTGATTCGCGCAGTATGAGGCGATGAAACGTCTATGTTCGCTGGCCTGAGGTTTCGAGGGGTTGATCACGAATGCGTAGCGGACGGAATCGTTGTCTCGCTTTCCGAGCACATCGACCAGAGCGCGGCGTTTGCGCGAACGTACGACAAGAACGATCGCCAGCACGATGGCGATTACCATCGCGATTACCGTAACAATGAGGAGCGCACTTCTAGACATGCCACCTATTGTTACGAAGAGTCAGGATAACGGCGACGTTCTTTTCGGGAATTCTCCCCAATCCTGCACGAACGGCTGCGATGCGTCGTTACGCGGCACTAGGCTTAGGCTCATGCTTGATATTCAATTCATTCGTGAACACGCTGATGTTGTTAAGGAATCGCAACGCAAGCGCGGGGAATCCGTCGAACTCGTCGATGAAGTGCTGACCTCCGATGAGGCGCGTCGTGCGGCGCTGAGGGATTTCGAGGCCGCTCGTGCGCAGCAGAAGGAAATCGGCAAGAAGGTCGCCGCCGCTTCCGGCGACGATAAGGCCAAGCTCATTGCCGAGACCAAAGAGCTTTCCAAGAAGGTCTCCGAATACAAGGCCGCGGCCGATGCCGCCACCGGCGAATACACCACCGCCATGTGGAAGCTGTCCAATATCGTCGAGCCGGAGGCACCGGCAGGCGGCGAAGACGACTATGTGGTCGTCAAGAAGGTCGGCGATATCCGTGACTTCGCTGCCGAAGGCTTCGAACCCAAGGACCATCTCACGCTTGGCCGCGGCGTTGCAGGCATCGATATGGAACGCGGCGTGAAGGTCGGCGGTTCCCGCTTCTACTTCCTGCGTGGCGCCGTGGCCCGCATGCAGATCGCCATGCTGACCATGGCCGTCGACCAGGCCGAGGAGCACGGATTCACGCTGGCCATCACCCCGACGCTGGTGCGTCCTGAAGTGATGCGCGGCACCGGCTTCCTCAACTCCCATGCGGACGAGATCTACCGTCTGCGCGAGCCTGACGACCAGTACCTGGTCGGTACCTCCGAAGTGGCGCTCGCCGGCATGCATGAGAACGAGATCCTGAACCTTGAGAACGGCCCGCTGCGCTACTGCGGCTGGAGCTCCTGCTACCGCCGCGAAGCCGGTGCCGCCGGCAAGGATACTTCCGGCATCATCCGCGTGCACCAGTTCGACAAGGTGGAGATGTTCGTCTACGCCAAGCAGGAGGACTCCTACAAAGAGCATGAGCATCTGCTGGCCATGGAGCAGGAGATGCTCGGTAAGGTCGAGGTGCCGTACCGCATCATCGACACCGCCGCCGGCGATCTGGGCTCCTCCGCGGCCCGCAAGTTCGACTGCGAAGCCTGGGTTCCGACCCAGGGCCGTTACCGCGAGCTCACCTCCACCTCCAACTGCACCGAGTATCAGGCCCGCCGTCTGAACATCCGCGAGCGCACGGAGGATGGCTCCACCCGCGCCGTGGCCACGCTGAACGGCACCTTGGCCACCACGCGTTGGCTGGTCGCCATCATGGAGAACCATCAGCAGAAGGACGGTTCCATCGAGATCCCGAAGGCCATGCGCGCCTACATGGGAGGCAAGGAAGTCATCGAGCCGACCAAGTGGGAAGCCTGATCGCTTGAATACTGATTGATCATCAGCTGCATACGGCGTCAACGTTGCTGCGTTGGCGCCGTATTCGTATGGTGTGGACTGCCGATGGAGGACTGCCGATGGAGGAAGACCGTTGTCGGGATCCGATATTCCCATGTTATGCTGTGGATAACTTGTGCATAACTACTGGATGCGGTGGATATGTTGTATTGCATATCCCGGTCGTGTCGCGGCGGGGAAGGGTGACGCTACAATAACTGAGGTGCCTGTTCGCATGCATACGTGTGATGCGTGTTCGTGCGGATGGTTTGGCACGTAGGGTAGATGTCTGAGCGGTCTAAAGAGACGGTCTTGAAAACCGTTGAGGTGCAAGCCTCCGCGAGTTCGAATCTCGCTCTGCCCGCTTGTGAATGAACCGCAGTCATATGGCTGCGGTTTTTTGTTGCCTATAACCACTGAAACCGCCGAAACACCGCCGTTCTTGACTGTTTCTGCGGGGTTAGCGACAATTGCTGTGATGAAAGTGACGAAATATGATACTGCCGTCACAGAAATTGTCATACAGGCCGCAGTAATTGTCATTAACCCCGCATGAGCTGGATTGCGCCCCTGCGAGGAACCGAAACCAATGCCGCGCAGTTATGCGTCGATAACAGTATGCATCGGCATCAGTGCGTTCCGGCATCACACGATACGTCGATCGGCGGCCCAACGGGTCAACTCGGTGCGATTCGACAACTGCAGCTTGCGCAGTACGGAGCTGACATGGGTCTCCACGGTTTTGACGGAGATGAACAGTTCCGCGGCGACCTCCTTATACGTGTAGCCGCGTGCGATAAGCCTCATGACCTCCTGCTCGCGGTTCGACAACCGGTCCAGCTCATCATCGTGGATTGAGCCGCCGATCGAGCTGTTCGTCGATGACCCGTTTTGGAAGGCCGATAGTACGAAACCAGCCAGTTTTGGCGAAAACACGGCATAGCCCTCATGTACCTGCTTAATGGAGGAGATGAGGTCGCTACCGGAAATCGTTTTGGTCACATAACCTTGCGCCCCAGCACGGATTACGGAACCGACATCCTGTGGCGAATCGGAGACTGATAATGCCAAAAACACGGTATCGGGGGAGTAGAGGCGTGATTTGGCAAGGATTTCAGTGCCACCGCCGCCTTCGCCGCCCGGCACATGCACGTCCAGCAACACCACGTCCGGCTTGGTCTGCGCGATCATCGCCACCGATCCCTCCACGTCCGCGGCCTGACCGACCACATCGAAATGCGGTTGCAGCGTGGCGATCACACCGGCGCGGAACATCTCATGATCATCCACGATGGCGATTCTGATGCGTTGCTCCGGTTCGCTCATTGCTGCTCCTTAACCTGGGAATGTTGCGATTGCTGTGCCTGTTGCGGCTGTTGCAACGGCTCGGCGCCTGTTTTCTGCGTCACAATCGGCATATGCATGCGCACCTCCGTGCCCCAGTTGGTGCGTGACACAATCTCTACTGTACCGCCGCGCCGTTTGACACGTCCGATAATCGACTCGCGCAAGCCCAAGCGGTTCGCAGGCACGGCATTGATATCGAAGCCATCACCATGGTCGCGTACGAACACCTCCACCAGTTTGTCGTTTGCCTCGCAGTAGACGGATATTGGTTCGCCGCCATGCGTCACGGCGTTGACGAGCGCCTGTTGCGTGGCATCCAGCAGTGCATCGGTCTGCGTACTCGGCAGTGCGTCTCCCACCGTCACCACCTCAATCGGCTTACCGTGCGTATCCTCCACATGAGCCGCGATTTCCTTCAACCCGGCATTGACGGAACGGTCCGACGTAGTGCGCTCCTGATACAGCCATTCACGCAGTTCGCGTTCCTGCGAACGCGCCAGAGAGAACACGGTCTGCTGGTCGCCTGCGTGAAGCTGAATCAACGCCAGCGTCTGCAATACGCCGTCATGCAGATGGGCGGTCATGTCGGCGCGCTCCTCTTCGCGTTCCTTCAATGCGCGTTCCGTGCCCAGATCACGAATCAGGGCCATAATCCACGGCACAATCGCCAACAGCACGCCGACAAGCATCGCCAATCCGGCAAACAACAGATCAGCCGTGGCATGCCGCACGGATTCCACCATGTGCACATGCGCGGCGACATAGATCGCATATGCGGAGAAGATAAGCGCGATGCCGCCGAGCATCGTCCACAGCTGGCCTTCCTCCGCATTGAACCGCAGCCAGGAAACACCGATGCCGACCATGCCGAGCAGCAACGGCAACACCAGCGAACCCGGCATGCCTCCGGCCAGCATGATGCCGCATATGGCAAGTGCAGCCAGTCCGCTTAAGGCCAGCAATGCAGGTTTCGGCGCCTGCCTGAGCATCTGCTCCAGGCTTTCGGACGATGACGGGTTGCCTCCGGACGTAGCTGTATCCGCGGCATTCCCGGTGGCAGGCGATGGTATTCCGCCGCTCTGTGCGCTTCCTGCGTTGCCGCGTGACAGTGGCGCATCGCTTACGGATTGGCTGCCGGCAATAGCGTACGCCCGCTGCACCGGGTCACCGACCGGAACAGTGATCCACAGGAAGATATAGGTGATTGCGCCGGAGCCGAAGAAGAACGTGGCGATGATGAAGATCAGGCGGATCAGATGAACGGAGATACCCAGATGCATGCTGATGGCTTTGGATACGCCGGCCACCATACGGCCATATGCGGGGCGCAGCAATGGCAGACGTGCCTGCTTGGATGGCGTCGCGCGGCCTTCGCGCCACGCCTGGTCACGGCACCAATACATATAGACCGCACTGGCCTGCTCGTACTGTTCCTGCGTGTAGCGTGGTTTGGCTAAGGACTTCATGATTCCATTGTGCCTTGCCAGGGTCATGGATTCAGGGCTTTGAGCCAGTGTTCAGGGCAGATTCAGGGTGTTCCCTGATACGGCTGACGGTTGAGGGTTGCTGTAATGGAAGCATGAGCAATGCAAACAATAATCCTCAGGATGGTTGGTGGAACGCGGGGTCTGCCGGGCCGTCGCCACAGCCGCAGTCCCAATCGTCACCCCAATCACAGGCGCAATCCCCGGCATATCAGCCGCAGCCGAATCGTGGCAGCCGGTTCTTCTTCTGGATCCGCTCCAGCCGCATCATACGCGGCCGTGACCGTTGGATCGCAGGCGTATGCGATGGCATGGCCCGCAGGTTGGGATGGAGCACGACTTTGGTGCGTGCGTTGGTAATCCTTACCTCGCTGCTGTTCGGCGCCGGAGCCGCGTTCTACGCATTGGCTTGGCTTCTGCTTCCGGACGAGACGGACGACAGGATCCTGTGCGAGGAGCTGATCAATGGCCATTGGGATTGGAACTGCCTTGGCGCACTAATCTGTGCCGCAGCGGCGATTTGCCTTCCCGGCGTGGGCTGGGCGGCGTTCGCCATGGCCGCGCTGGCGCTGTGGCTGCTGATCAATCGTCAATCGTATGCGGCGCAATGGCAGCAGCCCCACATGCCGCAGCCGCAATCCCAGCAACCGCCGGCACGGCAGTCGGGGCAGTCGACTCAACCGAATCGGCCGACTCAACCGACCCAGCCGGTCGCCCCGGCACAGCCGTTCGTCTCGACCCAGTCGCAGTATGCGCAACGGCAATCGCAGAATAATGCCGCGCGCGGGCCTGCGCAATCGCCGTACCAGACGTTTCAACAGCCGGTAAACGAGCCTGCCGCGTTTGTCACGGCCAGCGTGCCCCCGACATTCTCCGCTCCGCCACAAGACAAAACACCCCAGCCACGGCCGAAGCGTGTTCGCCGCAAGCCGGCTGGCCCGTTGCTGGTGCTGGCGACTCTTGGCCTGGCATTGCTGGCGATCGCCGGAACCGGCTGGTGCGCCACCACGCTCGCAATCGATTGGGAGTATCCGCAACGGCTGCTGCGCCTTGCCACGATGTGCTGCGGTGGCATCTGCCTGGGCATTGGCATAACAATCGTGATACTCGGCTGCGTGGGGCGGCGAGCCGGCGGCCTGCATCCGTTGGCGTGGTGCGCCGCGTTCATGGCTGTGGTGATGGCATTCTGCATGGGCATGGTCACGTTGGAAAGCCGCTATTGGCAGATTCCGAAGGACTATCGGCGTGTGACGGTGAGTGGGACCATGACATGGAGCGACACCAGTGATGCGCAGATGAAACGCTACGAGCGTGGTTTGGTGATATCCGGCAAGGATTACGCCAACGATGTACTGAATATCGATTTGAGCGGTTATCCGACCACGCATGGCAAGCATAAGGTCAGGCTCGAAGACGGCACGTACGGCGAAAGCTCCTGCCCGACAGGCACGCTGAATCTGATGGCGGCGAATGTTCAGGTGGCGGTCACATTGCCGGACGGATGCCAGTGGTCGGTTGGGGACCAGGATAACGGTTTCAGCAACATCGTGGATTATGTGGGTGGCCCGGACGGCCTCACCTTCAACAACGGTATGGGCTGGATCGGCTTGTTCCTCGACAATAGTGGCACGCAACACGGCGTCAACGGGTTGAGCAAGGGAGTCCCGGCGCTTGCCGGTACTTCGGACTACGACGATTTCAGCAACTACGATAATGCGGATGAGCACGACGACGCCGTCAAATCCGGTGATGCGGTATATGACGGCACGAATCTCGACAAAGCGTTCAAAACCATCTACGACCACAAATGGTATTGGCCGTCCATCGAGTCGGACAAGGCTCCGCAACAGCCGGATCTATGCATCAACATCGCTGGAACGGCCGCCGGCAGCGTCACCGTGCAATACGCGTCCGACAGCAAGCTGCCGTTGGGATCGGCAAATGCGAAATCGCAGCACAGCGCCGATGGAAAGGAAACGAAATGAATGACGACGCAACCCGCGAGATGCCGGTTCTGAATATCGCCGACGTCGCTGATATGCCTACGCAGACCCTGCCGGTACATGAACCGGCACACGAATCGACACGCAAGCCGGCAAATACCCAGTCGGTGCATGCAGAAACTGCGCCTGCAGAGCCTGCGCATACGGAATCGGCACATCCCCAATCGGCGCGCCCCATCGAACCGGTCGACCCATCCAAACAGGTGCATATCGGCAAAGTCGACGGCAACCTGGTGATTCGTCCGTCCGGGCCGAGTGCCGGAACCATAGTATTGGGCGTGTTCCTCTGCCTGATTGGCCTGATGACGATGCTATGCCTGCTGCCGATCGGCGTATGGCACTGGATGCCGAATCCGCAGACGCTCCTGATCGGCGGCATCGGCGGACTTGGCGTGCTGCTGCTCATCACAGCAGCCGTATGGGCGGCAGTCTCGGCAATACATAATCGCCGCGAATCGGAGGAATCCATGGGCGGGGAATCAGCTGCGGGAGATTCCATGCCCCTAGCTAAATAGTCCCCAGAACGCCAAAAGCAGCAAAGACAGCGCCGAAGCCAGCATACCCAATGTGGCAACGGCTGTGTGCCCGCCGCCCCAGGTTTCCTTGCCGGCTTGGCTTGCGGCGGCGTGCAGGTCCGGCCGTGCATGTTCCGCATGAGCGTACGGCGGCTTTGGCATGCGCATGACGGCGTATTGCGCAATCAGCCAGGCAAACGCCACCAGTTCCAGCCAGGTCAACGCCACCACGCCATGCCAGTTGCGGGCCAGCACGGCCGAGTTGCTCGTCAATGTGATCGCATCCTGAATCACCATGACCAGATAGGCGAGGAGTGCGCATGTCGTTACGGCGGCCAACGCCACGTTCAATATGAGTGCGATGCGCAGCGGAACGGGGAAACGATGATTGTTCGTCTTATGGCGACGTGTTCGAATCATGTGCGCGAGCGTCAATATGATGCCGCCGAAAACGGTTGCTACGCAGCATGCCAGGCAGAGCAGGATAGCGCTCGTCAGCACGCCAAGCGAGGAGAGCAGACCGGCATCGGTGGATGGCGGGGCCGCGAACTCCTGATGAGGCCGGCTGCCCGCAATCATGGGTGTCTTCCAGCCGCCTACGCCGGTGCCGGCGGCCACGGCGTTCACCCAATCCTCCAGATCGTGCGTGTAATGCGACGCCAAGGGCAGGTTGGGAGCCGACAGGCTGCCGGTGCGCATCTGATGATTGGCGTTGTAATACCGCAGTGTCACATTATGGTTGCCTGCAGCATTGGCGGCCCGGGTCAACAGCCGCGCGCCCTGTTCGATCGGCATTGCCGTATCTTGCGTGCCGTAGTTGATCAGCAGAGGCATCGTAAGCGATCTGCGGTAGTAGGCGGCGTCGAAATCAGCATAATTCGGACCGACGTTGTCCACGCTCAGGCTGGTGAGTTTCGGAATGATATGAATGATGGCATCCGGCGCGCCAGTGGCCTTAAGACAGCTGGTGGCCGCCATGGCCATCTGCTGCCGACCTGAGACTACAGGTGATGATGTCAGGATGGCGAATGCCAGATCGGGGTGCTCATGAGTCAATACGGTGGCGATCCATGTGCCTTCGGATTCGGCGTAGATGCCTGTTTTGGCGGCGTCCACGCCCGGCCAGCTGCGCAGAACCCGCAAGGATTTTGCATAATCGTTGGCACTGGACACATAGTCACGGCTCAACATGGAGTAATTGTCAAGCCGCTTATCCGGTACCAAAGTGGTGATGCCTGCAGTGGCCATGGCCCGGGCAATATCGCCGTAGGCCTCGGACGATTTCCCGGTGCCCGAGCCGTGCATGAACAGACAGGCCGCATGGCCTTCCGATGCCCCAATCGGCTCCCGCACGATTGCCACGGCCTTCACCCTGCCGCTCAGCTGGATTGTGATATGCGTTTCTTTGACCTGATAACGGCCCTCCTGCGGCGTGACGACCCCTGTGGCCTGGATGGATGTGCTGGGCGAATGCACCGCGATATGATTCGTGAACGGTTCGACCTGCCATCGAGGCGTGCATGCCATGCCGAAAGCGCATAATAGCGCCGTCAGCACTAGCGCAATGACTATGGTGGCCGCGAACGTCATCCATATGCGTTGCATTGTCGTACCAGATGGGCTGGTTGTTCCTGTTTTCTGTGATGTATCCGATACTGTTTGCACAACTGCCACTGTAGGTCGCTACGGCGTCGGATGGGTTTCAGTATTCGGCGGTTCCACCATTCCGATGCGTCATTGCGTCGATTCCGCCTCCATAAGATCACGGAAACCGCCAAAACGCACCGTATTGGCAATCGTTTCCTCGGTCAGATTGCGCTGCTCGCCGGCCAAATGCTCTACAAAAGCGAGATACAGATTCAGCGTGTGCTCTGAATACGTGCCTAATTCGCCGCGTAGATAGGTTTCGAACGACGTGGCATCGGCGGTATCCTCGGCCGTGGTCAACACGCGCATGGCTTGCCCGAGTTTCGGGTAACGCTCGCGGAACTTGCGTGCCCACGCCACCTGCATGGCGATGATTCGCTCCTGCAATGCTTCGCGGGAAGCGCTCAGCGAGGGGATATACGGTTCGATATTCGCCGTGTATTCCTCGGGATGGGTGGAACGCATCATGCGTCCGTATTTTTCGGTGACGAGATTGCGACCGGTGGCGTCGGCTCGTTCAAGATCGTTCCGGTAGCTTGCCAGCAGGTCGTGCGGCCAGGTAAGGAACTGGCTGAGCCGCATCTGGTGGAACAGCGGCCAGTTGCCTTGGCATGCGGCACGTCCACCTTCATTGTTCGTATGCTGGAATTCGTTCCATTCCAAACGCACGATATGCTCGATGAGTTCGGCATCGCCATTGTTTTTCCAATCCCATGCGGTGCGATTCCGATCTGCCCCATGATTCCCGGTGCCTTCTTTCAGCACTGTCTGCATGTTGTCGTCCACGACGTCGTTCATTTCCATACCCACACTCACAGACTATGCAGACAGGGGGCGTCGGAGACGATATGCTCCTCGACATAGGGACGCTGCCATTCCAGAAACGTCTCCTGCGAACGGGTCAACCCTTCTCGCTGCAGTTCGCCGACGATATCCGCGCAGATGCGTTCGATGATCGTGTTGATGCGATCCGCAGGCGGTGTTGCCGTGGTGCTGGCCTTGTGCTTTGCCGTGGTGCCGGGCATACCGAAGCATGCAGCCGAGGCGAGGTGCAATATCTCTTCCAGCTGCATGCATACGCCGGGAAGACGCGTCGCCATGCGCCTGCTCAGGCGGCGCAACGCGGCAAAACGCCACTTGTAATAGGGTGCATACCCCACGGAAACGGGGTTGTTGATCAGAAAAACCAACGATATGGCGGCCTGCGTGAATTCATGGATGCTGGTCATGGCCGCCGCTCCGTCGCCGCGTTGCAGCATACGGGGCAGATTGTATTGCCCGGCTTGCGCCAGCATGCCCAAACGCCTGGAGATCAGGGACAGCCGCACATCCTCCGGCATGAAGGTGAACCCTTGGCGGGTTTTGGAGAATATGCCAAGTGCATCCGCGAAAATGCGGCCATTAGTTGCGGTGGCCAGTGTGGATTCGTCAAGTGCCAGCCACTCATGCGGTGCGTCCTGCGGTGGCGCCTCGCGGTATCCGGTAAGCGTTTCGAAGAAATCGCCGATGCGGAACACGCCATCCCTGCGCATTGTTCCCTGCGCGCGGGGAGTGGCGGGGGAGTCTGGTAGATCAGCCGAGGAATGTTCCGAACGCCATGCGTGGGCGATACGCTCATAATCCTCCTGCAACGCCGTGCCAATGGCAGCATAATCCTCATCCGTAAGCCACAGGCAGAACCGCGCCCCAAAATCATGGTCGCGCGACAGCGCATCATCGAAGCCGAAGCATTCCGAGCCGTAGCCGACCAGACCAACCGCAATGCGCTCCGCATAATCGGGGTATCGGCTTTGCAGCATCGGTTTGCCCGCCTGCTCCCAGAACCTGCGGGCCATCTCCATGCCGTTCATGCCATTCACGTCGCTCAACAGTGTTGCGGAGTCGGAGCCGGGCTCGGTGCAATCCGCGGCGTTGCCATTGATGTCTGCGGGAATGCCGACTTTCTGGCCGTTTTTCGCCGCCGAATCCAAGGCCTGGCGCAGATTGCCATCGGTGGTGCGCCAGTACTCCGTGTCCCTGCCGTAGCGCTTCTCGATTACGGCCAGAGCCTTGCGATAGTATCCTGCAGCCTCGCCGAAACGTTGCTGTGCGAACCGGACCTGTGCCATACCTGCCAATGCGGAAGCGACATGCGCTGAGTCCTTGCCCTGCCTGCATGCCGCCGTGTGAATGGCAAGTGCCTTGCGCGCATAGCGGTCGGCCTGGTCGATTTGCCCATCGGCAAGCAGCATCAGCGCCAGATTCGTGTATGAACTTGCCAAGTCGATGTCGGTGGATGGGTTTTCGCTGGCGGATGCAAGCAGGTCTATCGCCTTGCGGAGCTCGTGCTCGGCCTGCTCCGTCCTGTCGGTTTCGCTGTACAGCATGGAGAGATTGTTGTGCAACGCGGCGATGCGCCGGTCGTCGGGGCTGAACACCTGTTCGGCGCAATGCAGGGCCTGCGTATAGAGGTCTTCGGCCTGATCGTATTGTTTCGCGGCGCGCATCGCGGTGGCACAATTGATCAGCGTCGTGGCCCAGGTTTCGCTACCTTCCAATCCCATGCGTAGCGCCAGCTCGATGGTACGCTGCACGATCCACTGGTTCTTGTCGTGCCACCCCTGGGAGCGGTAGAATCCCATCGTTTCGTTGAGCACGGTGAGCAGTCCGGCATCGTCTTCGGCGTTTTCCGCATCGCTCATGGCCTGTTCCAAGTAGGGTGCGGCCTCGCTGGCCGCGGCATGGCGGGCGAATATCGCATCCAGCCCTTGCAGGAATCGGTCGGCGTCAAAAGCGGGTATGTTGTCGGAATCGTTCGAATCGGCTTGTGTGGTGTCGGAATCATCGGTTTGCTGATCGAATTGTGCGGTGAATTGCGCCAGCAGTGCTTCCTCGTCGACCATAGGCCCTCCCTGATTGTGCCGTATCGCATGCGTCGTGCTTCTCCTTTAAGTGTATGAGCCGATACGGTTCGGCGGTTCGCCGCACAGCACGAAGCCCGACTCGCTGGACTGCGAACCGGGCTTCGAAAACGCTGGACCATGGAAACGGGCGGTCGGATGAACTGGTCTCGTCGCGCCCTTTGATCGCATCACATTTGCACTTCGCGCATACGGTTGATGGCGTCGGTGTGCGTTTCGTATCGACGGGTGTAGATGACGAGAAGCGCCACGGCGAGCAGGCTGATGGGTGCGCCGGCAATGCCGGTGAAATGGTAGTTCATCGAGGTGGCGGTCAGTGCCGCGCCGCCGACGATCGAACCGATGGCGTTGCCGAAGTTGAAGGCGATCTGCACGCCAGCCCCGGCGATCAGTTCGCCGCCGCCTTCACCTGCCTGCACCATCAGCAGCTGTTGTGGCGACGAGTTGAAGAACAATGCGAAGCCGATGAGGAATGTCAGAACCGCTGTGGTCATATGGTTGCCAGGAATGAAGAACACCAGCAGCAGCCCGCACAGGGCGATGAAGTGCGAGAGCGCCGCGGTGGCTCCCGGCTTCCACATGTCGGTCAGTCTGCCGCCGACGATGCCGCCGACCACCATGCCCAAGCCGGCCAGCACCATCAGCATCGGTACCATGGCGGACGACCATCCGCCCGTCTTCTGCAGCCACGGCGACACATAGCTCCACCAGCAGAAGATGCCGGAGTTGCCGAAGAACACGGCCAGCAGAATGAACCATGGGCCGGGGTGGGTGAGGAAACGGAACTGGCCCTTGATGCCGACATCCTTGATCGGAGCGACAAAGGGAACCCATACGATGACCAGGAACAGTGTCATCAGCGCCCATGCGGCGAGAATCGCAAAGGCCAGGCGCCAGGAAAGCAGTTCGGAGAGCATGGTTCCCGCAGGTACGCCGAGCATATTCGCCACGGTCTGACCGGTCACCATCATCGACACGGATTGCGCTTCCTTGCCTTTGTCGGCAAGTGTTTTGGCGATCAGCGTGGCGGTGCCGAAGAACGCGCCGTGTGGCAGTCCGGAAATGAATCGTGCGGCCAGCAGCATGGGGGAGTTCACGGCGATGGCGCTCAGGGTGTTGCCTGCCAGCGCGATGGCCATAAACAGAATGATGAGGTTCTTGGGCGGCACCTTGCGCCCGAATACCAGAATCAGTGTGCCGAAGCATACGCCGATCGCGTAGGCGGAGATGTAATGGCCTGCTGCGGGAATGCTGACATGCATGGACGCTGCCGTTTGCGGCAGGATGCCCATCATCACGAATTCGGCGGCGCCGAGGATGAATGCGCCGGAAGCCAGCGCGAGGATGCTCTTCTTCATATGGTCCTTATGCTCGTGGAATGTGGCATGGGTAGGTGGGGTGATGCTGCCTACTCGTTGGTTGTGCGGTTTGTCTTGTTGACATGTTGCGTTGCGTTGCTCAGCCTACTTTCTCAATGCGCCGACGCTGAAACTTTAGTAATCATCGGTGGTTTGGGTGTTTCTCAATCTATCGACGCTAAGAAGTGCCTGAGCGTCGGTGGATTGGGATGGTTCGGGCAAAGAAAAAGGCGGAACATTTCTGTTCCGCCTTAGTTGTCGGGCTGGCGGGATTTGAACCCGCGGCCTCTTCGTCCCGAACGAAGCGCGCTACCAAGCTGCGCTACAGCCCGTTTGGCAACGTCCGTCAGTCTACAGCAAGGTTCGTGATATATGCAAATCGAGTAGTGTTCGGCGTGTCGCATTGGAATCAGGCCGATTGCGTGATCCGTGGGTCAAAGGAGCGTGGTCGGGGATCATGAATCGACGATCCTCGTGCCGCAAGGCCTCTCGCCGCGGCTGCAGTTGGTCGTAAGCGTTGGTAGTGCGAATAGCCTGACGAGGGTATGCGCGAGCGTGTGCCAAATCGCCCGTGTTGCGTACACTTGGCAATCATGTCTGAAGTTGTTGAGAACACTGCAAACGAAGAGGGCGAGAACACCCCTCATATGACCACTGTCGAACGCGCCGAGATGCTGCTTGCGCAGGATGGCGCCATCCGCGCCAAGATCAACGACGGCGCCACCTTGGACGAGGCCGTCGACCCATCCAACAAGGAATTCGGGCCGCTGGCCCACCCGGAGCAGGTGCAGATGCGCGTGGCCAAGCGTGCCATGATGCTCAAGGAAGGCATCCAGCCCTACCCGGTGACCCTCGACGTCACCGCCACCATCGAAGAGGTCCGCGCCAAGTACGACGGCAAGCTCGAAGCGGGCGACGAAACCGAGGACGTGGTCGGCATTGCCGGCCGTGTACTGTTCCTGCGTAACGCGGGCGGCCTGTGCTTCGTGCAGCTCGCAGCCGGAGACGGCACCAAGATCCAGGGCATGATCTCCAAGAAGGAGATCGGCGCCGATTCCTTGAAGCAGTTCAAGCAGCTGGTCGACCTGGGCGACCACCTGTTCATCAAGGGCCGTGTGATTGCTTCCAAGACCGGCGAACTGTCCGTGTTCGCCACCGAATGGGCCATCGCGGCCAAGGCGCTGCAGCCGCTGCCGGCCCTGCACAAGGAGCTCAACGAAGACACCCGTACCCGCAAGCCGTACATCGGCATGATCGCGGATGAGAAGATCCGCAACATGGTGCGCAACCGTTCCAAGGCCGTCGCCTCCCTGCGCAAGACCTTCGCCGACCATGACTTCCTCGAGGTCGAGACCCCGATGTTGCAGACCGTGCACGGCGGTGCCGCGGCACGTCCGTTCACCACGCACATGAACGCCTTCGACCTGGACCTCTACCTGCGCATCGCGCCGGAACTGTTCCTCAAGCGTTGCCTCGTCGGCGGCATCGACCGTGTGTTCGAAATCAACCGCGACTTCCGCAACGAAGGCGTCGATGCCACCCACGCCCCGGAATTCACCATGGTCGAGGCATACCAGGCCTACGGCAACTACGACACCATCGGCGCGCTCGTCAAGCAGCTCGTGCAGGACACCGCCATGGACGTGTTCGGCAGCCACAAGGTGACCCTGCTGGACGGCACCGAATACGACTTCGGCGGCGAATGGAAGACCATCAGCATGTACGACTCCCTCTCCGAAGCCCTGGGCGAGGAGATCGTGCCGAACGGCGGCCCGGACAGCCCCGGCACCTCCGTGGAGCACCTGGGCGAGATCGCCGACAAGCTCGGCGTGGAACGCGACGACGTGGAGAACCACGGCAAGCTCGTCGAACACCTGTGGGAGCACTTCTACGAGGACAAGCTGTACGAGCCGACCTTCGTGCGCGACTTCCCGGTCGAGACCTCCCCGCTGGTCAAGGGCCACCGCTCCAAGGCGGGCGTGGTCGAGAAGTGGGATCTGTACGTGCGCGGCTTCGAGCTGGCCACCGGCTACTCCGAGCTCAACGACCCGGTCGTGCAGCGCGAACGTTTCGTGGCCCAGGCCAAGGACGCGCTCGCCGGCGACGAAGAGGCCTGCGACATCGATGAGGACTTCCTGGAGGCCCTCGGCGTGGGCATGCCTCCGGCAGGCGGCATGGGCATGGGCATCGATCGACTGCTCATTGCCTTGACCGGCGCCACCATCCGCGAGACCATCACCTTCCCGCTGGTGAAGCCACTGAATTAAGGCGAAGCCTTAATTCATATTGGCTTCACGTGAAGGCGGTTCAAGAGAACAGCCCTGTGGGCTGTTCTCCCGCCGTAACCTTCCTTTTCAGTTGAAGCCACTGAATTAAGGCGAAGCACAGTTCGCAATAAACTTGATACGGACTGAAGGGACTGACGACCTACTCGGCCGTCAGTCCCTTCTGTTTTTGGCTGGCGGCGGGTCCGCGTGCGCATCAAAAAAATCATGATGAGCGGCCTCCGCAGTCTGAGCAGCCGCCGATTAAGAATGACGATGGTAAATTTGAATCCATATGGCTCACTCAACAATGGGGACGCCAGGAAAACTGGGCCGCACATAGAATGGTGTCCATGCAAATATCGACTTGGATTCGTGGCGCTCGCCCTCAAACGCTGCCGCTGGGTCTTGCCCCGGTTCTGGTCGGCGTTGCCGCCAGTTGGCGGTGGGATGCTTTGGGTGGCCTGCGGTCGTGCCCGGCTTTTCCGGGAGGATTGCTGGAAGAGCGTGATGCCGGTGATGTGCTGGGGCATTGTGCGTTTTCTCGGCCGTGGTTTGCGGTCGTTGCGATGTTGTGCGCCGTGGTGGCGGTCGGTCTGCAGATTGCTGTGAATTATCTCAACGATTATGCCGATGGCGTACGCGGCACGGACGCCCGACGAGGCAGTGACGCCGCGGGACCTCGGCGGTTGGTCGCTTCCGGAATTGACCCCAGTCGCGTGTTGCTGGCTGCCGCGGTCGCCGCTTTAGCCGCCTGTTCCGCCGGACTGGTCGCTGTCGTCATAACTGGTCGCTGGTGGCTGATCGCGCTTGGCGCAACCTGTCTGTTGGCGGGCTGGGGATATACCAACGGTCGGCATCCTTACGGATATCGGGGTCTGGGCGAACTTGCGGCATTCGTATTCTTCGGGTTGGTTCCAGCCCTCGGCACGCAGTATGCGCTAAGCGGGTCGATTACCGTGACGGGAGCGGCCGGTTCGGTGATCTGCGGCCTGTTGTCCGTCAGCGTCATGATGGTGAATAACCTGCGCGATCTCGAAGATGACGCCGCGTACGGCAAGCGTACGCTGATGGTGCGCATCGGCAGTGGGAAGGGCAAATGCTGGTGCATGCGTGCGCTGGGATGGGCTGCTGGTCTGACGGTGGTTTTCGCCATGCCATTATCGGTGTATGCCGGACTTCTGGATCTGCTCATAGAACTGCCTGCGGAGGTGGATCGCGACCGTTCATGCACGGAATATGGCATATGCGATGACTGGTCGTGGGGAAACGCCGATTGGATGAGCCTTGCGGCGTTCGTATCCATCGCAGGGTGTGTGGCGATTGCTACTCGTGCCGTCGCAGCCGTCCGGCATGACCAGTGGCGTCGGGCGTTGCCATTGTGCTCGATGACCTCGTTGGTCGCAGCCGGTGCGTTCGTGCTCAATGCCTGTCAGGTCGGTTTCATGGTGTAGCTGCATCCTGCATTTACGATTTCGTCATTGAGCATCGGCGATTGCATGATGATGCAAACGGCATGCAACAGAATGACAATTGTTGCATGGCCGTAACCAAATAATCGTCATCGACGGTTGTGTTGGCCGCACAAGGCGGTAGACTGACAGGTATGACTTACAAACTAGTACTGCTCCGTCATGGACAGAGCGCATGGAATAAAACCAATCAGTTCACCGGCTGGGTCGACGTCCCGCTGACCGAGCAGGGTGTCGAGGAAGCCAAGAACGGCGGCCGCCTGCTCAAGGAGAAGAACGTCCTCCCGGACATCGTCTTCACCTCGATGCTGCGTCGCGCCATCAACACCGCCAATGTCGCGCTGGACGAGGCCGATCGCCTGTGGATCCCCGTCAAGCGCAGCTGGCGTCTCAACGAGCGTCATTACGGCGCTCTGCAGGGCAAGAACAAGACCGAGATTCGTGAAGAGTACGGCGACGAGAAGTTCATGCTGTGGCGTCGTTCCTACGCGACCCCGCCGCCCGAGATCGATCCGAACGACGAGTACGCGCAGAACAACGATCCGCGCTACACCGGCGATCCGGTTCCGGAAGCCGAGTGCCTGGCCGATGTGGTCAAGCGCGTCGAGCCGTATTTCAAGTCCGACATCGAGCCGGAGCTGAAGGCCGGCAAGACCGTTCTGATCGCCGCCCACGGCAACAGCCTGCGCGCCATTGTGAAGATGCTTGACAACCTCTCCGAAGAGGAGATCGCCAAGGTCAACATCCCGACCGCAATGCCGCTGCTGTACGAGCTGGACGAGAACTTCAAGCCGATCAAGCCGCGTGGCGAGTACCTGGATCCGGAAGCCGCCGCTGCCGGTGCCGCCGCCGTCGCCGCTCAGGGCCAGAAGTGATCTGTTCCGTGTGAACGGAAAACTGTGATAAGCGGGAATCCGTGAGGGTTCCCGCTTTTGCGTGCCGGGACATGCGAGGGGGCATGCGCTGGCGGGGAAGACCGGAACGAGGAGGGATGCATGGCTTCAACCACCAAGCGTGCACTGGAATCGTCATTGAAGAAACTGCTGCTGGAAAAGCCGCTGAATAAGATCACCGTCACCGATATCTGCGAGGACTGCGGCATCAGCCGTATGACGTTCTACTATCATTTCCAGGACATCTACGATTTGGTGGAATGGTCCTGCCAGGAGGATGTCGGCAAGGCATTGGCAGGCAATCGTACGGTGGATACTTGGCAGAAGGGGTTGCTGAGCATTTTCAACCTGGTGCGTGAGAACAGGCCGTTCGTCATGAACGTGTATCGCTGCGTCAGTCGGGAGCGTGTGGAACGCTACCTATACGACATCACCTATGGCCTGCTGCGTGCCGTGGTGGACGAGAAGGCCGAAGGATTGCAGGTGCGTGAGGAGGACAAGCGGTTCGTGGCGGGCTTTTTCCGATACGCTTTCGTCGGCGTGATGTTGGATTGGGTGGCCGGCGATATGAAAGACGATCCGGAAACACTCGTCCATAAGATCGACACGATAATCCATGGCGATTTTCGCAGTGCTCTGGAACGATTTGCGCTATAGAACGTTGGAGACCACGAAAAGAGCCTCTGATGAGCGCTGAACACCGTAGGGCGCGGCATCGATGCTGCTATCTGTCTTAGTAATGGCAGATTCTGGGGGTGGTAGAAAACCAGGTGGCTTATTCATGGCCTGTAAAACGGCGATCCTTGGGTAGGAGCGTTGGAATTCCAACGCTCCTACCCAAGGATTTCGCCTATGGATGCCGCAGATAAGCCACTTAGGGTACAACAGGTCGATAAAGGCGTTGAAATGTCACCTCACACCTGTCTCCTTGAGCAGTTTCGCAATGTCGGTGTCCTGGATCTTCTTGCCGACCTTCTTCAGCACCAGTTTCTCCAGCAAGTTCAGATGGATGTCGCTCAGCGGCTTGCCGTCGCGCAGTTTCACCACGGCGTTGAGCAGATTGCGCACGTCATAGACCGAGCCCCACACCTCCGGTACGCCGCGATCCACGTCGCACAGCGTGTATACGGCTTCCATGCCGGTGCGCATCGAATATTCGGTGGTGAAGATCGTGTCGCGCGGCGTTTCCGCGAACTGGCCGAGGAAGGCGAAGTTCACGGCGCCATCCGGCACCACGTCGGGGCGGTCGCCTGCGGAGCGCGGCATGAAGAACGCGTCGATGTACGGCATCATCACCGGTATGGTGTTGGCGTGGTTCCTGGCCAGATCCTCGATTTTGTCAGCCGGCACGCCCATATGGTATAGCCATTCGGCGCAGATCTCCTCGCCGGTGCAGTCGCGCATCGGCTTCTTCACGTAGTTGCCCGGCTCGTCGGGGAACAGGCCGTATACCCACACGCACAGCTGGTCCTTTGGCTGGTCGTGGAACTGCTGTTGGCGGTTAAGCGTCCAGCTCAGCAGCCAGTTGGAATCCTTCGCCGTCACAATGCCGCCGGTCACCACGTGCCCGGTGAACGGGTCGCGCTTGCAGATCTGCTGAATATACGGTGGAATCTCCATATCGAGCGTGGTGACGGTGGCGCTCATCCACTTCGAATGTTCCGGGTCGCCGCAGAACACGTCCGGGTGGCCGAAGCTCGGATCCTGCTTGGCGATGCGCCGCCACATGTCCCAGCCGCCGCCGGGCCTGAGTTCCGGAGTCCATGCGGCAGCCGTGGTCTGCGAACCCATGGAGGAATTCTCCACGCAACCGCCGTTGGTGATGAACACCAGATCGTTCTCGGTCAGATCGATGCCGATGGTTTCGCCGTCGGCTCCGGTGATATCGATACGTGTGGCCTGCTTGCGGGTCTTCGAACTGAACGGGTTGCGCGCGAACACGCCGGACTGTGCCTGTGCGAGGAGGATCTCGTCCTGTCCTACACCGGTGTTCCCACGTACCGGCCCATCGCCACCGCCGATGGCGAACTCCACGTTCTCCACCTTCGTGTTGTAGTGGAATTGCACGCCATGGCTTTCCAAGTAGGTGATCATCGGCAGAATCATCGACTCGTACTGGTTGTAGCGGGTGAATCGCAACGCGCTGAAGTCCGGCAGGCCGCCGATGTGGTGGATGTAGCGCTTGATGTACAGTTTCATCTCCAAAGCGCTGTGCCAGTTCTCGAAGGCGAACATGGTGCGCCAATAGAGCCAGAAGTTGGAATCGAACACCTTGTCGTCGAAGAAGTCGGAGATTTTCTTGCCATACAGTTCCTCGTCGGGGGTGAAGAACAGCTTCATGATCTCCTGCGAGGCTTCGTCCGACAGTTCGAATTTGCCGTCGGTACCGGCGTCCTTGCCCTGATCGACGGTGGCGCGGCACAGCGAAGAGTTCGGGTCTTCCTTATTGAGCCAGTAGTATTCGTCGAGTACGGACACGCCTTCCGTTTCGATGGAGGGGATGGAATGGAACAGATCCCACATCACCTCGAAGTGGTTGTCCATTTCACGCCCACCGCGCATCACATAGCCCAAGCCGGGAATATTCGCGCCATCGCATGCGCCGCCTGGAACCGGGTCTTTTTCGAATACGTGGATGTGATTGCCGGGCATCTGCGCATCGCGTACCAGGTAGCAGGCTGCGGTGAGCGCGGCCAACCCCGTGCCGACGATGTACGCGTTCTTGTGGTCGATGCCCGCCGGCTTCTTTGGACGGGCGAATGCTTCGTAATTGCCGCTGGAATAGTACATGGCTTCCTCCTTTGGAAACGCTTCGTGCTGTTGCCATTATGCGCTTCGGCGACTGGCTTTGCCTTGAACAGATGAAGCGGTCTGTTTAGTTTTCATGCAATCGGGGCGAATTGTCAGAAAAACGGGGAAGCAATGACGGTTGGCTGCGTGTGAACGATGGGATACGGCGAAGGGGTCGGATCAGCTGGTGATCCGACCCCTTCGCCAGTGTCGATAAGAAGATGAGCTGTGGAGGAGATTGGCTACTCGGTCATGCCTTCCTTATCCGGGCCGGGGTTTTTGGACGGATCGAAGCCGGAGACGATGAACACCACCTGTCGTGCTGCGGAAACGGCATGGTCGCCGAGACGTTCGAGGAAGCGGCCCAGCAGCACGATGTCGATGATCTGCTGGCGGGTCATCTCCACATTGTCGTCGAGCGCCAGTTCGAAGGTCTGCTTATGCAGTTCGTCAAGCTTATCGTCGTCCAGAATGACGCGTTCCGCTGTTTTGGCGTCGCGATCGGCCAGCATGGCCACCATGTTGTCGCTGGTTTCGTCAAGGAACTCCTGCATTTGAGTGAAGGCGTTCTTTGCCTCTTCAGGCAGCGGGGACGCGGGGTATGCTCGACGGGAGGCCTCGGCCACATGCTTGGCGAGATCGCCCATGCGTTCGAAGGTGATCGCCAGGCGCATGGTGGAGACCACGACGCGCAGGTCGGTGGCGACCGGGTTCTGCTTGGCCAGCAGCTTCACGCACTGGTCGACCACGCTTTCCTGCAGCGCGTCGAGCTCCGCATCGCCGTCGATAACGGCTTGTGCGGCTTCGACGTTGGTTCCCAGCAAAGCCTCACCTGCTCCGCGAATGGCTTTGCGCACATTCTGTGCCATGTGGTCAAGGTCGTCGGCAACGGCCTTCATCTCTTCGTTGAAAATAACGCGCATTGTGTTTGTTCAGCCTTTCGTATGTGCTGTGTGCAGTCTTGTACCAGTCTATGCGCTGCGCTGCCAGCATGTGAGAGCCGACACGTAATGGCAACCGGAAGTTGGCGTGCAGTTCAACTCGGAGTTCACCGGGTGTTCATCTTTACGGGTGATTCATGGCCGCTGCGAAACCGGTATGTGTGTTGCGTCTTCAACGCATGACTTGTGTGGAACAATGGGCGTATGCTTGATTCTCCCGTTCCCTCGCTCATCGTGTTCGCGGTGTTTGCCGTTGTAGGGTTTTGCATTATCGTACTCTTGGGCACCATGGTGCTGGGGTGGGTCGAACCGTTGATCGAACGTTGGCTGGGCGGGGTGTCCGTAGCCGAATGGCTGGATGAGCGGCTTCATCACGTCAGGCGCAGACGTGCGGCGAACGACGATGATGCGAATCTTGACCAATCCACGTTCGGCCTGCTGTCGATTCTGCAAAGCGCGTCTTTGATCGTGGGCGATGATGACGAGGTGATCAGCGCGAATCCCGAGGTGTACCGTCTGGGCATTATGCGAGACGATCGCATTGTGAACGACAAGGTGCTTGACGCCGTGCACGAGGTTCGCGAGCATGGCGGTAGGCGTCTGTTCGATATCCAGACCACTACGGTCGCTCGGTTCGAGTCCAGCATCGACCCTTTGGAACGCAGTGAGGGCGTGGACGTGTATGGCGTGCAGCGGCCGAATTGGCTGAACGTCACTGTGGGGCGTGTAGACGCCAATCATGTGGTCGTACTGCTGGATGATGTCAGTGAGAGCGTACGGTTCAACCAGATTCGTGACTCGTTCATCGTCAACGTGTCCGAGCAGCTGCTGAAGCCGACCGAGGCGTTGAACAGGCTCGCCGACGAGCTTGAGCACGACGATCCTGACGTTGGGCGTGTGCATGCCGCGGCGCATGAGGTGCGTACCGCCAGTAGCCATCTGAATCACATGGTTGCTGATCTGCTGTTGCTGATCAAGGCGCAGGAGCCTATTGTGCCGAGCGCTGCCAATCGCATCAATGTGATGGAACAGGTGAACGACGTGGTCGATTCCATGGCTGGCGTTATTCGTGATGCAGGTGTCCGTCTACAGGTCGAGGGCGATCGTTCGTTGGCGATTAACGGTGATGTCTCGCAAATCAGAACCGCATTGTCCAAACTGTTGGAGAACGCGGTCCAATATTCGCCGAGGGGTGGGTACGTCAGCGTTTCGGTCGGGCTTGGCGAACTTGGCGATAATGTGCTGATTCGTGTGCTTGACCAGGGCAAGGGCATTCCGAAAAACGAGCAGTCCCATATTTTCGAGCGATTCTACCGTGGCGCCGATCAGGGTGGGCGCAAGGTCGATGGCGTGGGTCTCGGTTTGGCGATTGTCAAGCACGTGACGCTCACCCATCATGGTTCCGTGTCGGTATGGTCGGTACCGGGCCAGGGAAGCACGTTCACTATGACGCTGCCGCTTGCCCGTTGAAAGGCACGCCTTAAACGAATATGGGTGTGCCCCCATGGCTCTGCACCATGGGGCACACCCATATCCAGGTTTCGTCGACCCGGGTTTTATTGCCCCAAACGCCGGTAGTCCCATCGGTCGAAATGCTCCCATACAAGTAGCAGCAAGCCGATGATCACGCCGGAGATGCACACGATGCAGGCTTGCGTCATGGCGAATCCCATCGTGTCCAGCACGATGCAGCCGATCAATGCGATGGCCCACAATCCGGTGCCCAGCGAGAATACGATGCGCAGATCCACGCGTACCGGCTTAGGAGCCGGTTTGCGTTGGGCCGGGTCGATAATCGGAGCGAACTTCATAGGCTGTAGCTTACATCCGTTCCGCCACATAATCGATGCAGCGGGTGAGCGCCAACACATCGGAAGGCTCAACCGAGGGGAACACGCCGATGCGCAGCTGGTTGCGGCCGAGCTTGCGATATCCGGCGGTGTCTACGATGCCGTTGTCGCGCAGTATGGAGATCATCTGCTGGGCATTGATCGATTCGTCCAGATCCACAGTGACCACGGCACGCGAGCGCGCCGCCTCGTCGGAGACGAAGGGCTTGGCATATTCGCTGGCTTCGGCCCATGCATACAGGGTGGAAGCGGATTTGCTGCAGCGTGCGGTGGCCCATGCCATGCCGCCGTTGTTGTTGAGCCAGCGCACCTGATTCTCCATCATGATGAGTGTTGCCACTGAAGGCGTGTTGAGCGTTTGGTCCTTCCGTGAGTTCTCCACTGCGCTGGTCAGCGAGAGGAATGGGGGAACCCAACGGCTTGCTCCGGGCAGGTTCACGTTGGCTTCCACGCGGGCCGCGCGTTCGATGGCGGCGGGGGAGAGGACGGCGACCCACAGTCCGCCGTCCGAGCCGAAAGCTTTCTGCGGGGAGAAGTAGTAGGCGTCGGTCTGGCTGATGTCTACCGGCAGTGCGCCTGCGGCGGAAGTGGCGTCGATAAGCGTGAGCGCACCTTGTTCCTTGCTACCTTCGATGCGATGCACCGGAGCCGCAACGCCGGTGGATGTTTCGTTATGAGCCCAGCAGTAGGCGTCAACATATTCGGTGAGTTCCGGCAGACGGTAGGTGCCGGGTTCGCCTTCATAGATCACCGGATCCTCAAGGAATGGTGCTGCGGCGGCGGACTTGGCGAATTTGGCGCTGAATGAACCATAGGTGCCGAAGGCGGCCTGGCGGGTGATGAGGGATGCGCAGGCGATCTCCCAGAAACAGCTGGCGCCGCCGTTGCCGAGTGCGATCTCGTATCCGTCGGGCAGATTGAAGAAGGACGACAGTCCTTCCTTGATGGATCCCACCAGCTGACGCACCGGCGTCTGGCGATGGGAGGTGCCCAGCAGAGTGGTCGCGCCATCATCGAGTGCGGCGATCTGCTCGGGGCGTATTTTGCTCGGGCCGGATCCGAAACGTCCGTCCTCGGGCAGCATGTCGGTTGGAATCTTCACTGTATTGGCCATAAGTACCAACCCTAGCCACCAGTGCGGATGGGCGGGGCATGATGCCCACGTATTGCGATGTATGCACGGTCTCGGTGTTGCCGAAATCGTATGGTGTGTTGCCCGATGGGCATGGCGGTCTGTACAGTTGATGGGTAGCGAAGACGTCCATTGAATATAGATGTGTTCCAAAACCACTAAGGAGTGATTGTTTATGAAGCATGCTGCGCCACAAGCGGCCAGGACTTCACACACCCCGTTCGCCATGGTGCGTGGCGCTCGCCCGAGTCGGCTGAGCCATGCCGCATGCAGAATCGAAGGCAACGGAGCGGTGTTGGGGCTTGAGCCGGCAGTCGCCGCAAAGCTTAACGAGATTGCCCCGCAGACCAGGCGTTCCATGCGTGAGGCCGCACGTGCGGCCGAACGTCGTAATATTCTTCTAGGCTCCGCATCGCTTGCCGCGCTGGTGGGCACTGCGGCCACTGCCGTCAGCCTGACTGGGCCGGAACGGTCCTTTCCTATGGCAAGCGAAAGCGCATTCACCACTACTCAGATCCAGAACGTGAAGGCCGCCGCCTCGCGCTCCGATGTACGTGACGCCATTGTCTCCGATGAGACCCAGCAGTCCACCAATGAGGGCACGTGGTCTTTGGGCGATGTCAACGCCGATCTTGACGTGAAGCAGATGTCACGTTCCCTGGCGAACAACGAGAACGTCGCCACATTGATGGATCAGGATGGCGATGCGTTGCCGGCCGGGTTCAACCCGAACCACGATACCGGCGATACCGGCAATGCCTACGAATACAGCCAGTGCACATGGTGGGTGTATGTTCGTCGCCATCAGCTTGGTCTGCCGGCCGGCTCGTATATGGGCAACGGTTGCCAGTGGGCTTCGAGCGCCCGTTCATTGGGGTATTGGGTGGATAACACGCCTCGCCACGTGGGAGACATCATGGTGTTCCGCGCAGGCCAGGAAGGGTCGGATAGCACTTACGGCCATGTCGCGATCGTAGAGAAGATCAACGCCGACGGTTCCGTGACCACGTCCGAATGCGGTTCCGTTATGCAGGGCAAGACCTATTCGAAGACGTATCATAACGTTTCCGATTTCGAATACATCCATTACTGATACGGGCGTTCCCGCAGTCCACCATAATGCGGGGAGCCGTACCCATCTGGTGTTGGCGGACTCATTCCTCAGGCGGATTGCCGGTGCGGCGTGTCGCGCCATTTACGGCGAACCGGCATGGTGTTGTCCGTTTCCACAGGAAACCCTCGCTGGTATTGTAGGTAAGCGATGAAGACAGTACAACAAACAGTGTCAATGTTCGTCGCCGCCGTAGCTGTCTGCGCCACATTCGTCGCAGCGGCTCCCGCGGCCACTGCAGCCGATCAGTCGGGTGTGGTTGCTTCAGAGCGTTCCTTCCCCAAGACCTCCGTGGCCCGTAAGGATGTGCTCAAGGAATCCGTATCCACCGATGTCAAGGGCAATTGGGGTGGTATCGAATCCCTCAATGTGCCGAAGACCAAGTCCCAGGCCGAGAAGGACGCCGAGCAGGAACGCCAGGAGGCGGCTGCCCGCGCCCAGCAGGAAGCCGCGGCCCAGCAGGCTGCAGCCGCATCGCGTTCCGCGACCCGTTCCTCACTGGAATCCTCCAGCTCCGCTTCTCTTACCGTGAACCCCCCGGACAGCAAGACCGCTGCCGCCTTGGTCTCCTACGCCGAGCAGTTCGTAGGCCAGGTGCCCTATGTGTGGGGTGGGTCCACTACGAGCGGCTGGGATTGCTCCGGCTTCGTGATGTACGTATTCGCCCAGTTCGGCATCTCCCTGCCGCATAGCTCCGGCGCACAGGCCGGCTACGGTACCGCTGTTCCGTCGCTCGCCTCCGCTCAGCCGGGCGATATCATCGCCAACAGCGCGCACGCCGGCATCTACGTCGGCAACGGCATGGTGGTCAACGCCCTGAATCCGAGCCAGGGTACGCAGATCACCCCGGTCGCTTGGGCCTTCACCGGAAGCTATTCGATTCGCAGGCTGCTGTAAGGCGCAAAGCAAGTAGACCTATGTGAGGCACGTTCCTTATGGGGCGTGCCTCTTTTTCTACAAAGAAACAGCGTTTGTCGAGTTGAAACATGCCGTCAAGATGGTGTAAAACGTGGTATTTCCTTGCAGTTCCAACGATATTGGGAAAATCGAGCTATTCTTAGAAGTAGTGACGGCCCATCGTGGGGTCGTCAGCAATCTCAAGGAGGTCGCCATGATCAACGACAAGGCTGTTCTTGTTGGTGTGGATGGATCGAACGCCAGCTACAAGGCCACGTGGTGGGCAGCAAACTATGCCAAGCACGCGGGGCTCACTCTGCAGATCGTCTGCGCCTATTCGCTTCCCAGCTATGCGGCGGTGAGCTTCGACGCCACATATACCGCCATGGGCGATGACAACGCGGCGCATGCCGATGCGCAGGAGATTCTATCCAAGGCCAAGGCAATCGCCGACGAGCAGGGCGTTGAGGCCACCACCCTCATCGTCACCGGCGACCCGGCCTCCGTGTTCGTGGAGCTGTCCCGCAACTACAACCTCATCGTTATCGGCAACCGAGGCAAGGGCGGCCTTGCCGAACGCCTGCTCGGCACCACATCCTCCAGTCTTCCGGCATATGCGTACTGCCCGATCATCGTGGTGCCCTACACCGACGACGATGGCAACCTCATGCATCTGAACAACACCATCACCAAGGTGGCTGTCGGCGCCGACGAATCCAAGTGGGGTGTCAAGGCCCTGCAGATCGCCGCCGATTTCGCGGCATCCTGGAACGCCGAACTCGAAGTGATTTCCGCGGTGCCGGAGGTCAAGGGCGTCAGCTCCGACGACAGCGTCTACGACTCCTACATGGACGATCTGAAGACGCGTGTGGCTCCGTTGCAGGAGAAACACCCTGATCTGTCCGTGAACTGCCGCATCGTGCCGGGATCGGCGGTGCATACGCTGACCGAGGCCAGCTACAGCCATGATGTGGTGGTTGTCGGCTCTCGTGGCCGTGGCGGTTTCACCGGCCTGCTGCTCGGCTCGATCAGCCAGGGTCTGCTGCAGCATGCGGTGAGCCCGGTGTATGTGGTGCCGCGCAAGTATGTCGAGGCCGCGGAAAGCCGTTTGGACACGGTTCCGGGTTCTCCGGCCGATGTCAAGCCGAAGCCGCTGGACGACATCTCCGGTGTCGAAGAGGCCCCGGTGTCCACCGCATCGAGCGAGGTCGTCACCGAAATCGAGAAGACCATCGATCCCAAGCGCTGATACGCCATAATGCTGAAAACGGTAGGGCCGGCCATCCTTGAGCGGATGACCGGCCCTACCGGTATCTGAACTGATGCCACTCAGTGCTTGACGGTGACGTTCATACGCACTGGAGTCTCCTGCACGTAGGTGTGCTTGACGGTGCAGGCCTTGTCCACGTGACGGGAGATGCGTTCGGCGAGCTTGTCGGCATCCTCGTCACTCAGACCGGCTCCGGTGGCGTCGACCTCCAGCTGCTCCTCGAAGGCGGTGTATGCATCGTTGTCGGCGTCATAGGTGCCGTCCACCACGATCTTTGCGCCCTTGCCCTCGCCCAGGGTGTGCTCGACGGCGAACTGGCTGGACAATGCGGCGCAGCCTGCCAGGGCGATCTTCATCAGATCGCCGGGGGTGAACTGGCCACGGCCCTTACCGAACTTGATGTGCGCGCCATCCTCGCTGAAAGCGTCCCAGGAACCATCCTTGTTGCGCTCGACCCACAGTCGCTTTGCCATATGCTTCTCCTTAACCGAACGGCCATGTATGGCCATGTGACGATATCTCATCCATTATGCCCCACGCATCGCTGCCATGACGCCATGGTTCCATTCCCGACGCAATCCCGCCAGTGACGTAGGGATTCGGCGCTCATTTGATTACACTGGAACCCATGGCTTTAACTCCCGAACAACTCGCAGATATCCGTTCCCGTATCCCCGCCCGTCCCCAAACAAGCATCCCCATGCCGTATGAGGACCTGGTGCGTAAGATCTTCGCCGAAGGCACGTTGAAGTCCGACCGCACCGGAACCGGCACCATATCGCTGTTCGGCCAGCAGATGAGATTCGACCTGGGCGAATATTTCCCGCTGCTGACCACCAAGACCGTGTTCTTCAAAGGGCTTGCCTACGAACTGCTGTGGTTCCTCAAGGGGTCAAGCAATATCAACTGGCTACTGGAACACAACGTGCATATTTGGGACGAATGGGCCGACGAGAACGGCGATCTGGGACCGGTGTACGGTGTGCAGTGGCGCTCCTGGCCGGCGCCCACGCCACAGGATCCGAACCGTACCATCGATCAGATCTCAAACGTGCTTGACCTTATCAAGAATCACCCCGATTCACGTCGAATGGTGGTCTCCGCATGGAACCCGGCCGAAGTCGAGAACATGGCGCTGCCGCCATGCCACGCGCTGTTCCAGTTCTATGTGGCGGATGGCAAGCTCAGCTGCCAGCTGTACCAGCGTTCCTGCGACATGTTCCTCGGCGTGCCGTTCAATATCGCCTCCTACTCGCTGCTCACGCTGATGATGGCCCAGCAGGCTGGATTGGAGCCGGGCGAATTCGTATGGACGGGCGGCGACTGCCATATCTATGACAATCATGTCGAGCAGTTCATCGAGCAGCTGGGTCGTGAACCGTACCCATACCCGCAGATCCAGATCGATAAGGAGCCCTCGCTATTCGACTACAAGTACGAGGATTTCCACATTCTCGGCTACCAGCATCACCCCACCATCAAGGCACCCGTCGCCGTGTGACATGGTTGCACAGGTGCGTCTCCGCCGTCTAATAGACTGGTGAGCCAGTTCCGAGAACCCAAGGAGTGAGTGAAATGGAGCATGACAGTAATAGCCGCAGCGGCTATCACGAACCCGAGCCCGGAAGTGCCGGGCTGGAGGAATCCGAGGATTGGGGCGATGATTTCCCCAAGACATTCTCGGTGAATTTGATTTGGGCGCAAGCCCGCAGCAAATCGGGGCAGCAGGGAGCCATCGGCTACAAGGGCGGTATGCCATGGCATCTTTCCGAAGACCTGAAGCATTTTCAGGAGCTTACGGTGTCGCATCCGGTGATCATGGGGCGTCGCACCTGGGAATCCCTGTCGCCGAAATACCGTCCGCTGCCGAACCGGGACAACATCGTCATCACGCATGATACGCAATACCGTGCGGTTGGCGCCACGGTCGTCGGCAGTCTTGAGGACGCGCTTGATCTGGCACGTCAGGAGGCCATTCCGGATGACGGTCTCGACCGTTCGGAAATCTGGGTGATCGGTGGTGCGGAGCTGTTCCGTGAGGCGATGCCTATAGCCAATAAGGTGTATGTGACCGACATCGATGCCGAAGTCGACGCCGACACCTACGCGCCGGATATCGATGCGCTCGCCGAACGCGGGGAGTGGAGCGTGACGGACCGTTCGGCTCGACTCACACCGAAGAACGCGGATAGCGGCATTGAAGGATACCGGTTCCGCACATTCGAGCGTGTGCGCTGAAGTCATTGGATGTTGGGGTGCTGCAGGTTGCTCTGCGGCACCTCTTTTTTACCGGTAAGAGATAACGAATCCACCTGAAAAGGAACGATATGACCAACGACACCTATACGGTAATGACCGTCTGCACCGGCAACATCTGCCGTTCTCCGATGGGAGAGATCATTCTGCGGCACTTCTTCAACGAGCGCGGGCTTGGCGATCGCGTGAATGTGGAATCCAGCGGCGTCTCCGACGAGGAATGGAGTCATCCGATCGATCCGCGTGCCGTGCATGTGCTGCGCCAGCGCGGGTATGGCGATGAGATTCCGCGCGACCATTTCGCGCATCGCATCAGCCGTGACGAGATCGAGCGTACCGACCTGTTCCTGCCGATGACCGCATCCCATATGCATGCGCTGCTGCGCCAGCTGCCGCCGTCGAAGCGCGGCGAGGTGCATATGTACCGCAGCTTCGACCCGGATCTGCCTACGCCGAAGGCCGGGCATGAAAGCCAGATCGATCTGGTCGACCCCTGGTATGGCGGCCAGCATGAATTCGAGGTCGCCATCGATCAGATTGAGCATGTCGCACCATATATCGTCGACTGGGTGGAACAGCAGCTGCAAGGCTGACGGTGCCTATCGATTGCGCTGTATGCCCCAATAGAGGCCGGCATATGCGTTGTAGCGGTCAAGGCCGTGGCTCAGCCAAGCCTGATGCCCTACGATGCGCATATGCCGGCCTCTAGTGCGTTTTCGGTGTTATCGTGCATTCCACAAGCCTGGTTTGTTACGTGGCCGATTGATGGCTGTTTGCGGCCGTGCGGGAGGGAATGGTCGATTATCCGAAACAAGGTGGGCATGGTTGACGGCTACGGTATGTGGCGATGTGGAAGCGGTGGTATGCAAAGACGCTGGATAATAAAAAACCCTCACCGTTTCAGGTGAGGGTTCATGTGGTGGCTCCGAGCGGCATCGATCCGCTGACCTAACGATTTTCAGTCGTTCGCTCTACCAACTGAGCTACAGAGCCATAGAGTTGAAAAAACCCGGCGAACCGGGTTCTGACAATTCTAGCGACCCCGGCCGGACTTGAACCGGTGACCTCCGCCGTGACAGGGCGGCGCTCTAACCAACTGAGCTACGGGGCCGTGTTGTTTTCGTTCTTGCGAAGCAACAAGATGTAATATTACTGACTTCTGGAGATAGTGCAACTCTCGGCGTGTCGCGTTTGGCGCAATGTGCTCAAAACGGCTATTTTTCAACGATTATGGCGTAAAAATGCAGTGAGGACCCAATCTGGGCAGAGCGCATGGATAATAGGGAGCTATGCAAGAAAATAACGAAAAAAACCAGGAAATTCTCGACATGCCGGCTGACTCCGGTGCCGAACAGGCGCAGCATGGGCATCCCCTTCATAAGGTGCTCTCGTTCGTGCGTAGGTCCGGGCGGCTGGATGCGCGCCTTCAGCGGGCGTGGGACAACTATGCCGCCGATTATCTGCTTGACGTCAATGCCGGCGAGGGGTCGCTCGACGTGCGTGAAGGCTTCGTGCTTGACGGTGATTATGTGCGCAGCATATGGGGGAACGCCAATCCGCTGATCGTGGAGATCGGCTCCGGTCAGGGTGAGAACGTCGTGGCGGCGGCGCAGGCGAATCCGGATGTGAACTTCCTGGCTTTGGAGGTGTACGACCCCGGTGTGGCCCACACGCTGCTGCTCGCGGGGAAGAACGGTCTTGGGAATCTGCGTGTGGCGCAGGTGAACGCCCCGGAGCTGTTCAAGGTCATGGCGGACGGCGTGGCTGCCGAGGTGTGGACGTTCTTCCCGGATCCGTGGCCTAAGAAGAAACACCATAAGCGCCGCATCGTGCAGCCGGAGCTTGCCGGACAGGTGCGCCGTGCGCTGGCTGATGGGGGAGTGTGGCGCATCGCCACCGATATCGAGGACTATGCGTTGCATGTGCACGAGGTGATGGATGGTCTTGACGGCTGGGAGAATGCCGGAGGGGTTACCGTGAGCCTGCCGGTGGAGCATGTGGGCAAGGGCAATGCCGATATGGCGGCCGATATGCCACATGCCGATTTCGCCGAATCCGAGCGCTTCGCCGGGCGCGTGCTGACGAACTTCGAGAAGAAGGGGCTTGCCGCCGGGCGTGTGATTCACGATTTCACCTACCGCAAGGCCTGATTGCCGGCCGCTTGGCGTGCGCATTCAGGTTCGGTGCCGTTGGGGTGACAAGGCTTGTGTTTGCAAGGTTCTACAGCCTTCGACGCATAGTGCGACACGCCGAGACGTGGTCTTGATTTGCGTGTGGAGACAACTCGTGTATTATTAATCGAGTTGTTAGCCCCCTTCGTCTAACGGTTAGGACACCAGACTTTCAATCTGACAACGAGAGTTCGACTCTCTCAGGGGGTACCGATGAAGCCGCTGGAAACAGCGGCTTTTCTTATATCCGTAGCGACTCGTATTTCCGGTATCGGCATGTATGCGCCGTATAGCCGCAACGTATATGGCTATGTAACAGGCGCGGGACCCGGCATTTTGCCGGCTCCCGCGCCTCTGGAATATCTGTGGCCCTCAGAGATTCGCCAGCAGCGGTTTCATGCGCTCGTAGCATTCCACGGTCTGCAGGGCATCGCTCAAGCCGCGGTGCTCCTCCTCGTCGGCGATGCCGAAGCGTTGGATCAGGTCCACCAGTCGATGCTGACGCTCCTGTGGGAACAGTGCACGGCTCAACCGCAGCGTATCGATGAAATCGTATGAAAACGGCTTGCCGAGCGTGCGCATGCAGTTGTCGTACAGGAAGTTGATATCGAAGTTCGCGTTATGCGCCACAATCGTATCGCTCGGGCGCAGATGGGCGAGAAAATCCGGCAATACAGCCTCGATGGGGGAGGCGTTGCCCACCATCTCGTCGCTGATGCCGGTAAGACCGGTGATGAAGCCGCCTACGGGCCTGCCGGGGTTCACCAGCTTGCTGTATTCGGCGGTGACAGTGCCGTGTTCGACGCGCACCGCGCCGATTTCAATGATGCGGTCGCGTGCCGGGCTGATGCCGGTGGTCTCCAGATCGACAACCACATAATCGTCCGTTGCAATAAGCAGACTATTGCCTTTGAAGTCGCGTTGAATAGCCATGAATGCTCCGATATGGTGTTGTGCGTGATCTCACTGCTTGTCCGCACCGGCCGGCTGGGTGCGCTTGAGCTCGTCGCGGATCTCCTGCAGCACCGCGAGCGTCTGCTCTTCGGTGGTGGGCTCCGTGTTCTCCGCTTCCTCGTTCGCTCCCATATCACGTAGCTTGTTGATGGGCAGCACAATGCAGAGATACACGGCCACGCCGATAAGCAGGAAGTTGATGATGGCGTTGAGAATCGCGCCGAAGGAGATGGTGGCGCCGTTGAAGGTGATCGTCAGCACGCCGGACATGTCCGGAACGCCGCCGATCATACCGATCAATGGGCTGATGAGATGATTCACGATCGAGTTGACCACGGTGGTGACGGCGGAACCCATGACCACGCCGACTGCCATGTCGATCATCGAACCGCGGGAGATGAACTTCTTAAACCCCTTGATCGGGCCCTTGTCGGTCAGGGAGACCACCTTGCGTGCGGCCTTGTCCACGTTTTTGGCGAGATCGGCGGCCATATCCTGCGGATTGATGGGCGTATTGCTGCTATCGCTCATAAAAACTCCTTGCACCATGCGGTTGAATGCGTCCGTTCCATTATGCCCAACCGGGCGAATGGTGGGACGGGCAGGCAGAAAAACACGAACGGTGCAGTGCGTTGATGTTTCCGCTCACATTACGTGCGCGTATACTAGGTGATTGTTGGAACGCGTGATGAAGCGCGCAACCAAAGTTGAGTATCGAACCGGCTTTCAAAGGAGAATACGAGCATGGTCTATCGCATGATTTTCAACCAGACTGCATATTTCGGTCGTGGAGCGATCAAGGAGATCCCCGGTGTGGCCAGGTCCCATGGCTTTACCAAGGCGTTCATCGTCACCGATCCGGTGCTGTTGGAGACCGGTACCGCCAAGAAGGTCACCGACGTACTGGACGAGGCCGGCATGCCCTATGAGGTGTTCAGCAATGTCAAGCCGAACCCGCCGGTCGAATGCATCCAGGACGGCGTGGCCAAGTTCGCCGCTTCCGGCGCGGACTTCCTGATTGGTTTGGGTGGCGGCTCCCCGCAGGATACCTGCAAGGGCATCGGCATCGTCACCGCCAACCCGGAGTTCTCCGACGTGCTGAGCCTGGAAGGCGTGGCGGATACCAAGAACCCGTCCGTGCCGATCTTCGGCGTGCCGACCACTGCAGGCACCGCATCCGAGACCACCATCAACTATGTGATCACCGACACCGCCAACAAGCGCAAGTTCGTCGCCGTCGATCCGCATGATATCCCGATCGTCGCCTTCGTGGACCCGGATCTGACCGATTCCATGCCGCGTGGCCTGAAAGTCGCCACCGGCCTGGACGCGCTGACCCACGCCATCGAAGGCTATATCACTCCGGGTGCCTGGAGCCTGTCCGACTGCCTGTCGATGCAGACCATCCGTATGATCGCCAAGAATCTCGCCAAGAGCGCGGATGGCGATGTACCGGCCGGTGAACAGATGGCCTACGCCTCGTACATTACCGGCATGGCCTACTCCAACGTCGGCCTTGGCCTGGTACATGGCATGGCACACCCGTTGGGCGGACGCCTCGGTGTGGCACATGGCGTCGCCAACGGTATTCTGCTGGCTCCGGTCATGGAATACAACAAGGACTACACCGGCGAGAAGTATCGTGACATCGCCGATGCCTTCGGCGTGGAAGACGCCTACACCGGCGATATCGAGAAGGTGCGCGAGGAAGCCGTGCAGGCCGTGCACAAGCTCACCGTCGATCTGGGCAACCCGACCACGATCTCCGAGGTCGGTGCCACCGAAGCCGATCTTGAGCCGCTGGCCCATGACGCCTTCCACGACGTGTGCACGCCGGGCAACCCGCGCCAGGCCACGCAGGAAGACATCCTCAAGATCTACACCAGCCTGATGTGATTTTCGTGCGGCGCCTGCGATACCTATTGCAGTCGCCGCGCCATTGTGTGCGTGCCCATCGGTCGTTGTGCGATTCGTGCGACCGGTGGGCATGTTGCGTTTGGCGATAAACGGCAGCAAACGAAGAGGGGCACGGCTCGCAATGAGCCGTGCCCCTCTTCGTTCATGGATGAGGAATCAGTAGCAGTGATGCACCTGCCAGTAGCTGTAGGCGCCCTGCAGCGAACCGTACCGCTGGTTGCAGTAGTTGACGAACCACTTGAACTGGGTCTGGTAGTTGGTCGCCCAATCCGCACCTGCGGAAGCCATCTTGCTGCCCGGAAGCGCCTGCGGCAGGCCATAGGCGCCGGAAGATGCGTTCGTGGCGTCCACACGCCAACCGGACTCATGGTTGATGATGTACACGGCAGCGGTGAAATCAGCCTCGGTGTATCCGTTCGAAATCAGATAGTCATGAGCCCACGACTGCATTTCGGACGCGGGAACCGTGGTGCCCAGGCTGGACGCTGCGCTCGACGAGGACGAGCTCGACGACGAGGAGGCGGTGGAACCGGTACCGACCAGAATGATCTTGTCGGTAGGAGCCGTCTTGACATAAGAGGCGAACGTAGTAGAGGAAACGATCTTGCCGCCGGCGCGGGTGACGAGGTTCGTGGCCTCCATCACACCGTTCTTGCCTTCCTGCTGCACCTTTTCGGTGCCCTTCGGCAAGGCGTCCGTTTCCTTCTTGACCACATTGAACGTGATATCCGAATCGGTGGTTTCCAAAGTCGCGCCGGCGCGTTCGATGGTAATCACCGTGGATTCGGTGACCTTGGTGGTCAGCGAGGGGGAGATGGTGTCTTCCGGTTCAAGCACGATATCGCCCGCATCCAGCACGGATTTGACATCGGTGAATTTGGTGCCCAGAACGGTACGTGATTTGCCGTTGATCTTGACGGTGACATACGACGTGCCATCCACGGCGCCACGCTGGCCGCTACGGGAGACTTCTTTGGATGCGTCCGTGGCGGAGAACGAAGTCAGCGACGCATGGGACGACGAAGAATCCTGATAGAAATTCTGAGAGACGACACCGGCGCCTGCAAGCAGACCCACTGCTCCCGCCACCGAGACGAAACGCATCCACTGACGCTTGCTCAGGGATGCAAGAGTGGGGGTGCTTTTGCGATGTTTCGCCATCTTACTCCTTAACCATGAATGTGCCTCCGTGGCACACAACCTCTTCCATAGTAGCTAGGGCAAGGTACATGGGTGCAATGTCCTCGACGAAAAAACAGGCCCCGGCCATCCGAGCGACGAACCGGAGCCGTACAGTGGGTGCGCCGTACTCAGCCCTCGACCTGAACCGCCTTGGCCTGAGCGATCAGATCGTCCAGATCGGCGGACTGGAGAGCCCCGGCCTGCTTGAAGATGATCTGCCCCTTCTTCACCACCATCAGCGTGGGAACCGCCTGGATGCCGGCGGCCTGCGCAAGATCCTGATTGGCGTCGATGTCGATCTTGCCGAACACGACGTCGCTGTTCTCGGGCTTATTGCTGGCAGCCTCATAAATCGGCCCGAATGCGCGGCACGGTCCGCACCACGTTGCCCAGAAATCAACGAAAACCAGATCGTTGCCGGTGATGGTCTGCTCGAAATCGGCGGAAGAAAGCTGAGTGGTGGACATAGATACTCCTTTTGCGTGCGGACTGACATGCGAATCGTCCGACTTCAATGTTTCCACAATAGTAGATGCAATCAATCATTGAGCGACGGGCGAACACGCGCATGACGGCAAAACGCGCCATAATGAGACGTATGCCAGTGATGAATGATGAAGTGCCGGAAGAGGGCGATTTCGACGCCGGACGGGCACGTGGAGAATTCGATCATGTCACCCCCGAGGATTTCATCCGCGGAAGCGGCCACGGCAACCCGCCGGGATGGCTCGGTTCCGAAGAGATCAACCGCGTGCGCGGCGAGATGCCCATCGCCTACATCTGCGTGGTGCCGGTACGCACCGACGAATTCGGGCGTATCGTGCAGATCGGATCGTTGCTCCACGCCACCGACGACGGGTCGGTGGAACGTGCGCTGATCTCCGGAAGAGTGCTCTTCCACGAAACCCTGCGGGAAGCCATCGCCAGGAACATCTCCAAGGATCTCGGCGACCTGGCCCTGCCCGTGCTGCCGGTCAGCCCGCAACCCTTCACCGTGGCCGAATTCTTCCCCACGCCGGGAGTAAGCGAATACTTCGACCCGCGGCAGCACGCCATAGCGCTATGCTATGTGGTTCCGATCGCAGGCGACTGCCATCCGCAGGACGAGACGCTGGACGTAGAATGGGTCGACCCGCATGACGACAAGCTCAGTATCTTCCTGCAGCAGATGTGCAACGGGCACGGGCGCATCGTCCAGGCTGCACTGCAATGGGCTGGCATCTGAACCATACCGGGCTGCGCGACGGCAGGCGGGACGACTACGCTGAACGACTGTCACGACTGCCATGATCGACGAGGTCGAACAGACGCATGGAGCACTCTGAAACGAAGAGAGGAAATCAATGTTTGCAATCCACAATCGTGTGATACGCCAGGGAGACGGCGCCAGCACACCGCTGATTCTGACAAACGCCTACCCGGTGGACGGACGCATGTGGGAACGCTGCGCCGTACGCATCGCAGCGCTCGCCGACGAAGCCGGACTTGCCGATTTCGCCATCTGGGCGCCGGACATGCCGGGATCAGGCCTGTCCTCCACGCCCAGCGACGAACAATCCGGGCGCCGCGCCCCCAACGGCTCCTACCCCGACGCACTGGACCGCATGGCCGAATCATATGTGGCCATGCTGCACGAAGCCGGGTACGACAAAGCCGTTTGGGTGGGACTATCCATGGGCGGATACCTAGTCACCGATCTGTACCGGCTCCACCCCGAAGCGGTGGCAGGCGTGGCGCTATGCGACACCATGGCATCCAGCGACGGCGTAGGTGGCGAAGCGCGCCTGGAAACCTCCAACGCCTGCGAATCCACGAATGGCGTGCAACCCGTCATGCACTTCGCGCAGGCCGGTCCAGGCGATTCCACCGTGAAGCGCTCGCAGGCATTCATCGATCAGATGACCTCATGGATCCATGACCAGACCCCGGCGGGCCTCGCCTGGCGTCAGCGCATGACCTACGGGCGCCCGGAACTGGCAGGCGTGCCGGAACGCATGGACGTGCCGGTCGCAGTGGTGTCCGGCGAACTCGACCCGACCAGCAATCCGAGCGTGATGAAACCCCTTGCGGAACGCATCGGTAGCAATGCGGTATTCACCTCCATTGCGGATTGCGGCCATTTCAGCGCCGTCGAACACCCGGACACGGTGGCTGCGGCGTTGGTCGATCTGATGAGACGGGTGGACTGATATGGCATTGAATCCTTTGGCACTCACGCAGGTGCTTCCCTTCCTGCCGCTGGCACAGGGCGACATCGATTATGAAACGGAACGACGCGGCGAACCGGATCTGCTGCGCAAGGTGCTGCTCGAACCTTCCGCCACGGTGATGCTGACCTGTGACGGCAGAGTGGCGGTGCCGCGTGGGCAGGGCGCCAAAGCCGACTATGAGAATGCGGCGATGCGCCTGGCCACGCTGCCCGGCGCCTATGTGTTGGACGCTTTGGAACGGCACCCCGGAGCCGTGGGCATGTTCCTCGGCGGCTATACGGGGTTGGCCGACGGCCAGCATGTGGTTGCGGTCGACATCACGCGTATCGATGGCGAATCCGATGAGGATTGCAATGCCGGCGATGCCGGAACCGTGGACGGGCAATTGGCCGGTTATGGTCAGTGTGCGGCGAATGGTGCCGATAACGCCGGGAACACTGGGAAAGCGGATATTCTGCAACAGGCGACTGCCCGATTCGATTGGGTCGATCTGCGTGGATTCGCCCCTCACGCCAACGCACGCGAAGCCGGTCAGGCCACCAGCGCGGTGGCACTGAGCGTGTGGCATAACCGGCAGCGTCACTGCCCGGCATGCGGTGCGCCGGTCACGCCGGCAATGGGAGGATGGGCGCAACGGTGCTCCAGCAGTGCCGACGGCAACAGGCTGCTGTTCCCACGCGTGGAGCCGGCGGTGATCACCGTGGTGGTGGATTCCTCCGACCGTATGCTGATTCAGCACAATGCCGCATGGAACAATCCCACGCTGTATTCGGTGTCGGCCGGATTCGTGGAGGCAGGCGAGAACCTGGAGCATGCGGTACGGCGTGAAGCGCATGAGGAGACGGGCATTACGCTGGGCGAAGTCAAATACCTCGGCTCGCAGCCGTGGCCGTACCCGGCGTCGCTGATGATGGCGTTCAAGGCCCATGCCCTCGGCACCGACATCCAGGTGGACGGTTCGGAAACGGTGGACGCCCAATGGGTGACCAGGGACGAATACACGGCGGCGATTATCAGCGGACGCATCAGTGCTCCGGGCAAAGCGACCATTGCGCGGTACATGATCGAGCAATGGCTGGGCCATGAGCTCGGATAAGGCCCCGCATATCCCCTATCGCCAGTCGAAGCCCTGATATTCCAATTGTTTTTTGCGGTTCAATGGGGTGGCGTCGTCGTATAGTCTTTGAAGTTACGTTAGAGAGAGAACAAGAACCGAACGCAAGGATTACGATGATGTCAAAGAACACGGAGCAACTGCATTTGCAGGATCTGGCTGATACCACGGTCATTAATCCGGTGGATGCAAACGGTGCTCGCGGTCTTGAAGGGCTTGGGGCATTCCCTCCTGCAGGTGGCGATGGCTTCGCAGGATTCACCGCTGACGGCGGTGATGGAGGGAACATGCCGCTCGAAGCCAAGAAATCCCATAAGGGGCCGATCATCGTACTGGTTTCGATTGCGGTCATTCTGGTGGCGCTTATCGCCGTGTTCTTCACCATGCGCTGGCATTACGCCGATCGCGTCGCTCCGGGTGTGAGCTTCGGCTCCGTCAAGGTGACGGGTCAGACCCGCGGAGACCTTACCGCTACGGTGAATAAGGCCGTGAAGGATTCCTCCATCGTGGTCAAGGGCGACAACGACAGGCAGATATCCGCGACGTTGAAGGATCTCGGCGTAAGCGTGGACGTCAAGAAGACGGTGGACGATCTGCTGGCGGCGAAGAAATCCGAGAACCTCCTGCAGGATATCGCCCGCGTCAACCCGTTCTCGCATGAAAGCGTCAAACTTGCCGCGAAGGTGAACACCTATGAGATGAGCCGATTCCTGTCGGACAAGCTGATCAGCGACGACGAGCGCGCCGTGGCGTCTTCCATCTCCTACGACGCCAATGCGCAGGCGTTCGTCGTCACCGAAGGCAGGGATGGCGATACGCCGGATATCCAACCGGTCGACGCGGCTGTGGAACAGGCCATCAAGAATCCTGGCAATTCCGCCACGGTGGAGATCACCAACAAGCAGATCGACATGCCGATCACCACGGAAGAGGCGCAGAAAACCGCCGATGAAGCGAATCAGCGTCTGACCAACAAGATCGTGCTGACCAACGGCGACGCCAAGCAGTTCGAGCTGCCCGTCGACGAAGTGGCGAAGTGGATCAAGGCCAACGGCGACCCGTCGAAGGGCCAGATCACGCTCGACTACGACGCCGTCGCCATCAAAACATATCTTGCCGCCGTGCTTCCGCAGCAGCTCAATCAGGAACTCGTCCCGCAGGAAGACATCGTCGACGACAACAACAAGGTCATTCTTGAAGCCGCGGTCAAGGGCGTGAACGGCCTGACCGTCAAGAACACCGACAATACCGCAGCCCAGGTGGTTTCCGCGTTGAATGCCGGCAATGGCGCCACATTGCAGGTGGAATCGGATGTCAAGAAGTTCGACATCAAGCAGAAGAAGAGCGAATGGCGCATCGTGGTGGACAAATCCAGCCAGACCGCCACCGTGTACCAGAACAGTCAGGCCGTGAAGACCTTCCCCGTGTGCACCGGTTCGAACAAGCACGAAACCGATTCCGGCACGTTCACCATCTACCTGCGGTACGACGTGCAGGATATGAGGGGACTTAATGATGACCATACTACGTATTTCTCTCCGGGCGTGAAGTGGGTCAGCTACTTCAACGGCGGCGAAGGATTCCACACCGCCAGCTGGAACAACTATGGCATCGCCCACGGCGACCCGGTGAACTACGGCTCGCACGGCTGCGTGAACATGTATGAGGCCGATTCCAAGTGGATCTACGACCATTGCCCGCAGGGCACCATCGTACAGGTGGTCGGCTCGCAGCCATCCGGCGCGGTTCGCTGACGGCGCAAGCGCGATACCTCGCAATGAATTCGATTTCTTCTGTTAGGGTGTGAGTCATGAGCGAAGCACAGGATATGCAGCCGTTGAACCTCGATGTTCCCGATCATCTGGAATACACGCAGGATCATGTGTGGGTCGACACCTCCGGCGATCTTGCCGTGATCGGCATCACCGAATACGCGGCGGAACAACTCGGCGAACTGGTGTATGTCGATCTGCCTGAGCCGGGAACGCAGATCGAGGCCGGCGACGAAGTCTTCGAGCTTGAATCGTCCAAGGCGGTAGAGCCGCTGATCGCCCCGGTATCAGGCACCATCCGCTACGTGAACCAGGCGGTGAGCGACGACCCCAGCGTCGTCAACGGCGACCCGTATGGCGAAGGCTGGCTGCTGAAGGTCGAGCTTGACGACGATGAACCCGACCTGCTGAGCGCCGCGGAATACCTGAAGGCCGTTCGATGAGCATGCCAGATGGAACGACGGATTCGCAGATCGATGACATGCCCACGGTGCCGATTCCGGCACGGCATGCCGTTACGACCTTCGACGCCGCTTCCTCCCGTGAACGCATCGAGCTGAAGCCGCCATTGGTAAGAGCCGCACGTCGCGGCATTACCGGCGCATTCGGCCTTTGGGCACATGCCGCTACCGCAGTAGCGAAGAAGCTTGACTGGTTCCCCCGAGTCAACCCCTACGTAGGGTATGGCACCGAGGAATACTCCAGATTGATCTGCCGCACCGTGTATGCGCCGGAGCGCAGCGAATACGGGCGTGCCACCCGTGGCATCCGCGGTATGCTGACGATTCCGGCATCGCATGTTCAGGTGAGGATCCGCATAGACGAAACCCCGTTGGAAACAGTGCAGGTAGGTGACAGAGAAACCTACGACAGGCCTGGCAACAGCCCCGACATCGACAGCGAATACGCGATTTCGGACCGTTCCGGGTACCTGGATCTGCTGGCAGACCATCATCTCGAGCCCGGCATCCACAAGGTCTCCTACCGTGTGAACGGCCGCAAACCGGTCACATCCCATCTGTATACGATTCCCTCATCGGCGAAAGTCGGTGTGATCAGCGATGTGGACGATACCGTGATGATCACACAGGCCCCGGTACCGTGGAAGGCGGCATGGAATCTGCTGTTCCTCGACCCCTTCAAACGCAGTTCCGTGCCCGGCATGAGCGTGTTGTTCAACAAAATCGCGGATCTGTTCCCGGACGCACCGTTCTTCTACCTGTCCACTTCCCCCTGGAACGTGGAAGGTTCGATTCGCCATTTCATCGCCAACCATGGATTCCCCGAAGGCCCGCTGCTGTTGCGCGATCTCGATCCCAGGCCCAAAAGCTTCGTCCCCTCCGGACCCCAGCACAAACTCGAGTTCGCCGAACAGCTCATGTCCGATTTTCCGGATATGAAATTCATCCTGGTCGGCGATGACGGGCAACGCGACCCGACCACATACGCCACCATCGCCAGAAGATACCCGGGGCGTGTGCTTGCCATTGCGATCAGACAGCTTACCCCGCGGGAGAATTCGCCATTCGGCATGAGCACCGGATTGACGGCGACACAGCCCATGCCAGTTACCGATGTGCCGGTGTTCGTCGGCACCACCGGGGTGAATCTTATGAAAACCATGCTGCCGTATCTGGCCACGCAGCTGGATTTGTAGCCTGCCGCAAGGTTGGGTATACGGGGTGTGCCGGGGTGCCGGCATACCCCGCGTCGGCTTGGCCCCGTGCGCATCAAAGCGCTGCCGAGGAACGGGAACCGGTGCGCCTGCATCGGGGGGAACGCTACAATGGACGGCTATGACCGAAAGTGGGAACAGAGACGTACCGGTAGCAAAGCAAGTGCCGTTCGAACGGGAGCATCACGGCGACACATTCGTCGACCCCTATGAGTGGATGCGCGACAAACAGTCGACGGAAGTGCAGGAGTATGTTGCGGCGCAGAACCGTCTGTGCGAGAACCGCAACAAGCCGTTGGCGTCGTTGCGCAACACATTGTTCGACGAGCTGAAATCCCATGTGCAGGAAACCGATATGTCGGTGCCGACGCGCATGGACGGCTATTGGTATTTCACCAGGACGCAGCAAGGCAAGCAGTATGCGGTGCAATGCCGTATGCCGATTGCCGGGCCGGACGATTGGGACCCTCCGCAGGTCGATGCCGTGGGGGAGCCGGGGAGCATGCCCGGCGAACAGATCGTGTTCGACGCCAACGCCGAATCCGAAGGGCATGACTTCTTCCGTATCGGCGGCATGGATATCAGCAAAGACGGCCGGTGGATGCTGTACGGCGTGGATGTCGAAGGCGACGAACGCTACGATTACCGCATTCGCAATCTGGAAACCGGTGAGGAATTGCCCGAAATGTTTACGGGTATTTCCGGAGCATGCTTCACGCCGGACGCGCAGTGGGTGTTCTATACCGTGCTCGATGATGCGTGGCGCCCATGTGCGGTGTTCCGGCATCGTGTGGGAACGTCGATAGACGAGGACGTTGAGGTGTTCCGCGAACATGACGAGCGATTCTGGGCCGGCGTCGGCATGTCGTTCGATGAACGCAGCATCGTTATCGGCACCGGGTCGAAGACGACCACGGAGGTGCTGATGCTCCCGGTCGACACTCCGGAAGGCGAGTTCAAGGCGTTCATCCCCCGCGAAGACGGTGTGGAATACGACGTAAGCTTCGCCTGTTTCGAAGGGGCGGGGGAGCATGGTTCCGATATTCCGATCGCCGTGGTGTACCACAATGCGCTGAACCCGAATTTCGAGATCGATGTGATCGATATGCGTAAGCATGAGCCGCCATACCGCTTGGGCGAAGGCGTGTGCGTGGCATCTGGATCCCCCTATGGGTGCGAGCGGGGCGACGACGTGGAACCAGGGGCTTCGGCAAAGCCCATTGGGGCTCCCTACACCAAGCCGGGGAACCCGGCGATCATGCAGGGGGCGCACGGCCTGGGCATCGAGGGGATCGCCATCCACCGTAATTTCGTGACGATGTCGTACCGGGCCGAAAGTCTGACGCATCTTGCGGTGATGACCAAACAGGCCGCTGCCGAGGATTTTCTTGCCCGGCGCCCATGGCGGTTCACCGAGCTGGTGCCGCCTGCGCTCGAAGGCGACTGGGACGTGGACGAATCCGTGGACGAGGTAAATGAGGAGCGTGCCGCCGTCTGGCAGGCCGTGGCTGGTATGGAGGACGATACCGCCGGACCTCATGCGGTTCGTGCCGCCGCCGGTGTGATCGACGATTTCCAGCGTGCCCAGGGTGATGGGCATGCCGTGCATGGTGCGTCCCGTAGGGCGATGACATCGTCGGATGGGGCGACCGCCGACGCGATGCCGGGCGAGACGCGGCGTTTGTATTCCATCGGTGCGGGTGGGAATCCTTCATATGATGCGCCACGCATGCGTTACTCGTTCTCCAGCTATACCAGGCCGGGGGAGTTGCATGACATCGACCCGGCCACGGGCGAGGATCGCCTGTTGAAACGTGCCACCGTCCTGGGTGACTTCGATCCGCGCGATTACATGGAACGGCGGGTGTGGATCACCGCACGCGACGGTGAACGGATCCCCGTGTCGCTGGTGTGGCGCAGGGATGTGCCGACCTGCGATTCGGCCATGTTCATCACCGGGTATGGCGCGTACGAGATCAGTTCCGATCCAGGATTCTCGGTGGCGCGCATCAGCATGCTCGACCGTGGCGTTTTGTACGCGGTGCCGCATATCCGAGGCGGCGGCGAAATGGGGCGTGCCTGGTATGAGCAGGGCAGAAGGCTGAACAAGAAGCACACCTTCGAGGATTTCGTCGATGCCGCGCGTGCCTTGCAGAACGCCGGGTTGGCGAATCCGGCGCGTACCGTGGCCGACGGCGGTTCCGCAGGCGGTCTGCTGATGGGGGCCGTGGCGAATCTTGCGCCGGAATGCTTTGCCGGCATCGAAGCGGATGTGCCGTTTGTGGATGCGCTGACGTCGATTCTCGACCCGTCGCTGCCGCTCACCGTCACCGAATGGGACGAGTGGGGCGATCCGTTGCATGATGCCGAGGTGTATCGGTACATGAAGTCGTATACGCCGTATGAGAATGCGCCGAGTAGCGCCGACGATCCGCGAACTGCGCATTTCCCGAGGATTTTCATCACCACATCGATGAACGACACCCGTGTGCTGTATGTGGAACCGCTCAAATGGCTGGCGCGGCTGCAGTCGGCCGGTATCGACGCCATCGCCAAGATCGAGGTCGAAGCAGGTCATGGCGGTATCTCCGGGCGCTACAAGCAATGGCAGGAGCTCGCCTACGAGAATGCATGGTGCCTGAGCGTGATGGGGATCATGCATTAGGCGGCATGTCCACGCAGTGAACTGCTTCGTGAGCGGTGCCAACGGCGTGTGTAACGTTCTAAGGCATGAGCGAAACAGCAAAGAAGTACAAGATCGCCGTCATTCCCGGCGATGGCATTGGCAAGGAAGTTACTCCATGGGCTCAGAAGGCCTTGGAGAAGGCCGCTGAAGGCGTGGCCGAGTTCGAATATGAGAAGTTCGATCTCGGTGCCGAGCGCTACCTGCGCGATGGTGCGATCCTGCCCGAGGGCGAAGAGGAACGCATCAAGAAGACGGATGCCATTCTGCTGGGTGCCGTCGGCGATCCGCGTATCAAGGCCGGCATTCTGGAACGCGGCCTGCTGCTCAAGCTTCGTTTCGACCTGGACCAGTATGTGAATCTGCGCCCGTCCAAGCTGTACAAGGGCGTCACCTCTCCGCTCGCCAACCCGGGCGATATCGACTTCGTAGTGGTGCGTGAAGGCACCGAAGGCCTGTATTGCGGTGCCGGCGGAGCCGTCCGCCGCGGCACTCCGAACGAGGTGGCCACCGAGGTTTCCATCAACACCGCCTACGGCGTGGAACGCGTGGTGCGCTATGCCTTCCAGCTGGCCATGAAGCGCAGGAAGCACGTGACCCTGGTGCATAAGAAGAACGTGCTGGTCAACGCCGGCGACATGTGGCAGCGCATCGTGGACAAGGTGGCCGAGGAATACCCGGAGGTTTCCCACGATTATCTGCACATCGACGCGACCACCATCTTCATGGTGTCCAACCCGTCCCGCTTCGACGTGATCCTGACCGACAATCTGTTCGGCGACATCATCACCGACGAGGCCGGTGCCGTGGTTGGCGGCGTCGGCTACTCGGCATCCGGCTGCATCAACGCGTCCAACGAGTATCCGTCCATGTTCGAACCGATCCATGGTTCCGCACCGGACATCGCCGGCCAGAACAAGGCCAACCCGACCGCGGCCATTCTGTCCGCCGCCATGCTGCTTGAGCATCTCGGCTTCGACGATGCCGCCAAGAGGATCCATGCCGCTGTGGAGGCCGACATCGAAGAGCTCGGTTCCACCACACGCTCCACCGACGAAGTGGGTCGCGACATTCTCGCCCGCATGTGAGCCATCGTTAGTGGCATGAGCCTGTGGCGCAACGCACGATATGGTGTGTTGCGCCACAGGCTTTTATATTGTGCGGCGCCATTGCGAACCGCTATGGCATGAACGGTGCGCACGATTCGCTTATAGAAAGATGCCGGATGCTATATTCAGGTCATGAACGATTTCAACGATCCGAACAGTCAGATTCCGTATGATGGGGGGAACGCCGAGGAGCCCCGGCAATCTCAGGAAGCAGGGAATCCTCAGAGCGGCCAGATCCCATCATCACAGCAGTACATGCAGTATCAGTCGTATGACCCGCGGCAGGAGCAGCCGTATGGACAGGCTCCCCAGCCGCAGTATGGGCAGACTCAATATGAACAGCCCCAATACGGCCAATCCCAGCCCCAATACGGTCAGCCGCAGTACGGTCAGTCCCGGCCTCAATATGGCCAAGCACAATACGGTCAGCCTCAGCCGGGCTATTCCCAGCAGTACGGTCAATTCGGCTATGACCAGCAGGCATACCGGCAGATGCCGGGCTATCAGCCGCAACCGCAGCAGCCTGCATATTACCCGCAGCCGAAATCCAAGCTGGCAGCAGGACTGCTGGGCATCTTCCTCGGCGCGCTTGGCGTGCACAACTTCTACCTGGGCTACACAGGCAAGGCGGTGGCCCAGCTGCTGCTGACACTGGTCGGCTGGGTGCTGTTCGGTCTCGGCCCCGTCGTCGCGTGGGTCTGGGGCCTGATCGAAAGCATTCTCATCCTATGCTCCACATACGGGTCGAACTGGCATAGGGACGCCAAGGGATTTGAGCTTTCGGATTAACTCCGGCGCCACCTTGCTAGGCTGAACATATGCGAGGAGAGTATAAAACCCCCGGCGGCAAGCTCGTCGGGGTTCGCGTGACGCATGACGGGACCGGCCGATGGCACTGCCATGTGGACGGCGATTTCTTCATCGATGGCGATGACGCCGAAACCCTGACTGTTGTCAGTGCCATGGAACGACAGCTGGAACGGTGCGCTTGCCTCATGAATGGCGGCACCGATGCCGATAACGGTCGGAACCTCACTGTGGAACGGCGTGTGGAACATTCGTTGGCCGCGGTACTCGACGACCATCCGACTATTCGACTGGTGGGGACTGGCGTCGGCGCCATCGCCACGGCATTCATGCGGGCGTTCGATTCCGTCGATCCGGACAGCACAATCAAACCGACCGCTGCGCAATCGCAGTCTTCCGTATCGCTGCAGTCCTCCGCGCAGATCAGCCGAACCACGTCATCGGACCAGCAGGAGCAGTGGCTGCAGCGCTGGCGCGATCTATGCCCGGATGTAGTACTTGACAGGCCACGCACGCCAGCCGAGCAGATGGACGCCGATATGCGTTGGGCCCGTGAGGTTGCGGCGGGGGAGCGCAGGCCCGTCATCCGCTTCTGGCAGTGGGCCGCGCCATGCGTGGTGGTGGGGCGATTCCAATCCATACGCGACGAAGTGCATGAAAGCGTGGCGCGGGCACAGGGGATGCAGGTGGTCCGGCGTTGCACGGGCGGCGGCGCGATGTTCATCGAGCCTGGCAACACCATCACCTATTCGCTGTATGCGCCGTTGGAATTCGTAAGCGGTGTCAGCATCGCCCGGTCGTACCAGCTGTGCGACTACTGGCTCATCCATGCGCTGCGTGGGCTTGGGCTTGACGCCGGTTTTTCCGGGTTGAACGACATCTCCTCGCAATATGGCAAGATCGGCGGTGCGGCGCAGCGCAGATTCCCCGCGCCGCACGGCGGCAATGGGGCAGCGGCCGGCGCGGTGCTCCACCACGTGACACTCGCCTATGACATCGATGCCGAGGCGATGGGGCGTGTGCTGAACACTTCGCGCGAAAAGATGCGGGACAAGGCCGTGCGATCCGCGGTCAAACGCGTCGACCCGTTGAAACGGCAGACGGGAATGAGCCGTGACGCGCTTGTCGAATATCTGATGGAATCGATTCGCGCATTCATACGGTAAGCCATGCGCGATCGCATAATGACGGATACCGGCGACGGAAAAGCGGGTATTCGAGAAAGCCGCCGAAGCACGCGCTAGAATATGACGAGCGGTTGTGACGCCGTCTGACCATAGGCGGTTTTACGGAAAGGGTGCACAGTGTCGGATAAGCCGAACGCAATGCCAGAGCAGGAGAATATTCTGTTCCACACCGCGTTGTTCAAGCAGGTGTCTCCGGAACAGGCCGGTGAACTGATCGAATATCTCAACCAGGGGGTGTACAACAGGGGCGATGTGATCTTCCGCCAAGGATCGACAGATCATCGCATGTATCTTCTGGAATCCGGCCGGGTCAAACTTATCAGGGAGTCGGCGGATCACCGTGTGCAGCTGCTGTCCATCCATGCGCCGGGCGAGATGCTCGGCGAGATTCCGGTGTTCGACCCCAAAGGCGGGCCTCGCACCGCATCGGCGCTCGCCATGCACGACGGAACCCAGGTGGTGTGGCTGGAACGCGAGGTGCTGTTCCATTGGCTTGACGAGCATCCCAAGGTCGCGGTGGATATGCTGCAGGTAATGGCCGGCAGAATGCGGGATAACAATGAGCGCATCTCCGATCTGGTGTTCATGGATGTTCCGGCCCGTCTGGCCAAGACGCTGATCAATCTTGCCTCACGGTTCGGCGAACCGATCGAAGCGGGGGTGAAGGTGCCTCACGACCTGACCCAGGAGGAGCTGGCGCAGCTGGTCGGATCGAGTCGTGAAACGGTGAACAAGGCGCTGATGGATTTTGCGAATCGAGGTTGGATCGCACGCGATGGACGGTCCATTGTGATCTACCAGCCCGGTATGCTGATCAGGCGTTCGCGCAGATAACGCTTCGCAGCCGCGCGAAGAGAGGTTTGCGAACAGCCGGTTGTGAGATGCCTGAATAGGTGCTGAGCGTTGGAATATGCGCATTGCGCGGCAAATATGTAAGTTGCGTGCATGTTCCACCACGACGCCGCGAGTTCACGCTTATGCGCGGTGAAGCGGTACAGTCGCCCCTATAGTATGGGCACCATGCCGAAAAAGAACTCCCTGACACTCCGTCGCGTGCTCTCATTGCTGCTGACCTATGTAATGCTGTGCCTGGGCGGCGGTGTAGTCGTGGCCGCGCTGTTCGCCCCTGGTGTTTTTCTGGCGAACGAGACGACCAAAGCCGTGGTGCCTTCCCTGAAAGTCGAAGGCGTTGATTTTGATGTGACGTCCCTGCCGCAGAAGTCCGTGATGTATGCTTCCGACGGCACGACGAAAATAGCCGAATTCTATGCAGACAACCGTACCGTCGTACCACTGAAGAAAATCTCCAAACCCATGCGTCAGGCCGTGGTGGCCCGAGAGGATCGTCGATTCTTCCAGCACCATGGCGTTGACATCCAAGGCGTGATGCGTGCCTTCGTGCAGACCTTCATCAAGAAGGGCAGCATGCAGGGCGGTTCCTCGCTCACCCAGCAGTACGTGAAGAACGTGCTGTCCATGCAGGCGCGAGAAAGTGGCGATTCCATCGCCCAATACCATGCCTCCGAGCAGACCATCGCGCGTAAGGTGCGTGAGATGCTCATCGCCGTGCAGATGGAAAAGAAATACACCAAGTATGAGATTCTGCAGGGCTATCTGAACATCGCCCAGTTCGGAAACCACAATCTGTATGGTGTGGAAAGCGCCGCGAAACGGTATTTCAACACCACCGCGGCGAAACTGACCATCGGCCAGGCCGCGACCATCGCCGCCATCACAAAGAACCCGGCGAAGTACGATCCCTCCGAAGACGGCAATCTGAAAGAGGCGCAGAATCAGCGCGATATCGTGCTCGACCTGATGCTGCAGGAAGGGTACATCAGCCAAAAGCAGCATGATGAGGCTCAGAGCGTTCCCCTCAAAGACATGCTGGATATTCAGAATGTCGATTCCGGCTGCCAGGTGGCCGGTGATGCGGCGTTCTTCTGCGATTACGTGACCCGCCAGATTCTGAAGAACAAGGAGTTCGGTGCCACCGAAGCCGAACGCAACAAGCTGCTGAAGGAAGGCGGTCTGCGCATCGTCACCACCATGGATGTGAAGGCGAATACGGCAGCCATGAACGCGGCGCGTGAAACCATTCCGCCGGACGATCCCTCCGGCTTCGAAGTGGCGATTGCGGCCATCAAACCAGGTACCGGCGAAGTGCTTGGATTCGGCTTGAACCGCATCTATGACGCTACCGACCGTGCGCAGACGGATTCCACCCGTACCGCGGTGAATTATGCCGTTGACGAAGCGGACGGCGGCGGCTGGGGCTTCCAGGTCGGTTCGACATGGAAGCCGATCAACCTGGTCGCTTGGATGCAGAACGGCAAGCCGATCAACCAGGTATTGAGGACTTCCACGTCCTACAACATCGCCAGCTTCAGCTGCAACGGCTATGGATTCGCCGGAACATGGTCCGTGCAGAACTCTGGTGGCGGCACGGTGGCGAATGAAAGCCCGCTGCAGGGCTTGGTCATGTCGCATAACACCACCCAAGGCGCGATGGCCCAGCAGATCGGCCTATGCTCCATTGCGGATGCGGCGAAGTCCATGGGCTACCACAATTCCATCCAGGGCAAGGAGGACGTGTATGATTCGAACTCGTTCCAGGCTCCTATGACCATCGGCTCGGTGCAGGCATCTCCGCTGACCATGGCGAACGTGTACGCCACCATCGCGGCGAACGGCGTGGAATGCACTCCGATCGCCATCACCGAAATGACCAGCCAGCGCGGCAAGTCCTACAAGGTCCCCTCCGCGAACTGCCATCAGGCCATCGATCCGAAGATCGCCCAGACCGCTGCATACGCGATCAATCAGGGCGTGACCACGGCCGGCGGCAACGTGGTGGACGCCCAATTGGCGAATAACCGCAAGACCTTCGCCAAAACGGGTACCAACGAGGACACCTACATGCTGACGGCCGGCTTCGTGCCGCAGGTCGCGACATTCGTGGGCGTCGGCAACGCGGAAAGCCCGCAGTCGTTCAACTACAAGACGATCAACGGCGTGACCCGCCCGACATGGTACGGCATGTACATCGCGGAACCGGCATGGAAGAAGTTCATGCAGACCTACCTCGATTCCGCGAACATCCCGATCGACAACAACTACGGCGATGCCGACCCGAAGTACATGACAGGTACCGGTTCGAAGACCGGCACCAGCGTGTCGTCCGGCACCACCACGTACACCAACAGAAGTACGACCAACGGCACGACGACCAATAACGGTACGACGACCAATAACGGCGCCACCGGGAACACCAATACCAATACCAACGCCAACACCACGAACTAGCGCTCGTAAGGTTCGGTGGTTCCTTCCCGGCTATAGGGTTTCGCCCGTCATGCAGCGCATGGCGGGCGAAACCCGTATGTGGGCCATACGTTAGAATGGGTGCGGACCGTCGCACATGGCAAGGAGGGCGCATGGCAGAGGAGTTGGATTTCGATTTCCGCGGTTTTGGAGGCTCCGATCGCCAGAAGGAATCGTTGAAGCGCATCGAAGGAGAACCGGTGAACGCAGGCAGGGAAGCCGGTAATAATTCCGGTAAGGGTAAAAACGCCAAGTCGAAGCGTACTGACGGCAGGAGCGCCAAGGGCAAGAAGATGAAGAAGAGCAAGCATAGCGACTTCCCGGCACTGTTCGAGCCGATGACATTGCGCGGGCTGACCGTGCGCAACCGCATCTGGCTGCCGCCGATGGACATGTATTCCGTGTTCGAGCGTGACGGCCGCCCGACGCAGTTCCATTACCAGCATTATGTGTCGCGCGCTTTGGGTGGCTTCGGCATGGTTATCGCCGAAGCGACGGCCGTATGCCCCGAAGGTCGTATCTCGCCGTTCGATACAGGATTGTGGGAGGACGAGCAGATCGACGCCTGGCGTTGGATTGCGGACGGCATCAAGCAGGCCGGGGCGGTGGCTGCCATCCAGCTCAATCATGCCGGGCGCAAAGGGTCGACCGGTTGCTCCGGGCTTGGCTATATCGCCAATACCGTGCCCGCCGAGGACGGCGGTTGGCCCACCGTGGCTCCAAGTGAGATCGCCTATGGGCGGTATGCCATGCCCCGCGCATTGAGCGTGGATGAGATTCACGGCATCACCTGGGCGTTCGCGGCGGCCGCGCGCCGTGCGGTGGAGGCAGGCTTCCAGGCGATTGAGATTCATGCCGCGCACGGCTACCTCATCTCGCAGTTCCTCGACCCGCTGAGCAACGTGCGCGACGACGAATACGGTGGCGGGTTCGAGGGGCGTATCCGCTTCCTGGTGGAAACGGTGGACGCGGTTCGCAGCATGATCCCGGAAGACATGCCGTTGTTGGTGCGCGTCTCCGCAACCGATTGGGCGGCCGGCGGCTGGGATCTCGACCAGACCGTGCGGCTGGCCCAGGTACTGAAGGAGCATGCCGTCGATCTGGTGGATGTGTCCACCGGCGGCATCGTCTCCGGCGTTTCCGTGCCGGTCAGCCCGAAATACCAGGTGCCGTTTGCTCGGCAGGTGCGGGCCCGTGCGCAGGTGCCGGTTACTGCGGTGGGGCTTATCACCAAGCCCAAGCAGGCGGAGCGTATCGTGGAGAAGGGCGAGGCGGATGCCGTGGAGATTGGCCGTGCCGCGTTGAGGGATCCGTATTGGCCGTTGCGTGCCGCGCATAAGCTCGGGTTGGCGAAGAACCAGGCTCCCTACCCGATGCAGTACGTGCGCGGGGCTTACTGATTTGTGGCGTACACTGACGTGTGCCATTGCATTGCGAAAGGACGATTATGAGCTACGTTTCCGAGAGTTTCTGGCATGATGCCGTGAACAAGGCCACTACCGACCTGTTCACGTTCGGCTACAAGAACATCATCAAGCCGAATTTCGTGTTCAACGTGCCGCCGGATGAGGCGCATGACCGCATGATCACGTTCTGCAAGGTGGCCAAGCGCGTACCGCCGCTGATGTGGGCGTGCCGCGAGATGCTCAACTACACCGATCCGGTACTGGAAACCGAGGTTATGGGCGTGGAATTCGCCAATCCGCTCGGCCTTTCCGCAGGCCTTGACAAGAATTGCGAGATGCCGGTGCTGCTCGACAACGCCGGGTTCGGCTTCGAAACCGTGGGGTCCACCACGTCGCGCCCGTGCGCCGGCAATCCCAAGCCGTGGTTCCACCGCCTGCCCGAATACGATTCGATGATGGTTCATGTCGGCTTGGCCAATATCGGTTCCGATAAGGTGATCGATCGCGCGGAACAGGCGTGGACGAACGCACGCGACATGCAGGTTTCCGTATCGATCGCCCGCACCAACGACGACAAGGTCGGCGACTTGGACGAAGGCATCGAGGATTACTGCATGTCGATGCGTCGTGCGGCTGGCCGTACCGCCATGGTGGAGGTGAACGTCTCCTGCCCGAACACCACGGCAGGTGAGCCGTTCACGCAGACCCCGGAGAACCTCGATCGCCTGTTCGCCGCGCTGGACGGCATCGACCGCCCACAGCCCACGCTGGTGAAGCTGCCGCTGAACAAGCCGTGGGGCGAATTGCATGAACTGCTTGACGTGCTTGCTGAACATAACGTGCAGGGCGTTTCGCTGGCGAATCTGCAGAAGGACCGTACCGGACTCGATATTCCGCGTGAATGGGAGGGCGGCCTTTCCGGCGGCCCATGCACGCGTGCCTCCGAAGCGTTGATCGCCCAGGTCCGCCGCACTTACGGTGATCGTTTCGCAATTGCCGGCATCGGCGGCGTGTTCACACCGGAACAGGCCTATGCGAAGATTCGCGCGGGTGCCGATCTGGTGATGTTCATTTCGTCGCTGATGTACCGTGGCCCGCAGCAGATCACCGTGCTGAAGCGCGGTCTTGCCCAGTTGCTGAAGCGTGACGGTTTTGAGCATGTGGCTGATGCCGTGGGCGTTGACCTGTAAACGGACAATGAACTGAGAACTGCACATAATCCGACATGAAATCGCACATGCTGTTTTGATTAATGGTGTGTTGCGTGCGATAATGTGCACATGATTTCGTCGCAACGTCAACACCTGATTCTCAGCCGACTACGTACCCGTGGTGCCGTTCGTATAACGGCGCTGAGTAAGGAGCTTGGCGTATCCGCGATGACTATCAGACGCGACATCGCGGAACTGGCGGACAAAGGACTGCTCAAACGTGTGCATGGTGGTGCCGTCACCACCAGCACACTGCTGAGCGAACCCCTGTTCTCCGTCAAATCGCAGATGGACATCGGGCTGAAGGACGCCATCGCGCAAAAAGCCGTGAGCTATGTGTCGCCAGGCGATGTGATCGCCATCGGCGGCGGCACCACGGCATACGTATTCGCCCAACACTTGCTGGAAAGCCAGCAGGCCAGCGGCATCACCATTCTCACCAACTCGATTCCCGTCGCGGAACTCGTGCAGGCATTGGAGTCCAAGGATGTTGAAGTCATCGTCACCGGTGGCGTGATCACCCGCTCCAATTCGCTGGTCGGACCCATCGCCGACAAGGTGATCGCTTCACTGCGCGTGAACACCGTATTTCTGGGCACCCACTCCGTATCGATCCCCAGAGGCTTCCTCATGCCGAACTCGCTTGAGGCCGCCACCGATATGGCGATGATGGACATCGCCGACCGTACGATCATTCTGACCGACCACACGAAGTGGAGCTGCACGTCGCTGTCGTTGTTCGCCAGATTCGAACAGGTGGACACCGTGATCACCGATGATGGTCTCGACGCCGATACGGCGGCAAAAACACGTGAACTCGTACGCGAACTGGTGCTGGCCAAGCAGATCGAGCCCGAAACCGAGGAAAACGCTGCCTGAAACCGGCCTTGACGCGAGTGCCCGGCGAGACTAACGATCCGATTGCCGCTCGGTGGAAGGATCGTTAGCCGGAAGCATGCTGCGTGCAATGGATTGAAGCTCCGTCTTCTCCGCCTCGCGTTCGTCGAACATTGACTGCGCCTGACCGATGAACGCGGCGCAATACATCAGGATCTGGGCGATGAAGCTGAACCAGATCAGCACACCGATGAACACGCTGAACGGGGCCATCAACGGATTCGACGTCGCACCTCCCAGCAGGCGGCTTCCCAGCAGCTGAAGTATGGAAATCACCAGGCCGCCGATCAAACAGACGAATACGGTAAGACGCTTGTCGCATCGGATGCGGGCCACGAAACAGAACATCAGCGCCATAAGCAGAATATTGAACACCAGACCGATGAGAAAGCCGGAAAGATCAAGCAGCATCGAATTCGCAAGCGTGGTGTTGGATTCCGGCAGCATGGCGAGATCGTGAAGCAGATTGACGATGCGGCGTACAATGCCGCCCGAAATTACGCCGGCGATACTGGAGACGACGAACATCAGCGCCACTAGAATGAAGGCAACGGCGTCGAAGAATCGTATCTGGACCGGGTCGAAGAAAGGCTTGGGGCGATCCATCATCGTCCAGGCGGCGTTGCGCCACGCATCAAGACAGCACAGCACCTTCCATATGAAGATGCAGAACGTCAGTACACCGGTCCAGGTCATGGTCGACGAGATTCCATCCACCATCGAATCGGTGATGCTCAGCCCTGGAATAGTGCGTTCAAGAGTGGAGATGAACCAATCGAGCAGCGTGGTGTTCTTGGTGAAGAACAGCGTGACGACGGCGAATACCGTCCAGATGCCGGAGAAGAACGCGAACAGCAGGTTGTAAGCCATGCCGTTGGACAATGTTCCGCCGTTGCGCCTGGCGAAACGATTGATGACGCTTCCGGGAAACGAATTGTTCCAGAACACGAACACGTGGTCGATTAGCGTCAATGCTCGCGTGATGATGCTTCTCATGACTCCACTGTAAATGACTTTTCGCCGCCGCGCCGGGTGCGGCGCGAGTCTTGCGGTTGGTGATCCGTGGATCACCGATAGGTGCGACACGCCCGGCTGGCTTACGAGGAATGTGTATCCGTGATAGGTTGACCACTGTTTTCCAAAACCGCATGGCATAGCCGATATACGAGGTGTGTGCCGTGCGGTTTTTCTTTGCCCTGAGAACAGGCAGTGAGGCCCGGATCCGCATATGGCGATCCGGGCTTTTGCATGCCGGCGTGCAACCACATGCAGATGCGCAATGCGGTGACTGGACGGCTCGGGCGAAAGAACCATTGAGATAAGACGAAAAGAAAGATGAAGGGAAACCGTGTCACAAAGCGCAGCAACGCAACACGCTCCATCGAATCATGATCAACCCCAATTCAAGCATCCGCATAAGGTGATGCTTGGCCTGTACATCGGCGCGTTTCTGGGCATGCTGTCCGAAACGTCCATGAACATAGCCCTGCCCGACCTGTGCGATGCGTTCGGCATCACCACCGGCACCGCGCAGTGGATGGTTGTCGGCTACATGCTCGCCATCGGCGTGGTGCTGCCGTGTGTCGGATTCCTGCTCAAGTGGATCAAGGCCAAGACGCTGGTGCTGTTCGCATTGGTCTGCTTCGCCGTCGGCTCCGCGCTGTCCGCATGCGCTCCGGTATTCGCACTGGTGCTGGCCGGTCGAATCATCCAGGGCATCGGCACCGGCATTGTGCTGCCGACCATGTATGCCGCGATCATGCGCGTGTTCCCGCCGTTCGTGATCGGCGCCGCCAACGGTGTGGCCGGTCTGGTGATCATGTTCGCGCCGGTGATCGGCCCGACCCTGTCCGGCATTCTGATCGGCGCGTTCTCCTGGCGTGCGATCTTCGTGCTGTTCGCCGTTGTGGCGCTCGTTGCCATTGTGTGCACCGCGGCCTTCTTCGTCACCCCGATCGAAACGACCCGCCCGAAGGTCGACATCCTATCCGTCGTCGCATCGGTGATCGGTTTCGGCTGCCTGGTTGCCGGCGTGAGCCTGGTGGCCGATATGGGCTTCTCCGCGCTGGTGGTCGTGCTGCTGGTCGTCGGCATCGTGGTCGTCGCGTTCTACGCGTACCGCCAGCTGCACATCGACAATCCGGTGCTGGATCTGCGTGCGTTGGGCATCGCATCCTTCCGTACCCCGGCGCTGATGGTCACCTGCTCCTTCGCCTGCACGTTGGCGATCATGTATCTTGCCCCGCAGGAACTGCAGCGTGGCCTGGGGCTTAACTCGTCCGTCGCCGGCATGCTGATGCTTGCGGGCGGCGTGATCAACGCCATCTGCTCGTTCGCCACCGGCCGCATGTACGACAAGGTCGGCGCACGCCCGCTGGTGCGTGCCGGCGCCGTGGTGGCCATCATCGGCTCCGTGCTGTTCCTGGTTATCGGCGTCACCACCGCTCCTGCGTTCTTCGTGCTGGCGCACGTGGTGTTCATGATCGGCATTCCGCTGATGCAGCAGTCCGCGCAGTCCGCGGCATTGAAGGGTCTGCCGCGCGAGCTCGCCGCCGACGGCTCCACGATTCTCAACACCATGCAACAGGTGTGCGGCGCCATCGGCACCGCCGTGGCCACCTGCCTGCTGGGCATGGGGTCCGGGGCGAGCGAGGCGCAGAGCTTCGTTGCCGGTTCCCGGTACGGCTATGTGTTCGGCCTGGTTCTGGTCGTGATCGTATTCATGTTCTCCTTCTTCCTAAAGGAGGGCCGCGAGCAGCGGTAGGGGCTTCCCGTAGGTCTGCGGTCGCGGCCGCCGCGGCTGTGACCGTGATTATGGCGTCGGGTGCATGTGGATATGCGCCCGACGCTTTTTTATATGCTGCTGGGCACAGTTATACGTTGTGGGCGTATCCGAACCTATGCCGATCGTCGCATAGTGCGACAGGCCGGAGGCGGAGCCTGTGCAGCGGTGTCCTTTTCGGGGGAATCGGCCATTCGTGCGGGCATGAACAGGGGAGAGTCGGCCGGTTCCGCCGAATCGGGCAACTGCGGAGCAATCGGTTGGAATGACGGAATCGTATGGTGTGCCGATAGTTATGCATGGATGACGATATATGAATGTGCCGGTGATGAGCATCAAACCATTAACGGCGTGTCGTGATTGGGTTTTGCGGCAATTGAGGGCGGAAATGGCGGGGCGGTGCCGATGCCTACGTTTGCATGATGTGGCGGAAATGACGTTATGAGAGCGCTAACAGTTGGAATAATCGTTTAACGTTTGACATTAAACGATTAACGATTTACGGTGTTAACCACAGCAAGAGCACAACGCACGTGATCTTGAGGTTCGCGTCGGGGCGTACCCGATGCGGGAGGAATATTAAGGAAGAAGGAATATCATGGCACGAAGGAGTGTACGCCTGATCGCAGCCGTCGCAGCCGTCGCAACTCTGGCCGGCGCTTTGACCGCATGCGGCAACAAGCAGGCTACCACCGACGAGAACGGCAAGCCGATCGTCAATATTCTTGTCCGTCGTAACGTAACCGACCACCCCATGCAGGACACTCAGTACTCCAAGGATCTGGAAGCCGCCTGCGACTGCACCATCAAGTGGCAGGAAGTCGCCGACAATGCTTGGGACCAGCAGAAGAGCGCCAAGATGGCCGCCGGCGAATTCCCCGACATCGGCCTGAGCCTGTTCAGCATGGTCGACGCGGCCAAGTACAGCACCTACTTCGAGGATCTGAAGCCGCATCTGGATAAGATGCCGAACGTCAAGAAGTTCCTCAAGAACAACAAGGGCGCCGAAAAGTACGTCACCGACGGCACGAAGATCGCCATGCTGCCCTCCGATCGAGGCAAAGGCTACGAGGTCTCCGGCACCCACATGTTCATCAACAAGACCTGGCTGGACAAACTGGGCCTCCAGACGCCGACCACCTGGGACGAGCTCGAGAACGTGCTCAAGGCCTTCAAGAGCGACGATCCGAACGGCAATGGCAAGGCCGATGAGATCCCGATGAACATCCGCAGCGTCGGCTTCGGCCTGTGGAGCCCGCTGACCCTGATGAACTCCGAAGGCGTGGTCACCTCCTTCATGGGCGGTGGCGCATCCGAGCAGGGCTACTATGTGGACAACGGCAAGGTCAAGAGCTACTACACCTCCGAAGCGCTCAAAGACGTCGTCTCCTACCTGCACGAGCTGATGGCCCAGGGGCTCATCCCGAAGGACGTGCTCACCCGCGATGATTCCCAGTACAGTTCGCAGACCGTCAGCGACGGCAAGACCGCACGCACCGGTGTCTCCTTCGGCTGGTCCAACTACTCCGAGTACGGCAACGCGCTTAGCGATCAGTACGTCACCCTGCCGCCGCTGAAGAAGGACGCCTCCACCCCTGACTCCCAGGTCAAGTGGGATTACTCCCAGGACGCCGCACGCTGGGCCTACTCCGGTTCCGGCCTGACCGTCAATCCGAACGCCGCCAACCAGGACGCCATCTACAAGGTGATCAACGCCATGTACGGCGAGAAGCTTTCCGTGGCTGGATTCTTCGGCTCTATTCCGGATATCGTCTCCGATGACGGTGACCACCAGTACACCATCGACAAGGCTAAAGCCTACGCCGAATATCCTGACACCCGTGCCATCGCATTGCAAGATCGTTTCGGCGGCTGGATCCGCGACGACGTGAAGATGGTCAACGACACCAACGCCGATCAGGTCACCGCATCCGATCTGGCCGTACGTGAAGCACGCAACCGCGTCGACGGCATCAAGGACGTCGTGCCGGTCTACGTGCGCCCCGACACCGAGGATTCCAACACCCTGCAGAACAACAACACCGCCATCTCCAACTACGCGAACAATCAGATCGCCAAGTGGGTTCAGAAGGGCGGCGTCGACAAGGAATGGGATTCCTACGTGAAGAAGGTCAGTGAGCCGACGCTCGGCCTGGACGCCAACATCAAGATTTGGCAGAAGTGGTACGACAAGTACACCAAGTAGCCATAGTTAATCAGGCAGGGTTTGCGGAACGATTTTTTTAATCCCTTTTTGGAATCAATCGGCAAACCCTGCCTTTGTTTGCCAAACAATCATTGGAGTTTCGATATGCCTGCAATGCAATCATCGAAAGGCGCCGCGCTACAGACCGGAAGCGTCAACGCAGCGGCGGCACGCAATAAGCCCGGTCTGTTCGACCGTATCGCCGACCACTTCCGCCGCTACTGGCAGTTGTGGATCCTCACCGCTCCCGCCCTGTTCTTCGTAGGCCTGTTCGCCTACGTGCCGATGTGGGGCATCCAGCTTGCCTTCCGCGAGTTCGACCCGACCAAGGGCCTGACCGGCGGCAAGTTCGTAGGGCTCAAATATTTCAACGAATTCTTCCATAACCCGCTCTTCGGCGAGATCATGACCAACACCGTCCGCATCTCCCTGTGGACGCTGGTCATGGGCTTCATCTTCCCGATCATTCTGGCCCTGCTCATCAACCAGATCGGCTCGAAGAAGATCAAGGGCTTCGTGCAGACCATCACCTACATGCCGCACTTCATCTCCGTGGTGGTCATCGTCTCGATGCTGAACATCTTCCTGTCCCCGGGCTCCGGCATCCTGGGCCGCTTCTTCGGTGACGAATCGCTGATGGGCTCCACCAGCGCCATCACCGCCGTCTACTGGATCTCCGAAGTCTGGCAGCACGTCGGCTGGAACTCCATCATCTACCTGGCCGCGCTCGCCGGCGTGGACACCTCGCTGTACGAGGCCGCGAAGATCGATGGCGCCGGTCGTCTGCAGCTGATCCGCTACGTCGACCTGCCGGCCATCATGCCGACCTGTGCGATCCTGCTCATCATGAACATGGGTTCCGTGCTGAACGTGGGCTTCGACAAGATCTACCTGATGCAGAACTCGCTGAACATGCCGGCCACCGAGGTCATCGCGACCTACACCTACAAGATCGGTATTCTTAACGGCCAGTATTCGTATTCGACCGCTATCGGCCTGTTCAACACCCTGATCAACTTCGTCTTCCTGATCACCGCGAACGCGATCGCCAAGCGCGTTTCCGATACGAGCATTTTCTAGGAGGCAGCAATCATGTCTGCAACAACAACCGGGGCCGTTTCCCGCAATACGAACGATATTCCCTGGAACAAGCATGTACGGCAGAAGAAGACCCCAGCCGACTGGGCGGTCGACTTCGTCATCGTGCTGCTCCTGGTATTCACCGTGGTCGCAGTGCTCTACCCGCTGTGGTTCGTGGTCATCGCGTCGTTCTCCAATCCGAACGCCGTGGCCGGCGGTGAAGTGTCACTGCTGCCTAAGGGCGTGACCTTCGCCGGCTATGCGAAGGTGTTCACCAACCATCGCATCTGGCAGGGCTATCTCAACACGATCATCTACTCGGTGGTCGGTACCGCGGTCAACATGGCCGTGACCATCCCCTGCGCTTTTGCACTGTCCCGCCGCGAATTCAAGCCGCGTCGCGTCATCATGTTCCTGTTCACCGTCACCATGTTCGTCAGCGGTGGCCTGATCCCGAACTACTTGCTGTACAAGGCCCTCGGCATCAACAACACCATGTGGGTGTTCATCCTGCCAGGCGCGGTCTCCGTGTACAACGTGATCGTGGCACGCTCCTTCTTCGAAACCTCCATTCCGGAGGAGCTGCATGACGCGGCGCAGATCGACGGCCTGAGCTACTTCGGCTACTTCTTCAAGATCGTGCTGCCGTTGAGCTCCGCCATCCTCGCCGTCATCGGCCTGTACTACTTCGTCGGCCACTGGAACGACTTCATGACAGGCTTGATCTACATCACCGACGATTCGAAGCAGCCGTTGCAGGTGGTCTTGCAGCAGTTGCTGCTGGTGGCGCAAGGTACCGGTACGAACGTCAACGCCGCGGCCCAACAGCAGGCGGCCGACCAGATCAAGTTCGGCATCATCATCGTCTCCACCCTGCCTCTGCTGGTGCTGTACCCGTTCCTGCAGAAGTACTTCAACAAGGGCGTCATGCTCGGCGCCGTCAAGGGCTGATTGAAAGGGATTCGCCATGCTCGCTCGTTTTTCCGTGGCCTATGAACGGTTCTGCCGTCTGCTGCTCACGATCTTCGTGGTGAACATCGCCATGCTCGTGCACACACTGCTGGGTGCCGTGGTGCTGGGATTCTTCCCATCCTGCGCCGCCGCGCAAACCACGTTCCGCACGTGGCTGCGTGCCGAGGATCGGTCGATGCGCGCCAAGGAAGTATGGGGCATCTTCCACGGCGCATGGAAAAACGAGCTCAAGCAGGCGAATCTCTTCGGCTGGCCGTTGGCCGTATGCTGGGTGGTGCTCGCCATCGACTACTACATGATGAACTGGCATGCACGCGGAACGTTCGACGTGGCGGTTTCCGGCATACTGTTCGTGCTGGCACTGGTATTGCTGGCCTTCACCATGCTGGTCTGGGTGGTGCGCGCGAACTATGACGAACGTCCGCTGTGGATCGTCCGCACAACGCTGACCATGATCGTGGCCCGTCCGCTGTGCACCCTGCTGCAGATCGGACTCGCACTGCTGGCGATCCTTGCCTGGGCGCAATGGCCGGGTCTGCTCATGGTGTTCGGCATGTCGCTGCCGATGTTCTGCACTGCGTGGATCGTGTACTCGTTCGGCCGGATTCCGGGAATGGACATCCATGACCGGGAGCAGCCGGGCATCCGATACGCGAAAAGCTGAACGGCAGAGTGTCGCCAAAGAAAGGCGGGCATACAATGGAATCCGCTTCACAAAGCCGCCAAGCAGACAAGGCAAAACCATTGATATCGATCAAAGACATCGCAAAAGAGGCCGGCGTCTCCATTTGCACCGTGTCGTTGGTCCTGAACAACAAGGACCGCAATCGCGTCAGCAAGGCGGTGGCGCAACGAGTGCGCGAAACGGCCCAATCAATGGGATACAAGCCGAACTCCGTGGCGCGCACATTGCGCACCAGCAGGTCGTATGCCCTCGGCTTTATCACCGATGAGATCGCCACCACGCCACATGCCGGGCGCGTACTGGTGGGAGCGCAGGAGGCAGCGCGCAAACTCGGCTATATTCTGCTCACCGTCAACACGGGAAACGATCGGGAACTGGAGAACCAGGAGATCGCAGCCCTGCGGCAGTACCGCGTGGACGGTTTCCTGTATGCCATGATGTACCACCGTGTTGTGAAGATCCCCGCCGAACTCGAGGGCAGCCCCACGGTCGTCGTCGACGGCGAAGACGAGAATCGCAAGATTCCCTCGATCTACCCCGATGACGAAATGGCAGGGTACGATGCCACCAATCGGCTGATTCAGGCCGGCTGCAAACGCATCGTTTACTACGGTTCCTCAATCACCATTATCGCCCAGGGGGAGCGGTTCGCCGGGTATCGCCGAGCGCTCGCGGACGCGGGCATCCCCTTCGACGAGCAGTTGGTCGTCAACGTGGAAGAGGCCACAAACGCCGCTTCGGAAGCCGGTCGCGTGTTCGACGAGATCAAGCCGGACGGCATCTTCTGCTTCAACGATGTGCGCGCGACCTTCATCTACGAGGCGGCCAGAGAGCGGTCGGTCGGCATCGGCACAGACGTTTCCGTGATCAGCATCGACAACCAGCCGCTCATTACGGACGTGCTCAAGCCCGCGTTGACCACCTTGGAGCTTCCTCACTACGAAATGGGCTTCGAAGCGGTGCATCAGCTGGTTGCCATGATCGACGATGGGGCCGCCACGGAAAGCCTTGCACGCAGTGAGGATTCGATCAGGCGTTCGGAGAACGGTCCGATGACACCGTTGCGTTGCCGCATCATCGAACGCGATTCGATCGTTTCCTGACGGCACTGCGTCTTTGAGTATCTCCATCCATTTTCCATATTCATTTCACACGTGTAGAGGGGTCTACTATGTCGAATACCTATTCCATCTCCATCGAAACCGGCGGCTACCGGCAGCTCGATCTGTTCGCCGAACGCTGTGGCGAGGGGAACGCCGTCGTCACCGTTGCGGACGGCAACGGCGTCGCAATCGCGGCGCACACCATGCCCATCGCCGAACGCAGGCATCATTTCTCCATTGCGGTGCCGCAGAAATCCACCGTCACCGTGGCGGCAAGCGGCCTGGTTGTACGCTTCGGCTACCTTTCCGAATGCGATGACCTGCTTGACAACGGCGTTCGTTACGTGAACTTGAATCCAAGCGACACCGATTGGCCTGCACAGCCCACGCTGGAACAGATCTACAACCGTTTCGGGCGTTCGGGCGCGCATTTCGAACCGTTCGCACGTTGGATGAACGATCCGAACGGCCTGTGCCAGTTCCAAGGGCGCTACCACCTGTTCTTCCAGCTCAATCCGTATGGTTTCGGCTGGGACAATATGCATTGGGGGCACGCGGTAAGCCGTGATCTGGTGCATTGGACTCATCTGCCGGTCTTCCTTGAACCGCAGCCCGAACTGCACACCGACGAGCGTATCGTCGGCGGCGCGTTCTCCGGTTCGGCCGTGACCGTGGACGAACATGACAATCCGGTCGCCGGCAACGAGGCAAGCGCCATCCGCCTGTACCTGACCCGTCATCTGGAAACCCGCGGCGACGAATCCTCCGTCACCGAATACCAGACCACCTGCCTGTGCGAGGACGGCGTGCATGTTCGCGTGGAATCGCCGGTGGCGCTGCGTGCGAATGACGATTTTGGCTATGACTTCCGTGATCCGAAGGTTGAATGCGGCATGGGCGGCGAGGCGCTCGACCCGGATCGTGCCTATATGGTAACCGCCACCAATCTGCCGGTATCGGAATTTGGCGCAGACGCCGCCGATAGCGCGGTTCCCGGCATCAGCACCCAGAACACCGGCGGCTGGTTCACTTATTCTCCTCAGGGCAAGCCGGGGGTCGACCAGCCGAACAACGCCACCGTTCCCGCCATGACATTGTTCTCCGCGAAGAAACCGCTCAAGCGCAATGTGACATGGCGCTACGAAGGACCGGTGCTCGCCGATTTCGGTCATCAGATCGCACGCACCTACGAATGCCCGGACCTGTTCCAGGTCGACGGCGTGACCGTTGCCGTGGGCGCGCTGATGCACTACCGCGACAAGCAGGGACGTTTCCAGCAGGTGCGTTGGTATGCCGGCGACTTGGTGAACACCGATAATGGTCCGAAACTGGATGTCAAGGCCAGCGACTGGTGCGATTTCGGCACCGGATATTACGCCACGCAAAGCTTCGCCGACGATAACGGCCGTCGCATCGTATTCGGCTGGTTCACCGATTTTCCGGCGATGCGTGTCGAACAGCCGTGCCTGGCCAACGGCATGATGTCGCTGCCGCGCGAATTGCACGTGCGTGACGGCAGACTGTACAGCAAGCCGGTGGATGAAGTGTACCGCGAGCTGCTCGGCGAGCGTCTCGCCGTGCATGGTGACGGAGACGATATGGTCGTGACGGCTCCCGGCAACGCATACTATGCGAACGTGCATCTGGCAGATGATGCCGATGCCATCATGGTGCTGGCGAAGGGCGCCAACCCGCAGGACGGCAGGCCGACCGAACTGCTGCTGCAGCGTACCGACGGCGTGACGCGTCTGGTGGCCAAGGGCACTGCGGTGGAGGATGTCGACTTCGACAGCGGCATCACCGATGTTCGCCAGGTGGAGGTGTTCTTCGACCGCAATGTTGTCGAAGTGTTCCTCAATGGCGGTCAGGCGGCAGGAAGCATGCTGTTCCAAGGCGCCGATGGCGACGGTGAGCTTCGCATCGCGTCGTCCGGCAAGATCGATGCGGTTGATGCGCGTGCATTGAACGGTATTTGGCGCTAAGACATAGCGCCGTATCCGGCGGCCCCGTTCCTGCGTGTTCCTTGTGACACGGCGGGTGCGGGGCCGCTGCCGTATATGCAGGGGTATGTACACGATATGTGCGAGATATGGGCACAATATGTGCGCTGCGATGTAATTTGCCGGCGGATGTTGCATGTCATGTTGTGTTGCGACACAGCGCGGGTGAATCCGCGGGCGGTGACGACCTAGGTAAACGTTTGACTACTGACATGCGCGTGTGGCGTCTCACCATGTAATGCGAAAAGCGGGGGAGAGGGGTGTTTTGGCGCGTGCGTTTCCTATACTTGGGGGCACGCCCGGCAATTCGCCGAGGCGGTAACTGGATATTCGCACCTAACGATTAGGGAGTTCCATGAACAAGGCAATCATCACCGTCGTCGGTCAGGATACTGTCGGCATCATCGCACGCGTCTGCACCTATCTTTCCGCGCACAAGGTCAACGTACTCGACATTTCGCAGACCATCATCGACGGTTTCTTCAACATGATGATGATTGTGGACTACTCCAACGCCGACGAAGAATTCGGCACCGTCGTCGACGATCTCGACAAGCTCGGCGAGGAGATCGGCGTGCGCATCCGCTGCCAGCGCGAAGAGATCTTCACCAAGATGCACCGCGTCTGAGCTGCTGGCCAGGCAAGTAACCGAACCTTCGAATCCGAGCAACCGTAAGGAAAAACCATGCTGAATATCATGGAGGTCCACGAGACCAACAAGATGATCGAGCAGGAGAAGCTCGACGTGCGCACCATCACCATGGGCATCAGCCTGCTGGACTGTGCCGCCGACAGCGTCGACGAGGTCTGCGAGAACATCTACAACAAGATCACCACGTATGCCAAGGATCTCGTATCCACCGGCCAAGCCATCGAACGCGACTACGGCATCCCGATCGTCAACAAGCGCATCACCGTCACTCCGATCTCGCTGGTCGGCGCAAGCTCCTGCAAGAGCTCCGAGGATTTCGTCAAGATCGCGCACGCGCTCGACCGTGCTGCCAAGAACGTCGGCGTCGACCTGATCGGCGGCTATTCCGCACTCGTGTCCAAGTCCATGACCCCGGCCGAGGAGATGCTTATCCGTTCCCTGCCGCAGGCGCTTTCCGAAACCGATATCGTGTGTTCCTCCGTGAACGTGGGCTCCACCAAGACCGGCATCGACATGAATTCCGTTGAACTGCTCGGCCATATCATCAAGGACATCGCGCACGCCACCGCTGATAACGATTCCTACGGATGCGTGAAGTTTGTGGCGTTCTGCAACGCCCCCGACGACAACCCGTTCATGGCGGGCGGCTTCCATGGCGTGACCGAAGGCGACGCCGTGATCAACGTCGGCGTTTCCGGCCCGGGCGTGGTCTCCCGTGCGCTGGACGAGGCCAAGGGCAAGGATTTCGAATTCCTGTGCGAAACCATCAAACGCACTGCATTCAAGATCACGCGTGTCGGCCAGCTGGTGGCCCAGGAGGCGTCCCGTCGCCTCGGCGTGCCGTTCGGCATCATCGACCTGTCGCTTGCCCCGACCCCGGCCGTCGGCGATTCCGTTGGCGAAGTGTTGGAGAAGATCGGCTTGGAGCAGGTGGGTGCCCCGGGTACCACCGCGGCGCTCGCCATGCTCAACGACCAGGTGAAGAAGGGCGGCATCATGGCGTCCTCCTATGTGGGCGGCCTGTCCGGCGCGTTCATCCCGGTCTCCGAAGACAAGAACATGATCGACGCGGCCACCAACGGCTGCCTGAAGATCGAGAAGCTTGAGGCCATGACCTGCGTGTGCTCCGTCGGCCTTGACATGATCGCCATTCCTGGCGACACCACCGCGGCCACCATCTCCGGCATCATCGCCGACGAAGCGGCCATCGGCATGGTCAACCAGAAGACCACCGCCGTGCGCGTGATCCCGGTGGAAGGCAAGGGCGTGGGCGATATGGCCAACTTCGGCGGTCTGATGGGCTATGCGCCGATCATTCCGGTGAACCAGACCAGCTGCGAGGCCTTCGTGACCCGTGGCGGCCGTATTCCGGCACCGATCCACTCCTTCAAGAACTAGAGCATTCCGTGCATTAGCGCATTGCTTCGGCCCCTCCGCGGAGGGGCCGTTGTGTTTGCATATGGATGTGGGATGCGAGCTTGGCGGGGGAGTGTAGATTCCGGGCATGCGGATTGTGGCGGGTATGTGGGTTTCGGGTACACGGCTGCTCGCGTGCGTCTGTAAGCGTGGATTCACAGGAAACTCGCAGAAAAACATGGTGGTTCCTGAAGGTTGGGGATGTTAACTATGTCTCAGCTGCAAAAAGCCCCGAACCGCAAGGTTCCTGATAATTGAATCCTCTTCTTCTCTCTTCTCTCTCTAAAGCCCGGAGGTGTTCGCCTCCGGGCTTTTCTGTCGATTGCGTATTGTCTTAATGCCGGAGCGTTTATTCGTCCGTTTCGGGTTTGCCTGGTCGGATGGTCGCGGCGCGTGCGATCCGATGGAGCTCTTCCTCCCAGCGCCCCACGGCCTTGGAACGACGCCCGGGCCGGGCCGCGTCCAGGGACAGCATGACGGCCAGGCCGTCCGGCCGGGGCGCGAGCAGCGCGACCGTCAGGCACGAGCCGTTGCGCGCCTCCCAGCGGCGGGTGAACGGGCCCTCCCCGCACGGCTCGCGCGAGACCGAGCGCGCGGGCCCGTTATCCCCCTCCCAGCGCTCCAGCCACTCGTCCCACGCCTCCCCGCCGTCCGCCTCCGCATCCCACTCCGCCTCGGCCAGGTACAGGGACGCCACGGGATCCCCGCCCCGTCCCGCCCGTTCGAAGGCGAGCAGCACCTCGCCCGCGGCCGACGTGCGCTCCGCGAACCCCTCTCCCGGCCCGGGAAGCAGTACCTCGCCCCCATCGCACAGTGCGACGCTCCGCGCAACCGGCTCATGCCCTCCGGCCCGCCGGCCGTGCGTTCTCTTCCACTCGTCGATGGCCGCGTACGCGTCCATCACCGCCTGTCCGAGCTCCCGGGCGGACACGCCCGCAGGCACGGTGCCCCGCCACACCTCGTCGTCCCAATCGTCGCCGATTCTTGGCGGATATGCGCACACCCAGTAGTACCTATCCTCGTAGTAGGTGACGTCCACGAAATCGTTGTTCCGGGCGAACGCCCTCCACGTCTTGTATCTGGTGTCGTGCCGCCAGCAGTTCTCCTGCTCCTCGAGGTTCAGTTCGAGCGGGCCCGTGCACTCGACGAACGAGAACGCGTCCAGCAATGCCCCGCCCACGTCCTCGGCCGTCACGTCGGGGCCCTTCAGGCTCGCAAAGAACCGATCCGTTAATCGATCAACGCCCCAACACTCCACATAAGGTAGAAGCAGGAGCCTATTCCCCTCCCGGTTCACCGATACCGTCATCACACCCATATCATCTGCTTCCTTTCCTTCTACTTGGTAATCCTGTACACGATCCGGAGCCTTGTTCACTCCCCGCTCGCCGCGCGCCCTCTTCCACTCGTCGATCGCCCCGTACGCGTCCATCACTGCCCCGCCCGAGCTCCCCCGCGGACGCGCCGGCGGGCACGATGGCGTGCCATACGGAGTCTCCCGGATCGTCGCCGCCCGACCTTGGCGCATAGGCGCACACCAGATACCTGCCGCCGGGACTGGTGGAGACCCGGACGAAATCGTTGTTCCGGACGAACGCCCGATGCGTCCTGTACCTCGTGTCATGCCTCCAGGAATTCCTCCTTTCCTCGAGGCTCAGCTCGAGCTGGCCCGTGCGCTCGATGAACGCGAACGCGTCCAGCACCGCCCCGCCTATGTCCCCGGCCGTCATGCCGGGGCCCTTCAGGCTCCTGAAGAATCGGTCTGTCTCCCGATTGACGCCCCAGGATTCTACGCATGGGCGAATCAAGAAACGACTGCCCTCCTTGTCTATCAACACGAATCTGGGATCAAGTCCGGTTCCATATGTGGTCCTTTCACTTGGCGATCTTGTATACGATGCGTATGCCCGTGCCGGCGCGCTCCCCACGAACCAGGCTTCGCCATTGACCTCGTACCCCGGTTGGTTTGTTCCGGGGTGCTGCGATTTTCCGTTGTCGCTGAACAGCACGCGCAATCCATGCGGCGCATTCACGGTAACGCTGTATCAGCCGTCGCCGTCGTCCGCCATCCGTTCGCCCGGCCAGGACGCGGAGCGCACACCATCGCCGTACATGTACGCGAACGGCTTCGCCCAGCCGGCGCTGTCGTGATAATGGATCGTCACCTCGCCGGACCCGCCGCTTCCTTCGGTGGCTGCGGACGCCACCGAGGCAGGCATCACCATGAACAGCGAAAGCAGCGTGCATAGCACGCATGACAGACGGGAACCCCTCATAGGACCTCATCCCCCTGCATGTATCGCATGGACGCGTGCGACGACGCGGGCGCCCATGCCTCTTTCTCTTCCCTACGGGCCGACACAACCATGGCCCGCATCCGATTACAGCAGACGGGCTCCCCTGGGTGCAAACGATGGCAATGCGTCGGAGCGGCGGCTGGGCGTTGCGGCATCTGCCGTCAAACCATTGACCTGCATGCAAAAAGGCCGTCCGGAATGCGAGATGGAGGGACAGTCGGCCGCAGGCGTCGGGCAGGCTGGACACAAATAGCGATCGATTGCATCCAATAAAGCTTCCGTTCCTGCGGCCACCGCCGATACCGGGGAATAGGAAGACGGGGAAGGCGATGCATGGCAATGACTTCGCCAAGATGCTGGAGGTCGTGTTCCCGGACACCGCCATCGGCAATGATATCGCCGGGGCGCTGAGGGCGTTCCAGAGGGAGCATGCCGGCACGGGCATACGCATCGTGTACAAGATCGCGAAATAGGAGGAAAATACATGAGCCAGATAAGGATAGTCTCCATAAACAGGGAGAAGGACAGGTTCCTGGTCTGCCCGTTCGTGATGAGCTGGGGCATCAATCGGGTGACGGACCGGTTCTTTCGGAGTCTGAAGGGCCCCGGCGTGACGGCCGGGGATGTGGGCGTGGCGCTGCTGGACTCGTTCGCGTTCATCGAGCGCACGGGCCCGCTCGAGCTGAGCCTCGAGGAGCAGGAGAACTTCTGGCGGCACGACACCAGATACAGGACGTATCGGGCGTTCGTCCGGAACAACGACCTCGTCGAGGTCACCAACTACAAGGACAAGGAATATTGGGTGTACGCATATCCGCCAAGAATCGGCGACGATTGGGACGACGAGGTGTGGCGGGGCACCGTGCCTGCCGGCGCGTCCGCCGAGGAGCTCGGACAGGCGGTGCTGGACGCGTACGCGACCATCGACGAGTGGAAGAAAGCGCACGACGGGCGGGGAGCGAGCGGGACCCCGGATCGTGTGCAGGATCATTGGACGGGAGGAAAGGAAAAGGATATGGGCGTGATGACGGTATCGGTGAACCGGGAGGGGAACAGAATCCTGTTCCTGCCCTGTGTGGAGTGCTGGGGAATGGATAGGGCCACCGACCGGTTCTTCAGGAGTCTGAGGGGCCCCGACGTGACGGCCGGGGATATAGGCGGGGCGCTGCTGGACGCGTTCGCGTTCATCGAGCGCACGGGCCCGCTCGAGCTGAGCCTCGAGGAGCAGGAGAACTGCTGGCGGCACGACACCAAATACAAGACCTATCGTTCCTTTGCCCGTAATAATGACTTTCTTCAGGTTTCCGTTGAGAGGGGGAAGCCATATTTCGTGTGCGCGTATCCGCCGCGTACCAGTGATCTGGTGGACGACGAGGTGTGGCGGGGCACCGTGCCTGCCGGCGCGTCCGCCGAGGAGCTCGGACAGGCGGTGCTGGACGCGTACGCGGCCATCGACGAGTGGAAGAAAGCGCACGGCAGGCGGGCCGGGGGACGCGAGCCGGTTGCGCGGAGCGTCGCACTGTGCGACGGGGGCGAGGTACTGCTTCCCGGGCCGGGAGAGGGGTTCGCGGAGCGCACGTCGGCCGCGGGCGAGGTGCTGCTCGCCTTCGAACGGGCGGGACGGGGCGGGGATCCCGTGGCGTCCCTGTACCTGGCCGAGGCGGAGTGGGATGCGGAGGCGGACGGCGGGGAGGCGTGGGACGAGTGGCTGGAGCGCTGGGAGGGGGATAACGGGCCCGCGCGCTCGGTCTCGCGCGAGCCGTGCGGGGAGGGCCCGTTCACCCGCCGCTGGGAGGCGCGCAACGGCTCGTGCCTGACGGTCGCGCTGCTCGCGCCCCGGCCGGACGGCCTGGCCGTCATGCTGTGCCTGGACGCGGCCCGGCCCGGGCGTCGTTCCAAGGCCGTGGGGCGCTGGGAGGAAGAGCTCCATCGGATCGCACGCGCCGCGACCATCCGACCAGGCAAAACGGAATCTTGAGAATGTGAGGCAATGGTGAAAACAATAATCGCGGTGAAAGCAGCGTTTGCATTGCTTTCGCCGCGATTATTGTGGAGCATAAGGAATCCACTGGGCTTCTGCGTCACGCTCCGTTTGCAATTATTGACCGGCCTTGCGGCCGGGCTGTCATGTTTCCTCGCTCGACCCTATCGGGTCTCGCTCGGCGGGGCTACTCAGAAGCCCACCGGGCTTCTACGTCACGCCCCGCCCTTGAAGCCCATTTGGCGCCAGGCTTCGTAGATGGCGATGGAAGCACAGTTGGTAAGGTTCAAGCTACGCAGGCTCGGGCGCATCGGCAGACGCACCTGCTCAGCCACATGCGGGCCGGCCATAATGTCCATCGGATCGGGAATATTGCCCGGTTCCGGGCCGAACAGCAGAATGTCGGTCGGCTTGTACTCGATGTCGGTGTACAACTTGGTGGCGTGCGCGGTGAAGGCGATGATGCGCGAATCGGGCATCGATTCCACCAGATCCTCGAAATTCGGGTGCAGCACCACATGAGCCATGTCGTGGTAGTCAAGCCCCGCGCGGCGCAGCTTGGTGTCGCGCAGATTGAAGCCCAACGGTTCCACCAGGTGCAGGATCGTGCCGGTTACGGCGCACAGGCGGATCGCGGAGCCCGTGTTGCCAGGAATGCGCGGAGAGTAGTAGCACAGGTGCGGCGTGGAGGTTTCCGCCTTGGCCGCATCCTTCGCGCTCAGCATGGCGTCCACCACGGAAATCGGGTTGCCGTGCGCGTCGGTCACCAGCTCGTCCGGCCCATAATTGGACTTGCGATACCCGTATTCGAACATCTTCTCGACTTGATCTTCGGGATTTGCTGCTTCGTTAGTCATGAATGCTAAGAATAGGAATGATGAACGACACCAAGAACCCTAACGCGGCTGATATCGCATTGCGCTTGGCCGCATGGTGGGAGACTGCCGCCCGTGACCTGCCGTGGCGCTTCGGCCGTGCCAGCGACTGGGGCGTCCTTGTTTCCGAAGTGATGAGCCAACAGACACAGATGAGCCGAGTCGTGCCATATTGGACGGCATGGATGGAGCGCTGGCCCGACGCTCGTGCGCTCGCCGGGGCGCCCAAGGCCGAAGTCATCACTGCTTGGGGGCGCCTGGGCTACCCGCGCCGTGCCCTGCGCTTGCAGGAATGCGCACGCACCGTGGCCGAGCAATACGACAACCAGCTGCCGCACACCTATGATGAGCTGCTGGCTTTGCCGGGCGTGGGCGATTACACCGCCAGCGCGGTGATGAGCTTCGCCTTCGGCGAGCGCATCGCCGTGATCGATACCAATATCCGCCGTGTGATCTCGCGTGTATTCCGCGGCGAGGAATCCTTCGGCGGTGCGGCAAGTCCTGTGGAGCGCGAGACGGCGCGTCGCCTGCTTCCGGAAGGGGAGAGGGGGGCCGTGGTTTGGAACCAGTCGGTGATGGAACTCGGTGCGACGGTATGCACCGCCAAGGCGCCGCTGTGCGATCGGTGCCCGATCGCCGGGCAATGCGTGTTCCTGCGTAATGGCAGGCCAGGCTTGGGGGAGCGGCGTACCCGGCCGCGCCAACGGTTCCAGGGTACGGATCGCCAGGTGCGTGGGCTGGTACTCAACGCGTTGCGCGAATTGCCGGCGGGCTCGGTATTGGAACGCGAGCAGGCGGAACGGCTATGGAAGGACCGTATCCAGCTTGACGCGTGCATTGCCTCGTTGGATGATGACGGTCTTGTCGAGATGCTTCCCGACGGCTCGTTACGCCTGCCTCAGTAGGTAGACTGGGGGACGTTATGGCACAGGTCAGGAATCGTAAGCGCAAAGTCAGCAAGCAGCAGCAGGCGGTGTATCGTCGTCGTCGCATCGTCGTCGGTGCCGCATTGGTGTTGATTGTTGCGCTGGTCGTATTCTGCGTGTACAGCATCGGCCGTGGCATCAGCGAGGTGGGGCAGAACATGGACGCCCGCGCCGCAAGCCATGTGGACATCAGCCGTCAAGCCACGCCACAGCCGCATCGCTCCACCGGCATCAAGAACTGCGACTCTTCGAATGTGCACATGCAGTTGTCCGCGAAAGCATCCGAAGTCGCTGTTGGCGGTGCTCTTGAATGGACGGAGACGATTACGCATGACGGCAGCAAATCCTGCCTGATCGACGTATCGGATTCATCGGTGGTGCTCACCATCACCTCGGGCAGCGACACCATCTGGCGTTCCGACTCCTGCCCGGCCGAAAGCGATCTGCTCCTCATGGCCAAAGGCGACAGGAAGATTCGCACCGTCACATGGAACACCAACCGTACGGGGCAGCAGTGTGCGGACGACAAGGACCTGCCCAAGATTGACAAGGGCACGTATGTGGGGCAGCTTACGTTGAAGAACGATGCGACAGTCATCAGTGATCCGGTCACCATCGAAGTGAAATAACAATACAATCACACCATCAGCCGGCGCGTGCCGTTGCGTCCATACCGTGGACTATCCTTAAGACTTTGCGTAAGGTATGTCATATTGCGGGCATACCGCACAACGATGAAACGCCCGCATAGGCATATGGTGGCCATGCCGGCGTTCCCCGGGAATTTAAGTATCGATACGAATGAGCGAGCGATAAGGAACGTCCATTGGCTACGACTACAGCTAAGACGAACACCAATACCAATATTGCGCGCGCCGACCAGCATGACATCGACCTGCACAAGGCGTCGGACCGCGTGAACTTCGGCTCCATCAAGGAGCCGATCGATGTGCCCTACCTGCTGGGCGTGCAGACCGACAGCTTCGATTGGCTGATCGGTGCCGACCGCTGGAAGAAGCGCGTGGAAGAGGACGAGAAGAACGGCACCATCACCACGCCGCACGTCTCCGGCCTTGACGAGGTTTTCAACGAGATTTCCCCGATCGAGAACTTCGCCCAGACCATGAGCCTGACCTTCTCCGACCCGTACTTCGAAGAACCGCGCCACACCGTGCAGGAATGCAAGGAGAAGGACTACACCTACTCCGCACCGCTGTACGTCAACGCAGAATTCGAAAACGGCGAAACCGGCGAAATCAAGTCCCAGACCGTGTTCATGGGCGATTTCCCGCTGCAGACTCCGCATGGCACCTTCATCATCGGCGGCACCGAGCGAGTGATCGTGTCCCAGCTGGTGCGTTCCCCCGGCGTGTACTTCGACCGTCAGCAGGATCGCAACTCCGACAAGGAAGTCTTCGGCGCGAAGATCATCCCGAGCCGTGGCGCATGGCTTGAGTTCGAAATCGACAAGAAGGACCAGCCGCAGGTTCGCGTGGATCGCAAGCGCAAGCAGTCCGCCATCGTCTTCCTCATGGCCATCGGCATGACCAAGCAGGAGATCCGCGAGGCCTTCCAGGACTACCCGCTGGTGCTCGACGCTCTGGACAACACCAAGCTGCAGACCCAGGACGAAGCCCTCAAGGACATGTACAGCAAGATTCGCCCGGCCGACACCGCCACTCCGGAAGCCGGCAAGAACCTGCTCGACTCCTTCTACTTCAACACCAAGCGCTACGATCTGGCCCGCGTCGGCCGCTACAAGATCAACCGCAAGCTTGGTCTTGAAACCGACATGAACGACCGTTCCCTGTCGCGCGAAGACATCATCGCCACCATCAAGTACCTCGTCACCCTGCACGACGGCAAGGCCACCTTCCCGGGCAAGCGCAACGGCGAGGACGTGGAGCTGCGCGTCGACGTGGACGATATCGACCACTTCGGCAACCGTCGTATCCGCCAGGTCGGCGAACTGATCCAGAACCAGCTGCGCACCGGCCTGAGCCGTATGGAGCGCGTGGTGCGCGAGCGTATGACCACTCAGGACGCCGAGGCCATCACCCCGCAGTCCCTGATCAACATCCGCCCGGTGAACGCCACCATCAAGGAGTTCTTCGGCACCTCCCAGCTGTCCCAGTTCATGGACCAGAACAACCCGCTGTCCGGTGTGACCAACAAGCGTCGTCTGTCCGCACTGGGCCCCGGCGGCCTGTCCCGCGATCGCGCCTCCATGGAAGTGCGAGACGTGCACCCGTCCCACTTCGGCCGTATGTGCCCGATCGAATCCCCTGAAGGCCCGAACATTGGTCTGATCGGTTCGCTGGCAACCTTCGGCCGCGTCAACCCGTTCGGCTTCATCGAGACCCCGTACCGCAAGGTCGTCAACGGCCATGTGACCGACGAGGTCGAGTACATGACCGCCGACCGCGATCTCGACCACGTGATCGCCCAGGCCAACCAGGAGCTCGACGAGAACAACAACTTCGTCCACAGCGACGCCCTTGCCCGAGTCGGCGAGGAAGAAGCGGTCGATGTGCCCGTCAGCCAGGTCGACTACATGGACGTTTCCCCGCGTCAGATGACCTCGCTGGGCGCCTCCCTGATCCCGTTCCTGGAGCATGATGAGGGCCACCGAGCACTGATGGGTACCAACATGCAGCGTCAGGCCGTGCCGCTGATCGAATCCGAGCGCCCGCTGGTGGGCACCGGCTCCGAATGGCGCGCCGCCAACGATTCCGGCGACGTGATCAAGGCCGACAAGGACGGCGTGGTCACCTACGTGTCCGCCGACATGATCCGCGTGATGAACGACGATGGCACCACCAGCTCCTACAAGCTGGCCAAGTTCCAGCGTTCCAACCAGACCACCTGCTACAACCAGCGTCCGCTGATCCACGACGGTGAGCGCGTCGAAGCCGGTTCCGTACTGGCCGACGGCCCCGCCATCCAGAAGGGCGAGCTGGCACTGGGCAAGAACCTGCTCATCGCCTTCATGCCGTGGAACGGCTACAACTACGAGGATGCTGTGATCATCTCCCAGCGCCTCGTGCAGGACGACACCCTGAGCTCCATCCACATCGAGGAGTACGAGATCGACGCCCGCGAAACCAAGCTGGGCGCCGAAGAGATCACCCGAGACCTGCCGAACGTCGGCGAGGATGCGGTGGCCAACCTCGACGAGCGCGGCATCATCCGCATCGGCGCCGAGGTCGAAGCCGGCGACATCCTGGTCGGTAAGGTCACCCCGAAGGGCGAGACCGAGCTCACCCCGGAAGAGCGCCTGCTGCGCGCCATCTTCGGTGAGAAGAGCCGCGAAGTGCGCGACACCTCGCTGCGCGTGCCCCACGGCGAGACCGGTACCGTCATCGGCATCAAGGAGATCACCCGCGAGGATGCCGAGGAGGACGGCGACGAGCTGCCCAACGGCGTCAACCAGATGATCCGCGTCTACATCGCCCAGCACCGTAAGATCACGGTCGGCGATAAGCTCTCCGGCCGCCACGGCAACAAGGGCTGCATCTCCCGCATCCTGCCGGAAGAGGACATGCCGTTCCTGGCGGACGGTACCCCGGTCGACATCATGCTGAACCCGCTGGGCGTGCCTTCTCGAATGAACCTCGGCCAGGTGCTGGAACTGCACCTCGGCTGGATCGCCCACTGCGGTTGGGACATCTCCCTCGACCCGAACATGGAAGCCGAATGGAAGAAGCTCATCCCGCAGGGCGCCGAAAAGGCCGAGCCGAACACCCCGGTCGCCACCCCGGTGTTCGACGGCGTCAAGCCGGACGTGCTCAAGGGCCTGCTGTCCACCACCCTGCCGAACCGTGACGGCGACCGTCTGGTCGGCCCCGACGGCAAGGCCACCCTGTATGACGGCCGCACCGGCGAGCCGTTCTTCCGCCCGATCTCCGTCGGCTACATGTACATGCTGAAGCTGCACCACCTGGTCGACGACAAGATCCACGCACGTTCCACCGGCCCGTACTCCATGATCACCCAGCAGCCGCTGGGCGGTAAGGCGCAGTTCGGTGGCCAGCGCTTCGGCGAGATGGAAGTGTGGGCCCTCGAGGCCTACGGTGCCGCCTACACGCTGCACGAGATGATGACCACCAAGTCCGATGACGTCGACGGCCGCGTGCGCGTCTACGGTGCCATCGTTAAGGGCGAGAACCTGCCGCCTGCAGGCATCCCGGAATCCTTCAAGGTGCTCCTGAAGGAAATGCAGTCCCTGTCCCTGAACGTCGAGGTGCTCAACGCGGACGGCGTTGCCATCGATATGAAGGACGAGGACGACGACCCGGCCGGCGCATCCGACGATCTTGGCTTCAACATCGGCGCCCGCCCCGACGCGGCCGCCAAGGAAGACCAGGCTGCCGCCGAGCCCGAATATCAGTGATAGCGAACGGAAGATAAGGAAACACAGTGCTGGATGTCAACGCATTTGACAAGCTGAAGATCGGCCTGGCCACCGCAGACGATATTCGCGGCTGGAGCCACGGCGAGGTCAAGAAGCCAGAAACCATCAACTACCGTACCCTCAAGCCCGAGAAGGACGGTCTGTTCGGCGAACAGATCTTCGGTCCTACCCGCGACTGGGAGTGCGCCTGCGGCAAGTACAAGCGCGTGCGCTTCAAGGGCATCGTGTGCGAACGATGCGGCGTCGAAGTCACCAAGAGCCGTGTGCGCCGTGAGCGCATGGGCCATATCGAGCTTGCCGCCCCGGTGACCCACATCTGGTTCTTCAAGGGTGTGCCGTCCCGCTTGGGCTACATGCTCAACGTGACCCCGAAGGATCTGGAGAAGGTCATCTACTTCGCCTCCTACATGGTCACCGACGTGAACGAGGAGCAGCGCCATCAGGATCTGCCCGACCTGCAGGACGAGTTCGATCACGAAATCGCCAACCTCGAGAAGCGCCGCAACAACGACATCGAGGATCGTGCCAAGAAGGTCGAATCCGACCTGGCCGAACTCGAAGCCATCGGCGAAGCCAAGGGCCCGGCAAGGACCAAGCTGCGCAACTCCGCCGAACGTGATATGGCGGCCATCCGCCAGCGCTACGACGAGCAGATCGCCCGTCTGAACGCCGTGTTCGACAAGTTCAAGAAGCTCAAGCCCGGCGACATCGTCGACGACGTGGATCTGTGGCGCGAAATGCAGGACCGCTACGAGGACTACTTCGACGGTTGCATGGGTGCGGAAGCCGTGAAGAAGCGTCTGCAGTCCCTCGACCTCGAAGCCATCGCGGCCCAGCTGCGTGAGGAAATCAAGGACGCCTCCGAGCAGAAGAAGACCAAGGCGCTCAAGCGTCTCAAGGTCGTCAATGCCTTCCTGACCACCGGCAACAAGCCGGAGGCCATGGTGCTCGACGTGATCCCGGTCATCCCGCCGGATCTGCGCCCGATGGTCCAGCTCGACGGCGGCCGTTTCGCCACCTCCGATCTGAACGATCTGTACCGCCGCGTGATCAACCGTAACAACCGTCTGAAGCGACTCATCGAGCTCGGCGCCCCGGAGATCATGCTCAACAACGAGAAGCGCATGCTGCAGGAAGCCGTCGACTCCCTGTTCGACAACGGCCGCCGCGGCCGTCCGGTCACCGGCGCCTCCAACCGCCCGCTGAAGTCCCTGAGCGACATGCTCAAGGGTAAGCAGGGCCGCTTCCGTCAGAACCTGCTGGGTAAGCGCGTGGACTACTCCGGCCGTTCCGTGATCGTGGTCGGCCCGGAGCTGCGCATGCACCAGTGCGGCCTGCCCAAGCCGATGGCCCTGGAGCTGTTCAAGCCGTTCGTGATCAAGCGCCTGGTGGATCAGGGCTTCGCCCAGAACATGAAGAGCGCCAAGCGCCTGGTGGATCGTGGCGACTCCGCCGTGTGGGGCGTGCTCGAGGAGGTCATCTCCGAGCATCCCGTGCTGCTGAACCGTGCTCCTACGCTGCACCGTCTGGGCATCCAGGCCTTCGAGCCGATCCTGGTCGAAGGCAAGGCCATCCACCTGCCGCCGCTGGCCTGCGCCGCCTTCAACGCCGACTTCGACGGCGATCAGATGGCAGTCCACCTGCCGCTGAGCGCCGAAGCCCAGGCTGAGGCCCGCTCGCTGATGATGGCTTCCGACAACATCCTGAAGCCGGCAGACGGCCACACCGTGACCATGCCGTCCCAGGATATGATCCTCGGCCTGTACTACCTGTCCACCGTGATGGAAGGCGCCAAGGGCCAGGGCCGCGTGTTCTCCTCGCTCGCCGAGGCCGAAATGGCCCTCGACCTGCACGAGATCGACATGCAGGCCGAAGTGCTCATCCGCATGCCCGCCGACTTCGTACTGCCGGAAGGCTGGGAGCCGCGTGAGATCAAGGTCGTCGACAAGGACGGCCACGACGATCTCGAAACCGTCAAGGAAGAGCGTTTCCACGACGGCACCACGCTGTTCGCCACCTCCTACGGCCGTGTGCTGTTCAACGAGACCCTGCCTGTCGACTACCCGTTCGTGAACGTGCCGGTCGGCAAGAAGCAGCTGTCCAAGATCGTCGACGACATCGCGACCCGCTACTCCACCGCCCAGGTGGCAGCCTCCCTGGATGCCCTGAAGGATATGGGCTTCACCCGCGCACCGTGGTCCGGTGTCTCCTTCGCCTTCTCCGACGTTATCGAACCGCCGGAGCGCGAAGAGTTCATCGCCAGGTACGAGGACGAGGCGGCACAGGTCAACGAGAACTTCGAAATGGGTCTGATGACCGAGGAGGAGCGCCGCAACGAGCTCATCAAGCTCTGGACCGAGTGCACCGCCGAAGTCTCCAAGGCCGTCGAGAAGCACTTCGATGCCAAGAACAACCTCGCCATCATCGTGCAGTCCGGTGCACGAGGAAACATGATGCAGATCAACCAGATCGCAGGTATGCGAGGCCTCGTGGCGAACCCGAAGGGCGAGATCATTCCTCGACCGGTGAAGTCCAACTACCGTGACGGCCTGTCCGTGCTGGAGTACTTCATCTCCCAGCACGGTGCACGTAAGGGTCTGGCCGATACCGCACTGCGTACCGCAGAATCCGGTTACCTGACCCGTCGTCTGGTGGATGTCTCCCAGGACGTGATCGTGCGCGAAGAGGACTGCGGCACCAAGGCCGGCATCGACGTGCAGGTCGCCGAGCGCAACGCCAACGGCGAACTCGTGCTCGTCAAGAACGCCGACGGTGGCCCGTACTCCCGTCTGCTCGCAGCCGACGTCATCGACCCGGCCGACGGCAAGACCGTGCTGTACAAGCGCAACGACGCCCTGTCCATGGACGTGCTCGACGACCTCGTGGCCCACGGCGTGGAATACGTCAAGTGCCGTTCCGTGCTGTCCTGCGAATCCAAGCGTGGCGTGTGCGCCAAGTGCTATGGCTGGTCTATGGCCACCAACAAGCTCGTCGACGTCGGCGAGACCGTTGGTATCGTGGCCGCACAGTCCATCGGCGAGCCTGGTACCCAGCTGACGCTGCGTTCCTTCCACTCCGGTGGCGTCGCCTCTGCTTCCGATATCACCCAGGGTCTTCCGCGTGTCACCGAGCTTTTCGAAGCCCGTACGCCGAAGGGCGAGTCCCCGATCACCGAATTCGCGGGCACGATCAAGATCACGGACACTGACCGTGGTCGTCAGATCATCCTGACCCCGGATTCCGATTCCGGTGCCCCGACCGAAGACGGTGCGATCAAGCCGATCGTCTACTCCGTCTCCCGCCGCGTCAAGGCGCTGGTGCAGGACGGCGAGCATGTCGAGACCGGCACCCAGCTGATCGAGGGCTCCGTCGACCCGAAGAAGATCCTGCGCATCATCGGCAAGCGCGCCGCACAGATGAACATCGTGGAGGAAGTGCACAACGTGTACCGCTCCCAGGGCGTGGATATCCACGACAAGCATATCGAGGTCATCGTGCACCAGATGAGCCGCCGCATCACCGTGGTCGACTCTGGCGAAACCGATCTGCTGCCGGGCGAGCTCGTCGACCAGCAGCGCTTCCGCGAGGTCAACAAGGCCGCCGTGAAGGCAGGCAAGAAGCCGGCTTCCGGTCGTCCGGAGCTCATGGGCATCACCAAGGCTTCGCTGGCCACCGATTCGTGGCTGTCCGCCGCCTCCTTCCAGGAGACCACCCGCGTGCTCACCGACGCCGCCTTGAATGAGAAGGTCGATGACCTCAAGGGCCTCAAGGAGAACGTCATCATCGGTAAGCTCATCCCGGCCGGCACCGGTCTGGCCCGCTACCGCAACGCCACGGTGGAACCTGACAAGGCCATCCGCGACACCATCTACCCGAACTTCGGGCTTGGTGGCGATATGGGCGAAGGCGTCGACTTCGGCGACGGCGATATGGCCGATGTGGACTTCTCCCACATCGACTTCGGCGATCTGAAGCTCGGCGAGGACTTCAACCCGGATGACTTCCTCAACGACGAAGGCGGCACCGCCGACTTCGGCGGAGAGACCGTCTGATCCGCTGAACAGTGGTCGGTTTGCATGACAAACCGCAACGCCTAGAACGAATGGCCCGGAACCGGTAGAACGGTTCCGGGCCATTCGCATAGTTCAGGGCGTTATCGGGAATGCGCGATCAGGGATGCATGCCGTGTCCGCTGATGCCGTTCGTTTGTCGGTGTCTGTCGGGGGCTTGTCAGTGTTTGTTGGTGTGTTCCGTTGCGTTTGCTTGCCGGCGCGTTCGGGACCCCCGCCGTTGAGCTTGCACGATGCGTGATTGGGCGGCTGGTCGAAGCCGTTGCGCAACCGACCGTGCAAACCGCTGCGGCCGCAAAGGCAGAGGCGTGGTCAGGGCCAGCCAACGGTGTGCAGGGGTCAGTGACGCCGATGCCGCGGAACGCACCTGATCGAGCTGCCGCCAATACGCCACGGCATCGGTCGCAGTCGCCTGCGCATCCGCGAATGCCGCGGCATCGGCGGCATCGGCCAGCTGACGAACCATACCGGCGATGGCGGGGCATTGCCGTTCGATGATTGACGCCTGCATACGCCGAGTACGGTTGAGGGGAACGTCAGCCAGATCGGTATGGCGAAGGTGCTCGACCAGCATCCGCCATCCCGCCGCCATGCACAGTCGTGGAACAGGTATGCGCCGGGCACGTCGCACTCGAAAGGCGTTATAGAGCAACGCCAATCCCGCCGCGATCCCTACTAGCCATACAGGGCCGAGACACAGCACCACAACGCCAGCAATACGAAGAAACGCATGCCACGCCCGAGGCTTTTCCGATGCCGAGGTATTCCGTTCCCTTTGCTGCGCCTGGTCTGGAGGATCGCGTTCCTCACGGAGCGGGTCGGCAAGCGAAGGCGATGACCGCACCAAAGGGGATTCAACGCTCGTAGGAGTAAGATCCTGCGACTCGTCAGGGGTTTTCGTCTCCTTCGGAGTGGGAAAGAACGGCACCCACCCGAACCGTTCAAGCTCGATCTCCACCCACGCTTCAATATCATTGCCCGTGAATTCGGTCACCGTATGGCCGTCGATCTGTTTCGCGCGCGTTGACGACAGCATGCCGTTGCCATCCTTGGGAATAACGCCGAGGACTACGCGACTGGGCAAACCGAGTTCCCGAGCCATCAACGCCATCAGGGAGGCATATTGTTCGCCATCGCCCACCATGCCGCTTCCCTGCAGCATCGAGAGCAAACGATGACTGCCATGCCCGGCCATCGAGGGATGCTCGCCTTGCAAGCCATGCGAGAACCATCCCTCGGAATGCAACCATGTAGACAGTGCCAGGGCCATCGCCCCTCCGGTGGTCTGCCCGCCGGCGATGCCTGAAGCCAACGCGCCTATTTCACGAGGAACGCTGTCGGCCGACGATACGGTGGTTTTGGCGCCCACTGCCGCTGCGATATCCGTATTCTTCGGAATGGGGCGAAGCATGGTACCGACGGTGTAGACCATACCCTCCTCCATGCCGGTCGGATATATGGCCGCGTTGGTTTCTGCACTGTAGAACAGATTGCGCCGATCAGCATGGCCCTGCATGGTTATGCCGTTTGGCGTGCCGGCGATGGGCAGCCAGCTATGGCCGGAAAGCCCTTTGCCTATGGCGAAGGTGACGGTTGTGCCGTTGCCGCTGGCCGTACCGGTTTCGGCGCTATATGCCGTTGTGTCGGACTTGGCGGTACTGGACTTGGTGGTGTCGGACTTGGTGGTGTCGGAAGCGCCCGATCCCATAACACGGTAGGTGGCGGTCCCGCGCTCGTCGGCGCACCCGGCGACATTCCACACATTGCCGTCGAAACAGGTCATGACGGCCATACGCACCGGAGTGGCGGCAGGTAGATCGTATGCGGTGAGAATCGTATCGTTACGATGCTCCTTGACAAATGTGCGCATGCCGGCAAGCGGACTGGTGGTGTCCCTCATGATGAGCGGCGGCTCGTAATGGTCGCGCAGTACGAATCGATGATGTGGCATGAGTCTGCATGAGCCCAAGCCGGCGCCAAGCGCCAGTGTCAGCACCAACAGCGATGCCAGCCAGCGTCGCGGACGGCGCCATCCGCATCGCGCGGCGGTCCAGGGGAGAAGCACGGCGATGGCGGCGGCTCCCAACAGGCCGGCATGCCAGCCGTCTTTGGTGCCCAACAGGGCGGATAGGGCGAAGGTGACGAGAATGGGGATTGCGGGTGCAACGCCGAATCCGGCGATGTGGCTCAGGGCGGCGCTGGAGGCGGCCAGAGCACACCAGAGCGCCATCGTCCATACCGCCGGCAACGACATGGCATCCGTGCCGACCGGTGGTGTGGCGGAGATCAGATACTTGTAGGAGGCAAGCAATTGATTCCATCGTTGGGTGATCGTGCCGACGGCAAACGCTGCCGTATCACCGGTCACGCCGGGGAAAACGAGCGCCGGCCCGATAAGAAACTGACAGAGCATCATGAACGCCAGCGTCGCCATCCACCGGATGACGGGCTTCGATCGGCTGGCACGCCGGAATACGGATGAACAGATCGCCGGCAGGCATCCGCATGCCGTTGCCGCCAGCACGCTGATTGCCCATGCGGTTGGATAGTCGTATGCTCCGACAAGATTGCCGCATGCCAACACGGTGAGTGCAAACACGCACGCCAGATTGACGGTGACGGACGCAAACCCGCGCGAATCCGCTGTTTTGGACGCCAAGGCGCGTGGGGGAGCAGGGCATGACGCTGCCGTCGCGGACTGCCGCGCCGACTGCCGCGTCGACTGGATGGAGACGGTGACGGGGCGTGTGCGAGCCCATTCGGGGACGTCCCGCCGGACTGCCCTGGATGGGAGTGCGTGTGCCGCCATGACCAATGCCTTCGCTGTGGCGGGCGATGTTGGCGTGCCAGTCGATGCGGATGATGCGGTCGACGAATGACGTGTTGGCGTGTCATGCCATGCGCCCATAGCGGCTCACCGCCTTCCACAGCTGGGCAAGCTGATCGAGCGAGCCAACGGTAAGTATCGTCTCGTCCGCGTGGGGAGCGATGGATGGTTCGGCATCGGCGCTCGCCACTATGACGATGCGAGTGGCTTGTGGGTAACGCCCCTTGATCTGCGATCGCAGCGTATGGGCGTCATGACGGGAGCCGATCACATGGCAGTACATCGAGATGCCGTGCTGTGGTGGGGAAGCGGTGTCGCATGGCTGGGCGGTCCGGTTGGTCTGCGGGGTGAAGCCGCTGCACAGGTCGAGCAGATCCGCCACGCGTTGAATGCCGATCCGACCTGAAACGGCATCGACGTATAGGCGATCATGCCGGTTCAGACAATGCGCTCCGATCGACGCGACCACGGATACGGCCAGTTCGAATTCCTCCCTGTCCGAATAATCCGAGGCATTCGAATCGAAGCACAGCCGGGTCGTTGAACAACGGGTGCGATCATATTGACGAATCATCGGAACACCTGTTTTTGCCGTGCTCAGCCAATGCACGCCGCGCATGTCATCCCCTGGAACATAGGGGCGTAACCCCTGAAAGGAAATCCCATCATCCGCAATACCGGGCAGATCGTCGCCGTCAAGATCCTGGAAACGCCCTGTCAGCGAATATGGCAGGCAGACGGTTCTCGGATGAATGTGGACGGTTGGTCCTGTACAGAGCCGTTGCTCATGGCAGGTGAGGGCGAACGGTCCTGTCTGCTGTATCGACAATGATTCGATGGCGATCCGTGAGCGTGGCGGAGCGTTCAGACTCAGGTCGATCCGATGCTCCTGCCCGGCGTGGAGTGGAGGAACGGGAATATGGTGCGGGGTGCCGTCGATATGCAGAACCATAGCGGAGGGAAGCATTACAGAAACCGGGGTATGCAGAATCATCTGAATGCCGACATCATGCCCCTGAACCACATGCAGGGCGTCGACGCTCAGTGCTGCGGTGATACTGCTGCACGGTGTGGGGAGTATGAGTGCCGCACCCAGCACGCTCAGTACTACGACTGCGAACACCAGCAGTTCATGCCAACCCAACAGGGCGAAAGCCGGAATCAGAACCATGCCGAACAATCCGGCAAGTCTGCCTGATGGGGTGATGCCGGGCAGACGTCGCAGATACATGCTTCGGGCATGATGTTGCAAAACCGATGGAGTCAAAGAGCGTGCTCGCGCCGCCAGCACGCCGGCAAAGGATTTGACGGCGGCGAACGGTGAGCGTGCCAATGCCGGTGCCAACGCAGGACGACGAAGCCAATGGGATCGCGCTGTCATGGCAGGGCCCTTTCTCCGCCCATTGACGGTACCGGAACCTGTTCGCTGATGCGTCGCACAACATCCTCCTGACGTATTTCGGCGCATGCCGCTTCATCGGTGAGTGCCAGACGATGCGCAAGTACGGCGACGACATGCTCCATAACATCGTCAGGCAGCACGTAATCGCGGCCATTCGCTGCAGCGGCAACACGTGCGCAGCGCAACAACGCCAGCGCGCCGCGCATGGACGCGCCGGACGCCACCTGACTGTCACAACGCGTCTGTTCAACCAGTCGGACGATGTACTCGCCAATGGCATCATCCACGTGTACGCGCTCGGCAATGCCGCGCATGGCAAGCATCCATGACGATGCATGTGCTGGGGCATCGGATGATGGCGATCCCGATCCGCTCGATTGGTTATCCGGTGGGCGAAAACCATCCGAGTCGGTCGTCTCGACGCACTTGCGATGACTGGCATTGCGCAGAATCAGCAGTGCGGATTCACGTTCCGGATGCCCCAGCGATATACGCATCATGAACCTATCCATCTGCGCTTCCGGCAAGGCATAGGTGCCAAGATGGCCGGAAGGATTCTGCGTGGCGATCACCATAAAAGGCTGCGGCACGTCATATGTCGTTCCATCGATGGTGATCTGTTCCTCCTCCATTACCTCCAATAGAGCCGACTGCGTTTTCGGTGAGGCCCTGTTGATCTCGTCGGCCAGCACCAGCGAGGCGAATACCGGCCCCTTCCGCCACGAGAACGTGCCGGTGCTCTGGTCATACAACGTGACGCCCAGCACATCGGACGGCAGCAGATCCGGTGTGAACTGGATGCGTCCGAACGTCGAGCCGATTGTGTGCGCCGTGGTGCGGGCCAATCGTGTTTTTCCGGTGCCGGGCTCGTCTTCCAACAGCAGATGCCCGCCGGCGAACAATACCGTGAGCAGCTGCCTGATCGCAGTCGGCTTGCCGATGATATCGGCCGCTATGCGTTCCGAAAGTTCGGCGAATGCCCGTTGGAACGCCTCGACGTTTTCCGGTGCTGCAGCGGGCGGCGTATCGCCGTTGCCATCGGGACTGACATATGAGCTGCGGTCGGTGGCGGGGATTGCGCCCAACAGAGTATTGGCATCGGTGTCGGCATCGGTGTCGGCATTGGCATCGGTATGGGGGCGTGGCTGGTTCCGCCCCGCCTCAGGCATATGAAGCGGCACGATGAAGGGGTATGCGCTCGCGGTTCGGGCGGTGGCCGATTGGCGTGTGACATCCGATATGTGCGTGGCGTCCGATATGCGCGTGGCGTCACATATCCGGGTTTCGTCCGGTATCCGATTCTCGTCCGGTATCCGTCCCTTAATGGGCGGGTGTTCGGGGCTACCGGGAATACGTACGCAATTCATAGGCGTCTCCTGAATAGTGGTTGTTTGATGGTGCTATTGCATGTCCGGAATTCGTGTCGCGCCGGCTTCGCAGCATCGCCGGCATGGAAGAGGGAATGACGGCGCGTGCGCCCTCCACAAGATTCCCTGTGGACTCATGTACTGCGTCAAGCCGGTGGTCGCCGCCGTTGGCGGTGACGTGAACCGTCCAACGGTATGAGGCGGCATCCGGCAGCGAGGACACGTCGATGCGTTGGGTGACTGATGGTTCCCATACGAAGGGAACCGCATTAATGAGCAGACGAATGGTGGCTGGTTGCCCATACGTGTCTATATGGCCGCCACGCACGATGATGTGGTTGCGTCCATCCCATCGGATGGAGGTCGGTGGCGTGATATTCGCGGCAGGCTTGTTCATACTGAGATCGGCGGGCCCGATCATGGTGGCTCCGGATTCGCCGTTCAGCAGAGCGGTGACGGTCCCCGTTTCGCATGGGGTCCAGGGGGCTGGCGTGTATTCCAATACACCGGTTTTCCGGGAACTGGTCATGCCATGCAATTGGGCCATAACGGAATCGGCTTTGCCGGTAATACGCCATCGCATGGTGCAAACGGCATCCGAACCATCCGCGTTCGCGAACTCGGCACGCCCTATGGGCGTGACGGGAGTGACCGATGCCGATTCGGAACGCATCTGCAGACCATGATTCGTCTCCACGGTGGCGTTTATCGACAGTTGTGAGAAGAACTCGCTATCTGCGATGTCGAATGCGAACGAGGTGCTTGTGCAAGTCGGCTCCCTGCTCAGTGCGTGGCCATTCACCGTAATGCTGGTGCAGGAATTGCCGCGCATCTCGCCTAGGGCGATCGATCCCCTGATGATATTCGGCTCGCTGGCATCCTGGCGCATGGTGATGACAGGACGATCGGGGATGCCGTAGACTTCACCGGCGTTCACGGTCAGGCCGGCCTGATTTCCGGATCCGACGGCATTCGCGGCGCGGACGCCGACGGTGAACGACAGGGAAGCGGATAGCATGGCGTCCGAGATCTGGAATGAGGCTTGTAAAGCATCGGCTTCGATCTGCTGTTCATGGCGGCTGCCGTCGGAACCGGTGAGCGTGACGGTGTAGGACGTTGGTGCGCTGAACGCCGTGCCGCTGCCGGAAGGAGGCTGCCACGTGACGTGCAAAGCGTTCCTTCCGCCGGTCGCATGGAGGCGCAACGGCGTTCCCGGAGGAGCGTCCGGAGTAGCAGTGACGGTGTTGGAATACGCCGACCAGCCGATATCGTTTCTGGCTCGCACCGTGAACGTGTATTGCCTGCCATTGGACAATCCGTCGATGGTGCACACCGTATCGGTTCCGCACGATACCGTGTTATGGCCGGTGGCATGCACCTCGTATTCAAGAATCTCAGCACCATTGTTCCTGCCGGGATTCCAGACTAGGGTAACGGCTCCATCCTGCGATTGCGCGCGCATGATTGACAGTGACGGGGCGTCGGGAACGTCCGTTGTCGCCACATGCAGTATGCCGGTGACCATGCGGTCCTTCGCCCGGGTCGCGTCCGCGACGGTAACGGCGACATCATACGATCCGCTGCCATTGATGGCGCGTACTGCGATGTCGCCTGATTCGTCGCATCGTATCGTGACGGACTCTCCTGTGGCTGTGCCAGTGTCTATGCCTGTGCATTGCGTTACCGTAAGCGGAGTGCCGGGGAAGGGGTTATAGGCGTCGGCCAGTATGTTGACATGCTGTGTTGCGCCGGCGTGCAGCCGTATGGTCCGTTCCGCGATGCGGGCGAGCGGACGTGAAGAGGCCACGATGCGCACGCTCAATCCCGCTTCCACCGTATCCGTTCCGGCATGGATGCGAATCGGAATGCTGACGGTTGCGCCGGGACTGGCCTCATCGGCGATGCGTATCCGCAACTGCCCGGTGTTCGACACGGTGGCTTGTATGGCTTGAGAGGTCAGTCCCCCCGAATAGGTGAAACGTTCCGAAGACTCGCGATGGCTGGTGGATATGGTCAATGCATGCAGGTCGATGAGGCGATCGGTATCGCCGGGTGCCATATCGATTGTCGTTGTGGGGAACGTGGGCAGTGATTGCCGCCCTCCCGTAACGGTGACGGGCACCATGATCGTTGCGGATGCGCCAGGCTTTCCGCTTCTGGGATCGGCGTCCGTGGCGGTGAGCGCGATCGAAGCCGGGCCGGCATAATCGTTCGGGGCGGTGAATCGTATGGTTTTCCCGCCGTCAAGCGCTATGCCGTCCCCGCCTTTGGCGGTTGCGATGGGTTCGCGGCTGTCGGCATAGGCCGTTTTCCCTGCGCCGACGCGTACATAATCGGCAAGGGCGAAGGTGATGGTTTTCCCCGATGGTACGGTCAGTTCCGGTGCATCGGGTCGCAGCGTCGGTGGAAAGGCCCCGTATGCCGGTACATGGATGAAGGCGGTGGAGCCGAGTCCATGCACGGTATTCGTAACGGTGTATGGAATCGTGTACGCCTCCTGCGCGAGTTCCAACGTGATGACGGTACCCTGCACGCTGCCGTGCGCTTGTCGCCGGGCCGCATCGTCCACGTGCACGGATAATTCGCTGAACGGGCCGGAAGGGTTTGCGATCCGGTCCGCGATATTCACCGTCACCTTGCGTTTGCCGAGCGTCGTATGCGCCGCGATCCTGTGGTCGTAGGCTTGCGGGGGTCTGATTCTGGCGGTTCTGCTGACCTGTACGCTCAGTGTGGCAGTGTCTTCAAGACCTGCCTGATTGCGCACGGTATAGATGATGTAGTAGGTGCCTTCGTGCTCTGGCGCTGTGAAGGTGATTGCGCTGCCGGTCACGCGGGCGTCGATTCGCCCGTGGGTCTCCAGTTTGCGCAGCAGCGTAAGATTCGCGCCGTCGTGCGATAGGTCATTGGCGGTGACGGGCACGGCGAGTGTGCTTCCGGGGCGTACTGTTACATCATCGTCGCGGGCCGTTACGCCGCTGGGTGAGGATGCCGCGGATATGCCTACCCGGATCGTGGCTTGGGATTTGCGTCCGGACCAATCCTCCACCGCATAGGAGAAGCTGTCGGTACCGTTGGCATCGGTATAGGCCTCGTAGATCATGTAATCCGCGCCGGTTTCCACGATTCGCCCGCGCGCGGGAGTCTCGTTGCCCAATCCCAACAGCATCACGTCGTCGGCATCGTCGACGCCGCCAAGTGCGATGGGGATGCGTACCGTGCCGCCTGGAGCGACTCGGGTTTGGATATCGCGCGGTTTGGGTGGTTTTTTGCTGTCGGCATCACGCTGGTGCACGGCAAAGGTTACGGTTGCGGACACGGTTTCGCCGTAGTCGTTGCCGACGGTGTAGACGGCCGAATATTCTCCGGGGCGGTCCGGTGCTTGGTATCGGATGGAAAGTTCCGATGCGTGCACCATGCCCTGAAATGATGCCGTGGTGTTCAGCCTGCCTTCCAGCGTCATTCCGGCATCCTCGTCATAGCGTATATGGCTCAGCACATCCACGGTGCGGGTGCCGCCGCATCGCACGGGGACGGTGAAGTCTTCGGCGCGTATCAGTGCCGGGCCTGAAACCGTGCTTGCTGGATGCACGATGATGCTTCCCTGCGAGGTGCCGACCGCATTCACTGCGGTATAGGTGATGGTGATCGGAGCGTCCAACGGGTGCCGGGCTTCCAGATGCACTCTGTTTCGTGCCACTACGGTCGTGCGGATCGTGGTATCGGGCGGTGCCGAAGCGGAAGCGAGGGAAAGCACGCCGCCCATCGGGTCGAGGTCGTTGGATAACGGCTCGAGTATGGCGGTGCCGTTGGCTCCTAATACGACGACATCGTTTGTCGTGATGGGCGTGGAGCGTTCCGTGGCAGGCGGACTGACGTTGAATCGTATGGTTCCTGCGGATTGCTGTCGCCCCTGTCGCACCGTGAACGGCACGTGGTAGGTGCCTGGCGAGGCCGCGGTGAACGAGACGGTCATGTCCGATCCGTTCGCCGTTGTGCTCGTGTTCTCTGGTGCCGTGACGTCGGTCAATAACGGGGTATGCGTGCCAGTGGCATGAATGTAGGGCGACAGGTCGACGGTGACGGGAACCGCCGAGATGGCATCCTGCGATATCGGGTCGATCTGCGCGCCCAGACTATCCGCGGCGTGAATGGCGAAGAACACGATTCCCGTCGTGGCGGCGGTTCCGTCGGAAACGGTCAGCTCAACACCGATCCTGCCTGATTCCACCGTTCCGGCGTCGAAGGTCAGCCGCCCATCCGCGCGGGCGGAGAGGCGTGTGCCACTGTTCTGAGGCTTTGCCGATACCAACGTCAGCGGATCGCCGTCCGGGTCGGTGAAGGAATCCAGCACGCTTGCCGTGTAGGATGCGCCCCGTTCGACGGGGATATCCGCAGGAACGTCGGTCTGCACCGGCGGCTGATTGCGATTGGCCTCGGCGACGTTCAGGCGTACGGAGGCGGAAGCGCTTTGGCCGTGCCCGTCCGAAACGCTGTAGGTGAACCGTATGGTGCCGCTTGGCAATTCGGAAGCATCGACCTGCAGATATCGCCCATGACGAACCGGCGTGATGCGCACAGCGCCGCCTGTCGGCGCGCCGATCCGGTCGATACGAAGCGCGGAACAGCCGGTACTTTCGTCGTTACGTAGCACGTCAAGCGTCATGCGGCTTGACGGGCGAATGCCGAATTCATCATCCACAGCCCGTATATGGCCGGTGGACGAGGACGAAGAATCGCAGTCGGGCGTTACGGAATGCTTGGCTTCCAAGGCTGTGGAGGAATCCTCGCGCTGCTGGTCGCGATCCGGTTGCAGGGCGTTCCACTGCAGCGCGATGGTCTCAGGCGAACGCTGCGGGTTCCAGATGGTGCCGTTTGCAACGTCGTTGAGCACAACATGACGATGGTTGGCCCGAAACACCAGCTCCGAGGAAGGCGTCACCGATGCGAGCGATATGAAATCCGCATGCTCGGCAGACGGCGAGCACGCTTGGATGGCATTATCGGTATGCTGCGCGAACGCCGCATGCACGCATCCGCCAGCCGAAACCGGTTGCGCCGGCGCTCCCGAGCCTAGGGAATCCAACAGCACGGGTTCGGGCGACTGCGTCCGAAGGCTGATCAGGGCGAGTTTGCCCGGCAGAGCAATCGCAACCCAGCCGGATTGCCTGTCATCGGTCGGCGTCGACTGCAAGAGCATGCGCCCGGAATCATCGATGGTGGTTTCGCCTCCCGGGAACACGAGCCGATTGCCTGACAATACGACGGGAACACCGTCGACTACGGTGAATGCCGAAACAGCCAGGCGTTCACCGCCGGACAGGGAACAGACCGATGCCGCTCGTCGGTCTGAACGTGTGAACGACAATACCGTGCCGTCGCTCGGCCGGTACCCCCATACGGTGCCTTGGTAATCGACGACCGCCTTGCCTCCGGTTCCCAACCGCATGACCGGCGTGCCGCTCGCCTTGGCAAGTTCACCGATGCGTTCCAGGGAGCCGGTGTGCAGGTCGCCGCTGCGACGGGAAACCATCGCCACGGTTCCGCCGCCCAGCAGCATGATGCTGTCGCGTGTGGAAACGTCATAGTCGGTGATGTTCAACGTCGGTGCGTCTATGGAAGCGATATGCGTGCTTCCGGCAAGCAGCGCATCGTCTCCGGATTGCAGGATGTCGAAGCGACCCTTCATGGCGCGCACCGCTCCTGTGGGCTCTTCGATGTCCGCATTGAACCGTACCGCCTTGCCGTGGCTCTGCGACATGACCCATACGCTGCCATCGTCGCAGTGCACCTGATGCCTGACTACGGACTGCACCACCAGCACGCCGGCTATGAAGGCCAGCAGCATAACGAGGATGAGCGCTGGGGGAATGCGCCGGCGTATGTGCGGCGGCATGGGGAAAGAAGATGGTACATCGGCGTTGCGTATGCGGCGCCATAGACGAGGTGAAGGCAAAGGCATGATGATCCGTTCGGTGAAGTGGCGGCGGGGATTATGAGGGCAGGGACTCGAAGTGAGGACGAATACGGTGCGATGGCGGTAAGGCGAAGCGCTATGGAAACGCCATCCGGCAGACTCCGGCAGATTCAGGCAGACTCAGGCAGACTCCAGCGGATTTTGGCAGACGAAAGCATGCAACGGCATGTAACGACAGGCAACGGAAATGGATCTGCGTCGCCATCTGCGCCGAATCGGCATGGGCGCAGCCAGGTCTTCCGGTATCCGGCCGGCTATAGGCGTGTCATGGCGCCGGCCGAGGTCAGGAGATCCGCATCCGCGCCTGAACGTTCGACTCCTCGGCATCAAGGATGTGAACCGGTTCCGGCATCTGCACCGAATCCGTATGCGTGCCGGCTAGCACGATCAGGAACAGCAGCAGCGGAATCGCGGAGAGTGCCGCCATAGGCGTTTTGCGCCAAGGCGAGCGCCGATTCCGGTCTGCATGGCCAGACCGCGTGGCGGATCGTCCTCTCGGCGGAACGGCTGATCGCGGTGAGGAGATTGCCATGCCGGTGGGTGCTTCCGCGACCGGGGAGAGCATCGTGCGCTTGGAGGACACCAGTAGATCTGCGCGCCGCAGCTCCAATGCAAAATCCGGCATGGAGGGGAATCGGTCCGATGGATTCTTCGCCATTGCCCGCCGCAACAGCAGTTCGACGGGTTCAGGAACGTCCGGGCGGTTGAGCGGGGGTACCGGCTGGGAGAGAATGATGCTCCGCAGCTGCGCACTGGACCGTGGGCGATACCCGTATTCGAACGGTGACGCCCCGGCAAGCAAGGCATACAGCAATGCGGCTAGGGAATACATGTCGGTGCCTTCGCATGGCTTGCGATGCGCAAGCGATTCCGGTGCCGACCAGGGGATCGAATAGCAGGCGTCGTCTGCCCCGTAAACGCTGCAGGCGGTGCCGAAATCGGCCAGCACGGGCTCGCCTGCCGCGGTGATCAGCACATTGCCGGGTTTGATGTCGCGGTGCACTATACCCGCGCGGTGCACCGCACAGAGCGCATCCGCCAATTTGACACCGAAACGAAGCATGTCGGCGCAAGAGGTTTCGCGGGTGCGCAGCAGACTATGGCAGTTGCCGCCGGATGCATATTCGAAAACAAGGTAGTTCAAGCCAGAGCCTGCGGTCCCCATCGCAAGCAAGGGAAGAATGTGAGGGTGCTGCGGCAGCAGCCCCAGAATGTGGGCTTCATGGGCGATGCGAGCCGAAGCCTGCGGGTGGCGGGCGACATTGCCCACCTTGACGGCCACCGGGCGGTTCCGGTCCAGCTGTCGGTAGAGGTATACGTTCGCGGTGGAGCCTGAACCAATCGGGCGGACGAACGTGAATCCGTCGATGGTCGGTGGCTCGGAGCCTAACGGAGGCGAGGTGTTCTTGATCATGATTCGTTCCTTCCACATTGAGGGTGTAAGCATTCTGCGTGACGGCATGGACGGGGGAAACGGAACAGCACGGCGAGTCGTATCTCATCCGTTGGAACACGCGATGAAACGGCGTGGAAATCCGTAAGGCCGGTACCTGCCGGCGTGCGTAAGCGGTTAGTCTGGGAGCATGGGTGATTTAGGGAATGCAACGAATGCGATCGAAACGCTGATCAACGGGGAAACGGCGAGACCGTTGTTGATCGCCGGTATGCCCGGGGGCGGGAAAACCACGCTGTGCTATCGGTCGTTGCTGTCCGCGCTGCGCAGATTCGGTGACAACGGAGCCATCATGTGCGTTCCCAACCGTAATCTGGCCAGCAGCCTTTCCGACATGGCCATTCGCGAACTCGGAGCGCTCGCCCAGGCCAGACCTGTCACCACGTTATCGGCGGTCGCGTTCCGCATCATCGCGGCCAACCGGTCGTTCCGCAAACTGCCGATGCCCAAACTGCTCAATGGTGCCGAACAGGACGCGTTGCTGCGTCAGGTGCTGGCTGTGCACCTGCGGCATGCGGTCAGTGGTGATCTATGCGACACCTGTCATCTGCTCAGGTATTACTTCGCACAGGATGATTGGGCGAACGCCGTGGCCCCGACATTGAACGCCGGGACCGCTTCGAATGGCGGGAACATCGGCGCAGGTTCCACCGCCGCGATATTCGAAAACGGCATTTCCGCCTCATTCGTCAGCCAGCTGCGAGACATGCTTGCCCGCATGGATGAGCTTGGCGTGACACCGGAGCGCGAAGGCGATCTGCTGGAAGCTCCGCGGCATTTCCCGCAAGGCGATTGGCGAGATGAGGAACGCCTGACGGTGCAATGGCGTCTCGCATTCGCGCTGCGTGGCGAATACGCGCACGCTCTTGCCGACACTTATTCCGGCGAGTACCGTCTTGACGCCTCCAAACTGCTGGTCGAAGGCGCCGCGGTGCTGGAACGCCCGGATGGGTCCGACGACGGTCTGCTTGCCGATATGGTGCCCCGAATGCTGATTGTCGACGATTTTCAAGACACCACACTTGCCGGGCTGCGTTTTATCGAAACATTGCACAACCGGGGAACGGCCATTGTGCTTGCGGGCAATCCCGACGAATCCGTGCAGACCTTCCGCGGGTCCTACCCTGAATACCTGTTCGATCGTGCACAACACGGGGATCTGCAGTCTCGGCTTATCGAGCTGGAAAAGGATCGGCGAGACCGCGACGCGCCGGATTATCGCACGCTTGTGGCCACGCGCGTATCGCTGTCCATCACATCCCCCGAACGCAATGCACCGCCCATGGCGCAGCGTCCCGGCAAAATGCCGGTATGTCCAGGCGCTTGGCCGGTTTCCGCAGTGAAGCATACCGACGACTCGCTGCAAACCGCCATCTACCGCAGTGCACGCGAGGAGCTTGACGATGTGGTGTGGCGCATCAAACGCTCCCATCTCGACAGGGGAACCGAATGGAACGACATGGCCGTCATCGCCCACGACAATGCCACCGTGCGCCAATTCGGCGAACGACTTCGGCGCGACGGGGTACCGGTCCGGTATTCGTCGGTAACCCGACCGTTGAAATCCGAACCGTTTGTGCAGGGATTGTTCGCGTTGATCGAATTGGCCCAACTGCGCGAGCAGGGACTTGATGGTACCGATATGAGTCTGAAAAACATCGGCGCGTTCGCCCGTTCGCGTATCGCCGCGCTTATGGGCAGTGCGTTGGTCACCACTGGTGGCAAGCCTGGTGAGGGGGCGCCTGCGCGTATCGAACCGATCGAATCCGCCATGAGCTCATTGGAATCGTTGGCGGGGCTCGAAGGGGTGGCCGACGATCCCAACGGGCATGCGGTTGCAGACGAGCCCACCGACGAAACCGCAGGGCGCGCGGTCGACGGCAGCGAACTTGCGCGCATTGTGCGTGAATGGGAGGCTCTGAAGGAGTCCGAGCGGCGCAATGGTGCCGATATGACGATTCAGATTGCCGATGTGGCCGACGGCACAGGCGAAGAGCGGCCTGCGGCGTTCAGTGTGCTGTCGCAGTACGCCATGCTCGCTCTGGACGGGAAGGCGGCTCCATGCGCCGACATGCTGGGGGTGATCGGCAGCGTCGTAGGGGGCGGCCCGCATCTTAAGGCGTTCCAAAGGGTGTTCCGCCTGATCGACCGCGTGGCGGAGGGAATGCGGTCCCTGCCGTCGAAGGAACCTCAGTTCGTGCTGGCTTTGGCATGGGATGTTACCGGCGTGGCCGAGCACTGGCAGCGCATGGCATTGATGAACACGCCGGAGGGTCGTGCCGCCAACGACAGGCTGGACGCGGCCATGAGACTGTTCCAATATGCGCAGGGCGGCATGATCGGAACGGATATTGACGGGTTTATCGACCAGGTGCGTTCCATGGAGATCGAAGCGGATTCCCTGGCGAAGACCGGGCCGGTGGAACAGGCCGTGACATTGACCACGCCGGCCGGCGCTTCGGGCAGGCATTGGGCGTGCGTGTGGATTCCCGCGTTGCAACAGGATGTGTGGCCGAATCTTGCCGAACGCGCCACACTGTTCGGCGGCGAGGATCTTGCCGATGTCGTTCTTCATGGCGACGCCGCGGCGCAACCTTGCAGCAGCGGGCACGATGCGCGGTTGGAAACGGTTCTCGCCAGCGAGAAGAAAAGCTTTCTGGTGGCGATCACCCGCGGTGCCTTGGTGATGGTCAGCGCCGTGTTGAGCGACGATACGACGCCATCGGATTTCATGTACGGCTATTTGCCGGAGCATTGCCCACGTGACATCGATGCCGTGACATTCGCCACGGTGGGGGAATCCGGCGATAACGGTGAATTTGCCGGTCTGGATGCCGATCCGCGCGGACTGGTCGCCCAGGCGCGCGTCATGCTTGCCCGCTACCCGGAGCATTCGCCGCAGGCGTGCGATGCCAGGAAGACGCTCGCGCTGCTTGCCGAGCATGGCATCGATGTCGCCGATCCCGATTACTGGCCGTTCCTCGACGGCGCGGATAGCACCGAAAGGCGGGACGGCGCACAGAACACGGCGGATGCTGCGCGGAAGGCCGGCATCACATCGAGAAGCGTCGAGGAAACCTTGGACGACAACGGCAGCCCTGTCGTCACATTGTCCCCGTCCGCAGTGGACAACCTCTGGGCCTGCCCGGTGTGCTGGCTGCTGGAGAATCGTTTTGCAGGCCCGCGCATCGGTTCCGCCGCCACAAGCTTCGGCACGCTCATCCATGCCGTCGCGCAGAAGGGCAGCGCGGAGGGTCTTGACCTTCCGGGTGCCGTGGCGGGTTCGTCCGTCGAAGGCGCGGTCGATGCCGTCGCCCACAGGCTTGTCGACATCTACGACGCGATCAAACCGGATTTCAGCAGCATCGCCAAGGCCGCCGAACGGTATACCGCCATGCTCAAGGACGAACAGGCCGAAACGACCCTGCATAATCTGGCATCCTATTTCGTGGAAAGCAATGCAAGCAGCTACTTGAACAAGAACGAGGGGAAATTCGACATCGGCACGTTGGAAAGCGCCTCATGCGAGGAGGAGTTCTCCGCGCGCTTCGGGCTTGATGATATCTGCATGGCCTACAATGCATTGCCGGGCATGAGTCCTGTAGGCAGAACCGCATTGATGCAGCTTATGGGAATACTGGTCGGCGGATGGCCGGAGGGCATGCGTGAGGATCTGACGGTACGATTGTCCGGCCGAATCGACCGCAAGGAGATGCGGCGGCTACGCGATGGCAGCCAGACCATCCGTCTTATCGACTACAAAACAGGGCGGAAACGCCAGCTTGCGGAGATTTTCAATGATCTTCAGCTGGTCTGCTACCAGTTGGGGCTTATGTTCCCCGAGCATGGCAGGGCGGGGGAGCGGCCTCATATCGCGCAAAGCGGCCTGTTCTACGTGCAGGATGACGCCGCTCCGGCCTCCAGCTATTCACCGGAAAGCGCCTTCCAGCCGCCGTTGTTCCTCAACGGGGCGTTGAACGCCGAAGGATTCGTGGCGCGTGACCACTACCCGCGGTTGGACAAGTTCACGGATATTCCCCCATTGCCCGCGGGCAAGCCGAGTGCGCTGGATGCGGTGGACGACAATGCATGGCAGGGGTTCCTCTCATGGAACGGCACACAGGCCATGTGGTCGCTGACCATGATCGCACGCGTATTCTACGCGGCTGCGGCGAGCCGCTCGCATGTGATCGTCGCGCATCCCACAAGGCAGCATAAGGGGCATTGCCGTATGACGGATGTATGCCCTGCATGCGCGGGACAGGTCGATACCGTATTCGAAACGAGGCAGGCATGAGCACATTCACCGATAGTCCGGAACAAGCCAAAGTCATCAACGCTCCGGTCGGCAGCGACGTGCTTGTGGTCGCCGGTGCGGGATCAGGCAAAACCTACACCATGACGCGTCGCATCGTGTCGCTCATCGAGCATGGCGTGGCTCCCGAACGTATTCTCGGCCTCACCTTCACCCGTAAGGCAGCGGGCGAGCTGCTGTCCAGGGTCTCCGCGGCGGTGCTTGCCGATGACGAGCATGATCAGGATCGCATGTTCCTCAAACCTGCGGTGTTCACCTATGACGCGTTCTTCCAATCCATTGTGCGCCAGTACGGTCTGCTCGTGGGCTTCGACCAGAACACACAGCCGTTGAGCGAGGCCGGGGCGTTGCAGCTGGCGGCCAATACGGTCGAACGTCATATGGATATGCTGCAGGGCAAGGGACTCGGTTCATTCAGTCAGGTCACGGCGCATGTTCGCGCGCTAAGCGATGCCATTGCCAGTTCTATGATCGGCGGCGATGTCGCCGACATGCCTTCGGCCATAGCGAAAGTGCGCGCCTGGGATGACGCTTTCGTCAAGCAGGTGCGATCCGTCATCGAAGGCGAGGATATTCCCGAACAAGCGGTGAAACTCAAGCGTCAGAAGCGGTTGAAGAAAGACACGGACGAAAGCTGGGCGCAGAAGGTCGCCTCATATCAGCGTGACGCGCATGCGGCCTGCGTCTACACGTGCGCCTCGCTTGTGCAGACCGCCGAACAACGCAACGTGATGCTCGATCTGGTAGAGGCCTATGCCGCGGAGAAACGACGGCTGAATATGGCGGAATTCAGCGATTTCACCATCGCCGCATACCAGCTCGTCACTCGTTTCCCCTCCATCGGGGCCCGCTATCGCAAACGGTTCAGCCATGTGCTGCTCGACGAATACCAGGACACATCCACCACGCAGGCGGCGCTTATCGCCACCCTGTTCCGAGGCGAAGGCACCGCTGTGAGCGCGGTGGGCGACCCCTTCCAATCGATCTATGCCTGGCGAGGAGCAAGCCCCGGCGCTTTCCGCATGTTCCAACGCGATTTTCATCTGCCACCCGAACGCAAGCCGTATTCCCTAAGCGTTACCCGGCGCAATGCGAAGCTGGTACTGGAAGCCGCGAACAATCTCACCATGCCGTTGCGTGGCACGCCAAGCCGTCCTAGCAGTTCGCCGATGCGGGAAGTGGACGTGAACGAGCTCGCCCCCTTAGACAATGCCCCATCCGGCACGGTTGGCGTGCTCGGCTACGAGACCTTGGGGCAGGAGATCGACGGTGTGGTGCGATTCTGCCATGAAGCCATCGCGCGCAACACCCATGCCGGCCAGAGTGGCGAACATAAGGGAAGCGTTGCGGTGCTGTTCCGTTCGAAGGCAAAAATGCCGTTGTTCCAGCAGGCGCTGGAACAGTCCGGTCTGAGCGCTGTGGCGGTCGGATATTCCGCAATGCTCGAACGCCCCGAAGTGCGCGATATTCTCTCGCTGCTGCGCGTAGCCTGCGACCATAGCGACAGCGCCTCGCTGATGCGGCTGCTCGCCACCCCACGCTTCGGACTGGGAGCCACGGCCCTGGCCGCTCTTGCCGGTATTGCCAATACGCTGAATCTTGAATCCCAATATCGAGCCCTGGTCATGGCCGGTCTGGTCCCGGCGGACGCGCCGCGCGGGCAATGGGACGCTCTGGTCCGAGAACATCGCGATAGCGTGATCAACAGCGTGTTCGTAGCCGATCTGCTGCTGCGCGACGATCTGCCGGAACAGTTGGAACGCTGCTCCCGCATCGACGAACACGATGCTCGGACGATCATCCGCGCCGGCGCCGTGCTGCGCACGGTGTGCGACGCGATCGGCAGGCCCTTGTCGGATGTGGTGCGTACCGCGACGCAGGCGCTGGAACTGGACGTGGATGCCGTGGTCGCGCAGGCGTTGCATGGCGACGGCACGGTAAACCCCACTGTCGCCCGAATCCCCGTGGAGGCCATCATCGATCTGGTGGACACGTACCTATCGGAGATCGCGGCCGGTCAGGCGCCGACATTGCGCGGATTCATGGCGTGGACGGATACGCTGCGAACCATCGAAGACGAGACGTCCACCCTGAACGCCGATAGCGGTGCCGATGTCGAACTCATGACGATCCACCAGTCCAAAGGGCTTGAATGGGATGCGGTCGCGGTGGTGGAACTCGGCGAAGGCGTGTTCCCCAGCAAGCAAGGCGATTCGCTTGCCGTCAAGGTCGACGAACGCCATCCGGGCGGGTGGCACGACGGCGTGTGGGAAGCTCCGGAATACTGCGAGACCGCCACGTCATGGCTGACGACAATCGACGCGGTCCCCGTGCCGGTGCGCGCCGATGCCGGCATTCTGCCACGATTCCCGCATGATGCGCCCGGCGAAGCGGATCCCATCGAGTCCTTGGAACTGCTGGACGCGGCGGAAACCATCGATGACGAAGTGTTTGGCACACTGCGTGCCTTCGATGATGAGATCGGAGCCATGGATCCGGATTCCCTGTACCTTACACAGGTCGAGGAATACGGGCGCCGCTACCATTGCGATGAACGACGACTCGCCTACGTGGCGCTCACCCGAGCTCGCAGGGATCTGCTGCTCACCTATTGCCAGACTGGAGAGGAAGGGCGCGACCCGCGCGTATTGGGCGCCAAAACGCGAAAATCCAAGCCGTCGGTGTTCTGGCAGGAAGTGCATGACTCGTTGCGCATCCATAACGATATCGCGACAACTCCATCGAACCTGCCGGAAGGGGCCGATGAGCAGATCGCCTTGCCGGAAGGGTACTTTGTGGGCGATCACGCCCGCGAATACGAGGATATGGTCGTTGGCGCGGCCTGGCTGGAAGAACCCGAAACGCACGATGCCCAAACCAGTCTTCCCTGGCCGGCGCGTCTCAGCCGGGAAGTGGGCGACTCGCTGCTGCAAAGCGCAAAACAGGTGCGGCAGGCCATGACCGGAGCTGATGCAGACGACGCCGCATCCAATGCCACATCGGATGTGGATTGCCATAATCCTGAAAACAATGGGCAAAGCCTATACGACAAGGCCCGCATGTTGGTAGCGGACGAGGATCTGATGACCGGCATGCTGGACGGTGACGCCCTGGATGCGGCGGTCAGACGGAAAGCCCAACGCGTCATGGCCGCTTCCAGGCAGAGCGTAACCGGATTGCAGGCGCTCGCCGGCGGGTTGAGCGGTCGGGATGAGACACGGTTCTGGCGTGGCATTATCCGCCCGATACCATCCGTGGCGTCCCCCGCGGCCTCGGCCGGCACGAGATTCCATGCCTGGGCGGAGCGTTTCATGAACGCCATGCACCCAGAGGAAAGCGGAGAATCCAGAAGTGGCATGCTGCAGGAGCTGGATAAAGCCGTACAAGCCTGCCAGAGCGGCGACGCGGATTCGTCCGTGCTGGAATGGGAGCGTCGCCTTGCCTCGTCGGCTTGGGCGCAACGCGTGCCGGTCTGGGCGGAACGCCAGATCGTCGTATCCATAGGCGATCTGAACGGTCAGGTGGTTAACGGCAAGCTGGACGCCGTGTTCTTTGGCGGGCTTGACCCGCAGGATCGGACGAAACGGTTCACCATCGTCGATTGGAAGACGGGGCATCGCCCGACCAGTAGTGAAGACACCGCCCGCAAACTCCTCCAACTCGACATGTACCGTCTGCTGCTCGCCGAAATCGAGAACGTACCGTTGGAAGCCATCGATGCCACGCTGTATTACGTGAGCGAAGCCGACGAGTCGTTACGCGAGTTGCATGCTGAAATGAAGCCTCGCAACGCCATCATCGCCGAATTGGGGGCAGGTGTTCCGCAAGCGTCGGACGATGACTAGCCCGGGATGCCGAACGGTTCGGAATGCCGATGATCCTGCTGTCGGGAGAACACATGACAGCATGGCTGTGGGCGGCGATCGCCGTTGCGATTGCCGCCCACAGCCATTGGCGTTCTATTCGAACGGGTACTTCAACCCCCAACGCCCGCGGATCTCATCCATAAGCTCCATAATGCGCAGCGTATCGGCGTGAGGCATTTCCGGGCATTCCGTCCGGCCGTCAAGAATCGCGTTGGCCGCAGCCGCAACCTCATACTCGTACCCGGTGAGCTGTTCGGGCACCGCGATGCTATGGCGAAGGGAATGATCCGTGTTGTACACGTCGATGCGTTCCGGATTGTTGATATTCGTCACCACCGCATACCCGTTATCGCCGCAGATCACGCCGGAACGGTCCGACGCCACGGCTCTGGAACTGGTCGCGGTTGCCAACAGGCCATCGTCATAGGTCAATACCGTGGTATTCGTGGCATCCACGCCGGTGCTGTACGGCACCATCGTGGTAACGATGTCGGCAATGGAACGTCCATGGTCGGCACCCACCGCCATGTCGATGAAATTCAATGTGTACACGCCCACATCGAGCAGTGCGCCTCCGGCGAGATCCGGATTCGTGATACGGTCACGCCCATGCAGCTCATAGCTGAGTTCCGCGCGTACCGATCGTATGGTGCCCAATTCGCCGCTATGCACCAGTTCGTTGATAAGATCACGACTCGGCTGGTAGCGTGTCCAAATCGCCTCCGTGGCAAGCAGTCCGGTCTCCTCCGCCACATTGAGCAGTGCCCGAGCCTGCGCAGCATTGGCAGTGAACGCCTTCTCCACCAGCACGTTCCTGCCGGCCTTAAGACACATGATCGCCTGTTCGGCATGGAAATTGTGCGGCGTGGCGATATACACCAGGTCGACATTGTCGTCCGCGGCCATATCCGCATAGGATCCATACGCCGTATCGAATCCGTATTTCGCGGCGAATGCCTCGGCTCGCCCCTTGTCGCGCGCCGCCACGGCATACGGGTGGATCCAGCTGGAATACCGGCTGTCTTCCGCCATCTTCACCAGCGTTGTGGCCATGGTGTTGGCAATCGAACCTGCGCCCAGAATGGCGACATTCACTTTTCTGCCGGTGCGTTCCGCCTCGTCACGTCTGCCGTTGAGCATACTCATGGTGTTCCTCCTATACGAATGGATGCCGATGCTCTGCTTATTGTATGAGGATTCGCCGATGCATGGCTACCTGTGTGTGCTGCGATCCGCCGTGCCATCATCACGTATTCACACGTATTGCGGTTGCGTTCGCTTCGTCATGCGGATAGTCATGCGGATAGTCTGCGGATACCGGCGGCCCGGAGCGGCAAGCGGCATGGACAAGCGGGGCTCGGTGTCGCATGGTGTGAATACAAGGTGTCGCATGGTGTGGATACAACGGGACTATGAGTGAAGCAATGCAGCCTGTTATGTCCCGTCGTGCCCGTGAGGTGCAACCCTTCCGCGCCATGGTGTTCGGCGAACAAGCCGATCGAATGATCGCCAACGGCATCGATGTCGTCAAACTCAGCCTGGGCGAACCTGATTTCGGCGCGCCACCAGCCGTTCGAGACGCCATGCGCGAACAATATGACGGTCGCGCCCTGCCATACACCGCGGCCATGGGATTACCGGAACTACGCCAGGCCATCGCGGATTTCTACCGTGAACGTCACGGTCTGACCATCGACCCCAAGCGCATCGTCATCACCTCAGGCGGCTCGGCGGCACTGTTGCTCGCCACCGCCCTCACCGTCGATTCCGGCGATGAGGTGCTTATCGCCGACCCCTCATACCCCTGCAATCGCGAGCTGGTGAAAAGCTTCGAGGGAACCGTGGTGGACGTGCCCACCAGCGCCGCCACCCGCTTCCACCTCACCCCGGAACTCGTCGCCCAATACCATACCGACCGCACCAAGGCGGTTATGATCACCTCGCCGTCCAATCCCACCGGCACCACCATCGACTTCGATGTGCTCAAGGGCGTGTGCGAGTATGCGCGCGAGCATGGCATGTGGCGCATCGTGGACGAAACCTACCTTGATCTGGCCGATCGCGAACCGGATGGCAGCGAAGTCAAATCCGTGCTCGAATGCGACGACGAGGCGATCGTGTGCAACAGCTTCTCCAAGTTCTTCGGCATGACCGGATGGCGTCTCGGCTGGGCCGTCATGCCCGATGACGATGACGTGCTCGAAGCCGTGGACGACCTGGCCACCAACTACTACCTGTGCGCACACACCCCCACGCAGCACGCTGCGCTCGCCTGCTTCACCCAGGACAGTCTGGATGAATGCGAGCGCCGCCGCCAGGAGCTGCTGACCCGTCGGCGCATTGTGGTCGACGGGCTCAAGCGCATCGGACTGCCGGTGGAGGTGGAGCCGAATGGTGCGTTCTATGCGTATTTCAACATCACGTCCACTGGTTTGGATGCGTGGACGTTCTGCGAGCGCGCGTTGGCCGAGGCGCATGTGGCGTTGACGCCGGGGCGTGATTTCGGTGCCGCGACGGCTGACACGCATGTGCGGTTGAGTTATGCCGCTTCCCAGGAGGCGTTGAGGGAGGGGCTTGATCGTTTGGGGCGCTGGCTGCCTACGCTGTGAGCCGGTTGCGAGCCGGTTGTGATTCGGTTATGAGGGTGTGGCGCGTGGTTTGTTCCGTGCGTCGCACCCTGTCTCGTTCTTGGGGATGAGCCTTGTGGGGCGAATCGTTCCGTTGACTGATGATGGTCGCTGGTGATTCTCGGTACTGTTCACATCAATACGTCGGTAACGACGGTGATGGTGGGGCGTCTGATGGCGTTCCTGTGAGCGAACCGAGGAATGATGAAGAAGGCGTTTTCCGCGTTGGCGATTGCGTTGGCGATTATGGCGGGCGTGGTGTTCGCCGGGTATCAGTGGACGAAGTACCAGTATGGTGGCGAGACCTATTATGCTTTGGTGGGCGAGTCTTGGGCTGGCGAGGGGCGGAACCGTGTGGTTGTGCAACGGCGTGGCGGCAAATGGGTGGAGCCTGTCGTGAAGTCTGCGGCGGGGCGTGTTGCGCATGTGCGTGATCTGGTTGTCTACGATGGTGAGGGGCGGCGGAAGGTGTGCAGGCTGCCGTTGCATGCCAAAGTCGGTAAGGCTTTGCGGCAGGGTGGTTATGTTTCCGTGGTGCAGTGCCGTCGTGGTTTGATTTGGAAATGCGTTGATAGGAGCGCTGTTCCGTATAAGGCGTTGGAGAGGATCGACGCCTGAATCGATTCGCCGTGTGATTTGGCCGTGCAGCCGTTTGCGTAGTCGTCTGTGCTGTCCGTTCGCACGCGTGCGGTTGCCTGCCATGGATAAGCTGAATGCGGACGCCCGCCGATAGCGGTCGACGGCAGCCAGAGGCGATCATGCGAACAGGCGTGCGATGGGCCGTTGTTACGGTCGGCCCATCGCACGCCTGTGCTGCTATCTACTCGGCTTTGCCGAGTCCGGTGGAGCTGCTCACTTCGTGTCGAACTTCTGCGCTTCGGGCACGGATCCCAGCGATTCCTCGTTGTTGGCCCATTCGGTGCTCCAGCCGTCCACGAACGCGGACTTGACCTTGTCCCATGTGCCGGTGCCTTGCGCGTATTCGACCAGTGCGGCGGCAATGTCGTCCTGCCACTGCTGGTCCGGAATCGTGAAGCTGCGGACCTCGGTCTTGCCGGCGTCGGTGTAGGCGCGGGCGGCTGCGGTCAGCGGGTTGTTCGGTTGGAACTTGTCGGTGAAGGTGGTGAACGGCACGGAGAAGCCCATGTCCTGGGAGAGGATCTTCTTGGCGGAATCGTCGGTCACCATCCACTTGATGAAGTCGAGCGTGGCCTTCTTGTCCTTTTCGGAGGCGTTTTTGTTCACCGCCCAGCTGGCGTCGTACACGCCTGCGGGTCCACTGTTCTCCTCGCCCTTGATGCCCATGTAGTAGGGCAGCATGCCCAGGTCGTCGTCGGCCACCTCGTTGTTCTTGATCTGGGAGTATGCCCATACGCCGTTCGGGTAGAAGGCCACCTTGCCCAGGGCGAACTCGGAGGTGACATCGTCGTAGGTCTTGGAGCTGATCAGGCCGGATTCGGTCGGGCTGTTCTTCAGTTCAAGGTCGAACAGATCCTTGTATTGGGCGAGATGCGTGCCTTTGATGGTCTTGGAGAACGTGGTGTTCATGTCCTTGTATTCGTAGTACAGCGGAATACGCCCCATATGCGCGGTGAACCGGTAGGTATCGGACGAGTCGAGGCCGGGCGTGGCGAAGGCGCCTTCAAGGCCGAGATCGTCCTTGTGCTGCTGGATGGATTGGGCGACGGCCTTGAGTGTCTTGTAGTCCTTGATGTCGTCGGCGCTCTTGATCACCGCATAATCCTTGGCGCAGTAATCCTTGATGATCTTCTTGTTGTAGATGATGCCGTACCATTCGGCGGCGTACGGCAGCGTGTAGGACTTGCCGTCGATGGTGTAGGAGTAGGCCTTGCCTTCGTCGTTGAGCATCTTGAACACTTCGGTGTCCTGCAACGGTTCGATATGCTTCTGATACTTGGCGAACTGGTCGAAGCCGGACACGTTGAACATGGTCGGCGCGTTGGATTTGGCCAGTTCGGAGGTCATGGTCGCATCGTAGGTGCCGGCGGCGCCGGTCTGCACGTCGACCTTCACGCCGGTTTTCTTGGTGTACATGGAGGCGAGCTCCTTGTACTGGTCCACCACTTCGGCCTTGTTGTTCATAAGGTACACGTGGCCTTTGTCGGAGTCGGCGCTGGTGCCGCCGCATCCGGCGAGCGAGAATCCCATGGCGAGGGACGCCGCCACTGCGACGATCCTGGTGGCATTGCGGTTCATGATGTTCTCCTTTTTCCTTGTTGGCTGAAGACAGTCGTTGTCTGTGTGGGGGAGAGGCCGGGCGTGCGTCATTGCAATGCCCGAACCTCGGGTTCCCTCCGTGTGTGGGGTGTGTGTCGCCCTGCGCCGGAGGGAGCGCAGGGCGGGGAGTGACGATCAGTTCAGCGACATCCAGACGGTGGTGTCTTGCGGCAGGAGTCCGTCGTCGGTGAGCGGGCCTGATGCCAGCAGAATCGTGCCTTCTGGCAGGTCCGCCGGCGACATGCTGAAGTTGGTGATGGAAGCCCAGCCGTTGGAACGACGGTAGGCGATCACGCCGCCACGCTGGCCATCCGCGCCGTCCGGCAGGTCGGATGAACGATCCTCGTCAAGCCAGGTCAGCGACGTGTCGGTGGGCATCATCGTGTGACGCAGCTGCAGGGCCTTGCGATACAGGTTGAGCATGGATGCCGGATCGGAGTCCTCCTTGTCGGCGGCGTAGTCGGCGAACCATGCGGGTTGCGGCAGGTGTGGTTTTTCGGCTGGCTGGCCGGCTTCGCTGGCCGTCACGCCGGCTCCCGCGACCTTGGCCGCTGGGGAGAATCCGAAGGTCCCGCCGTCTGCGCTGGTGTCCGCAGCCACCCAGGGCAGCGGCACGCGGCAGCCGTCACGACCCTTCTCCGACTGGTTGCGCACACGGTGGAACGCGGTCGGGTCCTCGAGTTGATCCCACGGAATGTCGGCCACTTCGGGGAGTCCGAGTTCCTCGCCCTGATACACGTATGCGGATCCGGGCAGCGCAAGCTCCATCAGGATGGCGGCGCGAGCGCGACGAGAACCCTTCTCCCGATCCTCGGTGTAACTCGTGCCGTCACGTAGCAGCCAGTCCTTGGCAAGCTGATGGTGCGACGACGAGGGCACCTGCGGCAGGCCGTAACGGGATGCATGACGGGGAACGTCATGGTTGCTCATCACCCAGGTCGAGGTGGAGCCGGAGCGTTCGGCCGCGGCCAGGCCCTCCTCAATGGCGGTGTGGAAGCTGTCCCGGATCCAATCCATCTTGGCGAACTCGAAGTTGAACACCTGGCCCAGCTCGTCCGTCGAGGCGTACAGGTACTGGCGGGACGGGTGCACCCACGCTTCGGCCACGGCGAATGCGGGCGGGTTGTACTCGTTGAACACCTTGCGCCATTCGCGGTAGATGTCGTGCACCTCGTTGCGGTCGTACAGCGGGTGGGTGCCGTCAGTGGCGGACATGTCATCGCCGATGATCGTGAAATCGTCGAGGTCGTCGCGCTCGAGGTCCTTGGCCAGGCCGTGCGCCACGTCCACGCGGAAGCCGTCGGCGCCATGGTCGAGCCAGAAGCGCAATGTCCTGATGAAGTCGGCGCGCACCTCGGGGTTCTTCCAGTTCCAGTCCGGCTGTTCCTTGGTGAACATGTGCAGGTACCACTGGCCGTCGGGCACACGGGTCCAGGCGGGGCCGCCGAAGCTGGCGATCCAGTCGGTCGGCGGCTGGTCGCCGTTGGGGCCTTTGCCGTCGCGGAAGATGTAGCGGTCGCGTTCGGGGGAGCCCGGGCCGCCTGCCACTGCCGCCTTGAACCATTCGTGCTGGTTGGAGGAATGGTTGGGCACGATGTCGACGACGATTCTGATGCCGGCCGCGTGCGCGGTTTGGGCGAGCTCATCGAAGTCGGCCATGGTGCCGAGCTTGGGGTCCACGTTGCGGTAGTCGTCCACGTCATAGCCGCCGTCGGCAAGCTGGGAGGGGTAGAAGGGGCTCAGCCAGATGGCATCCACGCCCAGTTCCTTGAGATAGGGAATCTTTGCGGTCACGCCGGCGATGTCGCCCAGGCCGGAACCTGTGGTGTCCTTGAAAGAACGTGGGTAGACCTGGTAGACCACGGCCTGCTTCCACCAGAGTGACGGGTCTGTTGCGGCGGTATTCGTATCGATGCTGGTCATTGTCGGCTCCTTCCTCGTTGACGGTGCATGCTGCGATGCGCGTGACGATGACGTTGTGACAACGCTTACACCACGTCTGCCTGAAAATACGGGGGTTGCTGTGGGAAGTTCCGTTGTCGTGCTGTATTTTGTTGGTACTATGAATGATAGCGCTTACATTTTTTGTATGCAATACAGTACGTATATGGCGTGTTTCCCAATGAAATCAAGGGTTTCATTATCATGGAAGCGATGAACAATGGTAGGAGGTGACGGTATGGCACGAGCCACGATCGCGGATGTGGCCAAACTGGCAGGAGTATCGCAGGCGACGGTGTCCCGCGCTTTGCGCGGCGTGGACAAGGTCGCGCCAGCCACACGCAGGAAGGTCGAGGAGGCCGCAGACCGGCTGAGCTTCACGCTGTTGAAAAGCGCTTCCGCATTGGCCTCCGGCAAGACCATGCGCATCATCCTGCTCTGCTCGGGCGGGCTCAACGAATGGTTCAACGCCAATGTGCTGCAGGGCGCGTACGAGGTGCTGTCGCCGGAGGGCTATGACATCTGCCCGTCGTTCATCCGCGGCAGGGATGAGATGAACCGGTATTTCGCCCAGCTTCCCAAGGACCGCAATGCCGACGCCATCATCATCGCGTCGTTCCAGCTGGACGAGACCCAGCGCGAGCAGCTCAGATCCATCGACATGCCTGTGATCGGCGTGAACATTCCCGCCGAGTCCTCGTGCGACGCGTCGGTGTGCATCGACAACTTCAGCGGCATGGCCAAGGGCGTATGCCTGCTGAAATCGCTTGGACATGAGCACATCGCCTTTGCCGGCGACTATATTCCCGGGAATATGGTGTATTCCGCAAGCCAGCGCGTGGAGGGCTTCCTCGAAGCGGCCGAACGGAACGGGTACGGTGAGGACGATGCCTCGATCGTGATGTGCAGTGAGCATTCGGCATCGTATGGCAAGCCGCAGCTCGCCGCCGAGCTGGTCGCCAAGATACTGTCGTCGCCGAACCGCCCGACCGCGGTGTGCGCGGAGACCGACCAGATGGCGATTGCCCTGATCAAGGAGCTGAAACGGCAGCATCTGCGCGTGCCGGATGACATTTCGGTGATTGGCTTCGACGACGCGGACATCGCCGAGGTGGCGGATCTGACGACCATCCGTCAGGACCCGCTTGAGCTAGGTCGCGTCGCCGCATATAAGACGTTGCAGCTGTTGAAAGGCGAAAGCCCGGCCGAACCGCACGAATCGCAGGAACCGATGCTGGTGTTGCGGGATACCACGAGCCGTGTGCCGTTGTCCGAAGCCTGACGGTGCGCCTTGCGCATTATGCCGTGTCAGGGGGTGGCCGTGCCGATGGTTGCATCAATGCGAATACGGCGGTACGGCAGATATGAAAAAGTGCCCCAGATAGGAATCGAACCTACGACACCTTCTTTAGGAGAGAAGTGCTCTATCCACTGAGCTACTGGGGCAACAGCGTTTACATTGTACACGCTTCGGAGCGAAGTCAATGCCGCGTCGTGTCTTTTCTGTTGCCGAATGAGCGCAACCGCGGCTTGGCGGTTGTGCTCAGGGCGTAATCTCGTGCACATTGCTGGCAGGAAGGCGAGCGTGGGTGGTGCTCGGCATTCGGCGCGGGTAAAGTGACGGTGCAGTAGGCGGCCGTTGCGGGATGAATCGCTGGCCGGAGCGGAAAGGGAAGCATGGTTTCCTCTCAAGGTAAGCGGAAGAACGACGGTCGGCCGGCGAATGCGAAAGCGGCGAATGCGAAGGTCAAAACGGTGAGGCATAAACACAGGCTGGCTGGTGCCCTAAGCGGCGTGCTGACGGTTGCGGTGCTGGCGGAAATCGTGATGCGTCTGCTTCCCGCCGATCTGCAGGCGTTGCCGTATGTGCCGCTGGTACTGTTCTTTGTGCCGTGGTTCATAGGCGTGGCCGCGGTGGCGCTGGGGCTTGCGGTTCTCTCACGTCGTATGGTGGTGGCGCTGCTCGCCCTTGCCTGCCTTGTGGTGAACTGCTGGTGGCAGTACCCGTTCTTTGCGCCGTCGCGTCCGGTGTCGGTGGCCGCCACATCCGCTGTTGCGCATTCCATTGCGGATACCGACGATCAGTATGCGCGTGTGATGACATTGAACGTGTATAAGGGCGAGGCGGATGCGCAGGCGATTGTCGATCTGGTGCGTAACGAGCGCGTCGAGGTGCTGGCGTTGCAGGAGACGACGAGCGAGTTCATCGAAAAACTGAAGAACGCTCATATCGAAACGTACCTGCCGTATTCACAGGTTTCCACGATGGACGGGGCATACGGCAACGGGTTGTGGTCGGCGACCCCATTGGCCGATCCCGTCGATGACGCGGTGAATTCCAGCGCATCGTTCATGCCCGGCGGCACGGTGGCGTTTGTCGGAGGGCAGAAGCAGGTGCGGTTCGTGTCCGTGCACACCACCTCACCGTGGCAGGGGGATTGGCGGCAATGGAAGCGCTCCCTGGACGAACTCGGACTGAAACGTGCCGACGAGGGCACGCGATACGTGTTCATGGGTGATTTCAATGCGACGATGGATCATGCGTCGATGCGTGAGTTTTTGGGCACGCGGTTCCATGACGCCGCCTACGGGTCGGGGCATGGGTTCGCGTTCACCGCTCCGGCGAATCTGTTTGCGGTGCCGACGCTGACCGCTGCCGATCATGTGGTGGTCGATAGCGATATGACGGCCGGTCAGGTGCAGGCGAAACGGGTCAGCGGTTCCGATCATGCCGCCCTGCTTGCCACCATCGATGTGGGTCGCTGATCGGTCGTGGCTCTTTTCGGCCTCTGTCCGCATACGGCTACGCTGACCCTGTCCCTTGTGTGACGATTTCCGTTCGGCCTGCGCATTGAGCTACGCCAATGGCTCTTGTGCGTTGCTGTTTGTGCACATCGTCCGTATTTCGCCACGCTGGATGACTCCTCGGTGTAGTCGGATCCCATATGCCACCCGTATTTGGCTACGCAAATCCGCACAAGAAGAGAAGCAGGGGGCTTCCATATGACATGTGAGACCGTAGGCTTGGCTGCTGAGCCGTGAAGTCTGTGCAGCGGTGCCTTGAGTACGTCGAACATGCCGCGAGTGCAGGGAAGCAGGGGCTTCCGTATGATGCGTGAGACCGTAGGCTTGGCCGAACGGCCTTGAGTGTGTCGAACGCATCATGCGGAAGTCCCGCCATATCGCCTGCGTCGGGCGAGCTGATTACACAAGCTCAGTCATATTAGGTTGCACAAGCGAAAATACGCCGTTCAGTCCAGGTTCGACTGCGTGCCCGCGGTGTCGGCTGTGGCAGCCTGGGCGTTCTGCGCCGCGTCGAGCTTGGCGCGTACCTCATTGAGCAGTGTCTGTGCGCGCTGGGCCAGTGCCTCGCCGACCTCCCATTGGCGCATGGACTGGTCGAGGTTCAATCCTCCTGCCTCCAGCGCCTGCACGGCTTCGATAAGCTTGTCTCGCGCCTCTTCGTAGGGCATCTGCGCGATGGCCTTGCGCTCGTCGTTGGTGAGTGTGGATGCTGCGGTGTTCTGGTCTGCCATGGTTTCGTTCCTTTATGGTTGCGTCGGCTGTGCCGGGTGTTTGTGTTGTGTCTGTTACGGAGGTGCGGGTGGATGCTATTCGGCGCTGTCCACGGTGGCGGTGACGATGCCCTTCTTCAGGGTGAGCGTGAGCCTGCTGCCGGGCGAGGTGCGTTGCGCATCGTCCAGAACATGCCCGTCCGCATCCTGTACGACGGCGTATCCGCGATTCAGCGTGGATTGCGGACTGAGCGCGGTGAGCGAGGCGTGCGCCTTCTCAATGGTGAGCGAGGCGTCGTCGATGATGCGGCGCATGCCGATATCCATGCGACTGCGCGCATCGTCGATCAGACGCTGATGCGGCTCGAGCATGGTGAGCGGCTGCGTCAGGCTCGGACGGTTCGCGTAGCCTTCGATGAGTTTGAGTTCGGCGTCCACGCGCCCGGAGATGCGCATGTGCATCTGGCGGATGGCGTTGTCGATGAGCTGGCATTGCTCGCGGATGTCGGGCACCACTTTTTTGGCGGCGTCGGTCGGTGTGGATGCGCGCAGGTCGGCTGCAAGGTCGATGAGCGTCCAGTCGTCCTCGTGCCCGATGGCCGAGACGAGCGGCGTATTGCAGGCTGCCGCGGCACGCACCACGCCTTCGTCGGAGAATCCTACGAGGTCTTCGAAGGCGCCTCCGCCGCGCGCCACGATGATGACGTCCACATCGGGGTCGGCGTCCAGTTGGCGAATCGCGGCGATGATGTCGGGCGGGCATTGCGCACCCTGTACGTGCGCGTGGAGCACGGTGAAGCGTACCGCCGGCCATCGCAGGTTCACGTTGGTGATCACATCGCCTTCCGCACGCGCCTGCGGCGCGCAGATCAGGCCGATGCACCGGGGGAATTCCGGCAGTGGTTTTTTGCGGTCGGCGTCGAACAGGCCTTCGCCCTTGAGCTTCTTGCGCAGCTCGTCGATCTGCTCTTTGAGCCCGCCTGCGCCGATTTTGCGGATATCGTCGCCGATGAAGCTCAATCTGGTCTGCTTGACCCAGATGTCGGCGCGTCCGTGGATGACCACGCGGTCGCCTTGGCGGAACTGTGAGGCCGCTGCGGCGAAGGCGCGCCAGCCGGATACGGAGATGGCGATGTCTTCGAAATCGTCTCGTACCGTGAGGTAGGCGGATCCTGCGCGTCTGGTGTTGATTTCGGTGATCTGGCCGCAGATCCATGCCGCCGGCCATTTCTCCACGGCGGTGTGGAATTTCTGGCTCAGCACGCTTACCGGCCAGGGGTTTTCCGCAGTGGTTTCGCGTGCCAGTCGTGGCAGTTGGTCGAACGGACGGGGTATCGGTGCGCCGGTCATGTTCGGGTCTTGGTTCATGGGAACCACTATAGATGCGGGGTCGAATCGTCCTGTGATTCGCTGGCTGCAATTGGGGTCGTCGACTGCCTTTTCGGGGTGTACCGCGTGTCGCGTTCTGCCGCCTTGCGTCGGGGTCGATCGGGCGGCTGCCGCGGGTGGATTGTTACGTTAATCACACAATCTTCTTTTTGGCGGTATTATGCCGAAAAACACTAGCCCTAGTGTTTATCCGGCGTGCCGGAACTATATGTAGGGGTACAGTACATGAGGCAATACAAACGAGACGCTAAGATGCAAGGCGTGAAAGGGCGCATAGGCGCCCGGGAAAAGGCAGGAAGATGACGATGGAAACAACCGGCACGACAACCGTTACACCCTCTACCAGCACGGTGCAGGTGGAGAAGCGTGATGGTCGTATCGTGGATTTCGATCCGATCAACATCATTGCCGCCGTAAAGTCCGCATTCGCCGATCTCGATAAGGAGGTCGGCCCGGAAGAGGAGGCTCTGATCCGTGATCTCGCCAATCAGGTCGAAGGCGAGATCAAGGAACGGTATGCGGGACCGGCCAAGATCGAGGATATCCAGAACCTTGTCGAGCATGCGCTGATTGAGGATCACCTCTACGACGTGGCCCGAACCTACACCAACTACCGACTCGACAAGGACATCCAGCGTGCCAAGGCCACGGATGTGAACGAGGCTGTCGCCCGCTTCATCAACAACGATCCGACGCTGATTCATGAGAACGCCAATAAGGATTCCAACGTGTACGCCACGCAGCGCGATCTGCTGGCGGGCGCGGTCAGCAAGGCCGCGGCGCTCAACATGCTCCCGCAGGTGGTGGCCAACGCGCACATGAAGGGCGATATCCACTTCCACGACGCCGACTATTCGCCGTTCACCGCGCAGTCCAACTGTTCGCTGCCGAACTTCTGGGACATGCTGGCCAACGGCTTCACCCTGGGCAACGCCCCGATGGCGTCTCCGAAGTCCATCGCCATCGCGGCTACGCAGATCACGCAGATCATGAAGGATGTGGCTTCCAGCCAGTACGGCGGCCAGACCGCGAACCGCGCCGACGAGCATCTTGCCCGGTATGCGAAGAAGGATTACGAGAAGTTCCTCGAAGAGGCCCGTGAGAACATCCCCGACGGCATGCCGGTCGAATTCGCCCGCCGTCAGGTGGAGAACGCCAAGCGCAACGAGCCGAGCAAACTGCATTTCGGCTCCCGTGAACCGCTGCCCATGGATACGCCGTTCCACACTGATGTCGACGAGTTGGAGCAGGAGCGTGAGATCCTGGCTAAGATCCGTACCCGCAAGGCCATCTATGACGCCATGCAGACCATGGAATACCAGATCAACTCCAATCGTGTGTCCAACGGCCAGACCCCGTTCGTCACGGTCGGCTTCGGTCTTGGCACCGATTGGTTCGCCCGCGAGATCCAGCGTGCGATTCTGCTGAATCGTATTCGTGGCCTCGGCAAGGACCACCATACCGCGATTTTCCCGAAGCTTGTGTTCACCATCAAGCATGGGGTGAACTGTGAGCCGGAGGATCCGAACTACGACCTCAAGCAGCTCGCCCTGGAATGCGCCACCAAGCGTATGTACCCGGATGTGGTGTTCTACGAGAACATTGTCAAGATCACCGGTTCCTTCAAGGCGCCGATGGGCTGCCGTTCCTTCCTGCAGGGCTGGGTCAACCCCGAGACCGGCAAGGACGAGGAGGACGGGCGTATGAATCTTGGCGTGGTTTCCGTCAATGTTCCGCGTATCGCCTTGGAATCCCACGGCGATAAGGACCGCTTCTGGAAGCTGTTCAGCGAGCGTATGGAGGTCGCCCATCAGGCGTTGCAGTTCCGTATCATGCGGTGCAAGCAGGCGACCCCGGTGAACGCTCCTACGCTGTTCCGTTACGGTGCGTTCGGGCGTCTGGGCGCCAACGACAATGTCGATGTGCTGTTCAAGAACGAGCGTGCCACCGTATCGTTGGGCTATATCGGCCTGGCCGAGGCGACCGCCGTGTTCTATGGCAAGGATTGGATCCGCGACCATGGCTGGGATCCGGAAGGCAAGGAGTTCGCGCTGTCCATCGTCAAGCGCATGAACGAGCTGTGCAAGCAGTGGAGCAAGGCGGAGGGCTACCACTATTCGGTGTATTCCACGCCTGCCGAGTCGCTGACCGATCGTTTCAACCGTATGGATCGTGAGAAGTTCGGCAGGGTCGATGGCGTAACCGACCACGACTTCTACACCAATTCCTTCCACTATCCGGTGTGGCTGCAGCCCACGCCGATGGAGAAGCTCACGTACGAGAAGGACTTCCCGTACTATGCGTCCGGCGGTTTCATCAACTACTGCGAATATCCGTGCCTGCAGGACAACCCGAAGGCATTGGAGGCCGTATGGGATTACGCCTACAACATCGGCATCGGCTATCTTGGCACCAACACGCCGATCGACCACTGCTTCGTATGCGGCTTCCAGGGCGATTTCGAGCCGACCGACGAGGGGTTCAAGTGCCCGGAGTGCGGTAACTCCGATCCCGACAAGTGCAATGTGACCAAGCGTACGTGCGGCTACCTGGGCAACCCGGTGCAGCGTCCGATGGTGCATGGCCGCCATGAGGAGATCGCGCATCGTGTGAAGCATATGAGCGGCGAGACCGGTCATGTGACGCTGAGCGACGGTTCCGAACACGAATGGTTCGAGGAAACCAAATAGGATGACGCGTCCTGCCGGCCTGCGGCTTGGTGTGGATGTGTGATGACGTGATATGAGGGCGTCCGGCTGACAGGGTTGCCGGTCGCCCTCAACGTTGTTGTCGGAAAAGCGGCGGCGGCTGCGCTGCGGACATGATGATGGGAGTGCACATGGAGGATTTTCGCAAGGTCAGAACCGAGCCCAGGCGTCATGATTTCGCCGTCGGCGAGACGGGGCGCGGGCCATCCATACCGTCGCGTGGGCTGGCCAACGATCCGCGTGCGGGGCAGTGGGACGGCAGGCGCATGTCCAAACGCATGATCGCCGACTATAAGACCTTCATCGTCACTGATGGCGAAGGCGTGCGCAACTCCCTATATGTGTCCGGTTGCCCGTTCCATTGCGTCGAATGCTTCAATGCTTCGATCTGGGATTTTCAGGCCGGCCATGAGTATACACAGCGCCTGGAAGACAAGATCATCGACGATCTGCGCGCGCCGTGGGTGCAGGGCATCACGTTTCTCGGCGGCGAGCCGATGCTTGCCACGCCGGTGCTGATTCCGCTGGCCAGGAGGATCCGTCGTGAATTCGGCCATGACAAGGATATCTGGAGCTGGACCGGGTACACGTGGGAGGAGCTGATGCGCGAGGGGGAGACGCCTGATAAGCGCGAGCTGCTGGAGCTTCTCGACATTCTGGTGGATGGCCGGTATCTGAAGGATCAGCATGATTCCCTGCTGCAGTTCCGCGGGTCGCGCAATCAGCGCATTCTTGACGTGCCGAAGTCGCTTGCCGCGGGCAAGCCGGTGATCTGGGCGAAGCTGCACGATCAGGAACGGCAGGTGTCGGAGATCTACCGTAAGGATCGCGACGCCGGCGAGGGCGCTCAGGCATCCTGATCGTGTTGAGGCGCCGAGCTAGGCGGAATCATCGTTCCTGGTTGCGTTCGGTCGGCCAGATCCAAGGCGCAACGCGCGGCGGGGCATCGGCATTGGCCTGCACGGCTATCGCCGGGAATCCCGGCCCGTAGGGCTTGCGCCGATGCCCGTCATTATTGCGTTATTGATTGGCAGCCTGGCTTTCGAGCCACTGTTTGGCTGCGCTAATCGCCTGTTCCAGGGTGCTTTTGGCCGTCTCATAGGCGTGCGAGTCCATGATGGTCTGGTCATTGGCAAGATTCTGCGCGGCTTTCAGTCCTGTGCTCAACGCGTTGCTCGCCAGCTGTTTGAGGGTATTGTTCAGTTCGCTGTTGTTCAACTGGTCGAGCAGTGTGCGTGCGGAATCGATGGTGCTTTGCAGCTCCTTCCTGCTCTGTTCCAGTGTGCTGTCGGTTCCGTCGCCGGTGCTTCCGCTGCCGGTGTCCTTCTTGCCTGTGGAGGATCCGCCGTCGGCGTCTTGCCGTGACGAGGAGCCGCCTGCGGCGAGTTTCGAAGCATCCTTTTTGAGGCTGTCGATGGATGTGCGCAACGAGTCGGTGGCGCTGGCAACGGTGTCTTTGACCAGGTTGAGCTGGGTGATCGTCGCGTTTGCGGCGCAGCCTTCGGCGCTTACCGTTTGTTCGGCGCTGCTCGATGCGTCGGCGGCGGCATCGAGAATATCGCTTACGCCAAGCATGTTGCGCAGCAGCTGTTGGATTTGTGACGAGGATCCGCCGGTGTCGAGCAGTTCCTTGCGTACCTGGGTGAATTCGCTGACTGCGTTGCGGCAGTCGGACAGCGCCTGCTCGTGCCTGCTGTGGTAGACGTAGGCGCCAACCAAGCTGGCGACAATGGTTATAACCGCGATAACGGCTATGATGATCGACCAGCGCCTGCGTTTTGCGGGAACCGGTGCAGGGGCGTTCTGCTGGGGTTGGGGAGAATATGATGCGGGCTGATATTGCGCGTTTTGATATTGCGGCTCGCCGTACTGCGGGTATTGAGATTGCTGGGTGTATTGAGATTGCTGAGAGTGCTGCGGCAGTGGCTGGGTGTCCGCAGTGGTCTGCTGGCCGGTCTGCGCCGGAGAGGCGGGCACGGCGATCGGCTGGGTCTTCTGCTCGTCCATAGAATCATGTCTCCTTACCTGTGGCGGCTCGATGGGCCGCATGTCGCCGATACGACGATTGTGCCACCATCACGGTGGTTGTGGCTGCCTCCTTGCGATGAATGCGGTGAAAGTCCACATTTTCATGTGATCGGGCCGGTCCCGCCGGCATACGCATGGTGCGATTGCGCTTGCGGCAATGATGCCACGGGAAGCGGTATATGGAATATCACGGTAGGCTCGAATCATGCATATGAACGATCAGGAATTCGAAGCCGCCATCGAAGAGGCATTGGCGGCGATTCCCGCCCGATTCACCGAGGCGCTGAGCAATATCGGCATATCGTGGGATTATGAGCCCACGGCGGCGGAGCTCGGCAGCCTGCATTGCTCCGAAGGCGAATTGCTTGGCCTGTACACCGGCGTTCCGATCACCCAGCGAACCACGTCATATAGCGGCGTCATGCCCGACATGATCACCATCTACAAAGGGCCGCATGAGCGCATATGCGATACGCGGCGGAACATGGTCGAACAGATTGAGAAAACCGTCATCCACGAGATCGGCCATTATTTCGGCTTCGACGACGATTACCTCCACATGCACGGCTATTAAGTGCTTGTGTTCGGAGGCGAAGACGATACATGCCGTGTGTCGTATCCCTACCATTGGCCGGGGTATGGCGAAACCCTTATAGGTCAAAAGGTAACGACAACGTGCAGACGGTATTCCGTGAGCAAAATCACTTGACATAAAAAGCGTTAGGTGAGTGGTCGGACTAAGCTAGTTCTCCAGCAAGTCGGCGTTACCGCCACCGGTACCTGAGTATCCGGCCGGATATGTGAAGGGCATAAAAGGCGGCATGAAGCCGAAACCCGAGTTGTAGAGGAATACATGGCTGATACCGCACCTATCGTGAGCACACTGCAGTCCGCGAATCCTGATGCGAAACCGTTACGCGTGGGACTGGATATCGGCTCAACCACCGTCAAGGCCGTGGTGCTCGACCAGGCCGATTCGCTGTCTCAAACGCTATTCTCCGACTACCGCCGTCATCACGCCAACGTTCGTGCCACCGTGGCCGGACTGCTGGCCGACATCCGAGGCATGCTTGAGAAAAGCGGGCGCGGCGACGAGCCGATTCGTCTGGCCATCACCGGCTCCGGCGGTCTGGCGCTCGCCGACAGCCTCCACGTGCCGTTCGTGCAGGAGGTCATCGCCGAAACCGAGGCGATCGACAAGGAATATCCGCAGGCCGATGTCATTATCGAACTTGGTGGCGAAGACGCCAAGATCACCTATTTGAAGCCCACGCCCGAACAGCGTATGAACGGTTCATGCGCAGGCGGTACCGGCGCGTTCATCGATCAGATGTCCACTCTGCTTGACACCGATCCGTCCGGTCTGAACGAGATGGCGAAGGATTACGAGAACCTGTATCCGATCGCCTCGCGCTGTGGCGTGTTCGCCAAAACCGATCTGCAGCCGCTGATCAACGATGGTGCGGCAAAGCCCGATCTGGCAGCCTCCATCTTCACCGCAGTCGCCACACAGACCATTGCTGGTCTCGCCTCCGGCCGTCCGATCCACGGCACCGTCATCTTCCTTGGCGGCCCGCTGTTCTTCATGTCCGAACTTCGCGCGGCGTTCAAGCGTGCGCTCGACGGCAAGGTGGACGAGTTCATCGTCCCCACCGACGCCCACCTGTATGTGGCCTATGGCGCGGCATTGCAGGCAGAGCAGAACACCGACGACGAAGGCAACCATTTCGAGGCCAAACCGTTGGGCGATTTCCTCTCCCGTTTGGAGGAACTGGAGAACCTGCCGTCCAACACGCCCACCATGCCGCCACTGTTCCCCACCGAGGAGGACCGCAAGGCGTTCAACGAGCGTCATCACCGCGAACACGTGCATATCGGCAACCTCGATGGCGCCACGGGTCCGCATTTCCTGGGCATCGACGCAGGGTCGACCACCATCAAGGCAACCCTGGTGAACGATGACCGTGAGATCGTATGGTCCAGTTATGCCAACAACGAAGGCAGCCCGCTGACCGCCGCCATCACCATCGCCAAGAAGATCCAGGCCGCATTGCCAGCCGGAGCGTGGATCGCACGTTCCTGCGCCACCGGGTACGGTGAAGGACTTATCGCCACGGGTCTGCATCTTGACGAGGGCGTGGTCGAAACCATGGCCCACTACCGTGGCGCCGAAATGGTCAGCCCCGGCGTCACCGCCGTCATCGACATCGGCGGCCAGGACATGAAGTATCTTGCCATCACCGACGGCGTGATCGATTCCATCGCGGTGAACGAGGCATGCTCCTCCGGCTGCGGCTCCTTCCTGCAGACCTTCGCCATGTCGATGGGACTGAGCATCGAGGAATTCACCCAGAAGGCGCTCGCCTCCACGCATCCGGTCGACCTGGGTTCGCGCTGCACCGTGTTCATGAACTCGTCGGTCAAGCAGGCGCAGAAGGAAGGCGCCAGCATCGAAGACATCGCCGCGGGCCTGTGCTATTCGGTGGTGCGCAACGCGTTGTACAAGGTCATCAAACTGCGTGATTCCGGCGAGCTTGGCGACACCGTGGTCGTGCAGGGCGGCACGTTCCTGAACGATGCCGTGCTGCGCGCATTCGAACTGCTGACCGAACGCCAGGTGACCCGTCCGAACATCGCCGGCCTGATGGGTGCATATGGTGCGGCCCTCACCGCGCGCATGCATTACGTGGATGTGGCGGACGAAACGGATTCGCTGGTCGCGGCAGATGGCAGCGCATTGAAGGATGATGCAGAGCGGAACGCGCAGGACGACGAGCATACCGTCGTCATCGATGGCGTGAAGCACACCGCCAGCTCCATCCTGACCGGCGACGCGCTCGACGCGCTCACCATGACCACCGAGCGCGACGTGTGCAAGCTGTGCCAGAACCATTGCAAGCTCACCATCACCACCTTCGCAGACGGCGCCCGTTATGTGACCGGCAACCGTTGCGAACGCGGCGGCGACGCCAAGCGCAAGCGTTCCGACAGGCCGAATCTGTACGACTACAAGTACAAGCGTTGCTTCGCCTACCGCCGTTTGACCGACAAGAAGGCCACGCGCGGCGAGATCGGCATTCCGCGTGCGCTCAACATGTACGAGAACTATCCGTTCTGGTTCACGCTGCTCACCTCACTGGGCTTCAAGGTCGTGATTTCGGGCCGCAGCTCGCATGAACTGTTCGAGACGGGCATCGAATCGATCGCCTCCGAGAACATCTGCTACCCGGCCAAGCTGGTGCACGGCCATATCAAGTGGCTGCTCAACAAGGGCATCACAACCATCTTCTACCCGTGCGTAAGCTACGAGGAGAATCTTGTGCCCAACACCGACAACCACTACAACTGCCCGGTCGTGGCGAACTACCCGGTGGTCATCGGCGCGAACATGCCCGAACTGCGCGAGGAGGGCGTGCACTACATGCGCCCCTATTTCAATCTCGCCAATCATGAGCTGATGATCGACCGTATCGTCGAGGAGTTCGCATGGGCCAACGTGACCCGTGAGGAAGCCGAAACGGCGGTCAAGGCCGCGTACGCCGAAGACAAGGTGTTCAAGCATGATGTGCAGCAGGAGGGTCTGCGCGCACTGGCGTACATGAAGGAGCACGACTGCCGGGGCATCGTGCTTGCCGGGCGCCCGTACCATGTCGATCCGGAAATCAACCACGGCATCCCCGAAACCATCTGCTCGCTGGGTATGGTGGTCCTGTCCGAGGACTCCATCTGCGAGTTGCAGCCGGGGGAGAAGCTCAGCCTCAGCGAATTCCTGGCCGACGGCGACAACGATCCGCGCGCGAAGAACGCCGATGGCTTCCGGCATGTCGGCGACCGCAAGGTCACCAAGATGCCGTTGCGCGTCACCAACCAGTGGGCCTACCATTCCCGCCTGTATGCGGCGGCCAACTTCGTGGCCTCCTACCCGGGGCTGGAACTCGTGCAGCTCAACTCCTTCGGCTGCGGTCTCGACGCCATCACCACCGACCAGGTATCGGAGATCCTGGCGGATAAGGCCGACGTGTACACCATGCTGAAAATCGACGAGGTCTCGAACCTGGGTGCGGCGAAGATCCGTCTGCGCTCGCTCAAGGCCGCCGTCGAAGAGCGTGAGCGCAATCATAGGCGTGCGTTGCCGGCCGCTATGCCGGGCAAACTCGACCAGCCTGTCGACGATGCCGCAGTCGCCGAGGCCAAGGCAAAGCTTGAAGAGGCGAAGTCCCAGCTTGCCGCCGCCGAAGCCCAACTCAAGTCCGCAGAACGGCAGGCCGCGCCCAGGCAGGGTGAATTCCGCAGGACCGGTTCCGAAGCCCCCACTCCGGGCCGTCAGGTCATGCTCGACACGGTGATGAAGGCCAATCCGAAGCTCACCGAAGCCGTCAGGCAGGCTTCCCGGCGTGCCGCTGCGAACGGCAAGGGCTCTGGCGCTTCCGCGCATAATTCGGCCACCATGTCGAAGTATGCGAACCGCGTGCCTTTTGGCAAGGATATGAAGGATTACACCATCGTGGCTCCGCAGATGAGCCCGATTCACTTCTCCCTGGTGGAATCCGTCATCCGTTCAGGCGGCTACAAGTTCGACATTCTTGAACATGCCAGCCGTGAGGATGTGGAAACCGGTCTCAAATATGTGAACAACGACGCCTGCTATCCGGCCATCATGGTCATCGGCCAGCTGGTGGATGCGATTCTGGAGGGCAGGTACGATCCCGACCATACCGCGCTGGCCATCACACAGACCGGCGGCATGTGCCGTGCCACCAACTATTTCGGTCTGATTCGCAAGGCGTTGGTGGATGCCGGCTACCCGCAGATTCCGGTGATCGCCATTTCCACGCAGGGCATTGAGGACAATCCGGGCTTCAAGGCCACGCCCGCGTTGCTGCATCGTGTCATCAAGGCGCTGATCATCGGCGATCTGCTGATGAAATGCCTGTACCGCGTGCGCCCGTACGAGGTGACGCCCGGCAGCGCCAACAAGCTGTACAAGACATGGGACACGATCGTGCGCGAAACGCTTGAGCATCATGGTCATTCCAAGACGGCGAAACGGTTCATCGGCAAGGGTTACCTGCCGTATCCGACGCTCGTCAGGCAGATCGTGAAGTCCTTCGACGCGCTGCCGCTCAGGAACATTCCGCGTAAGGTGCGTGTCGGTGTGGTGGGCGAGATCCTGGTCAAGTATCAGCCGGACGCCAACAACCATGTGGTCGATGTGATCGAATCGCAGGATTGCGAGGCCGTGGTGCCGGGCATCATGGAATTTATGACCACCCGCCCGTACATTTCCGATTGGAACGACCATTACCTGGGCATGGGCGGCAACAAGCTCGGCTACGCCGCGATGCGCAAGGGGCTCGACCTGTACAATGCGCCGGTGCGTAAGGCCATCGGTCTGGCGCACGGCAAGTTCTCGCAGGATCTGCCGATGCCGGAGCTGGTCAAGAAGGCCGGCGAGGTGACATCGGTGGGCGTGCAGGCGGGCGAAGGTTGGCTGCTGACCGCCGAGATCCTCGAGCTCATCGAGTCGGGCTGCCCGAATGTGGTGTGCGCGCAGCCGTTCGCCTGCCTGCCGAACCATGTGACGGGCCGTGGCATGTTCGGCAAGATCCGCCGTCTGCACCCGGAAGCGAACATCGTGTCCATCGACTACGATCCGGGCGCTTCCGAGGCGAACCAGCTTAACCGCATCAAGCTGATGATTGCCGCCGCCAAGAAGATGCACAAGAAGCAGCAGGAGCAAGGCGGCGAATAGTTTCGCGCTGCATGACTCGTGACGAAAGCGGATAGCCGTATATGCATATGGCTATCCGCTTATTAGTAGCATCTTGCCTGGGGAAAGACGGCTATGAGATTTCCATCGGGCAGTCGCCAGCCTGATGACGGGGCGAATCCAGGCAGTGTCCATCAGACTATCCATCATGCGATGTTCATTATATGGAAGTTTTTCATCCGCGAAATGGACTTGATATTTTGCGGCGGTAAGGTGCTTCCAACGCATACGGCATGGCGTATCATGCCCGTTTCCTGCAAAGGCGGGCAGAGGCGTGCATGCTGAGCAATACGAGATGCGTGTGAATCGGTACGGAAGGAAAGGTCTGATGAGCGAGCAGGACAAGCTGGATGAAGCGGTGGAGCATGCCGTCGAGGTGGCAGCCAATAAGTCCGCGGAGAAGGAGATCCGTGAACTGAGCGACTTCGAAAGTGCGATCGACGAGACGCTGGCCACGGGCTATCTGGATGACACCCTGACCGTCACGGATGCGGACGGCGTTGCCCAGGTGCTGCCGGTGTTGGATTCCGAACCGATCTCCCACCTGGTCAAGGGGCTGGAAGACGTCGGCGGGAGCGCGAACGTGTTCGTACACACCGCGGATGGCGTGGTGGCGCTCAGTGTGGTGGAATGCAATCCGAACGCCGAAGAATAAGATCAATAAGGCTTTCGCTCATATCGCGCCGAGGCTGTGGCGGTGGCGGCCTTGCTCATCCGGGCATGACGGCGATTTGTGTCGTGTAGCGCCCCTGCGGTTGCATGCCGCCTGCCATCAGTTTTTCATATAGCCAATTCGCGGATTTTCGGCACGCTTGGGGAATTCCGCGAATACCATATAGCCCATGGTTACTCCCAGAATCAGTTATGCGCATCTGCTCGCCGAGCCGAACCCCAAGCATGTCGATAGTCTGTTGAAGTTCTTCGAGAAGGGGTGCTCCAAGCGGGGAACCGGCGGTTTCGGTGTGGAGATCGAGCATCTGCCGGTCCATAACGCCGATGACACCGCCGTCAGCTATTACGAGCCGAACGGTATCGAAACGCTGCTCAAACGCATCGCGCCGTATTATGACGGCAGCAAGGAATATTGGGAGAACGGGCATCTGGTCGGCCTTGGGCGTAAAGGCTTGTCGGTGTCGCTGGAACCGGGCGGTCAGATCGAGACGTCCATTGGCGTGCTGCATGAGCCGCAGGAGCTCAACGCCTTGTACGGCGAATTCCGCAGTCAGGTCGATCCCATCGTCGAGGAGCTTGGCTTCAGGCTCGTGCATTACGGCTACCAGCCGAAGTCCAGTTTCGCCGACATTCCCGTCAACCCCAAGGATCGCTATGATGCCATGACCGATTATCTCGGCAGGGTAGGGGAGTTCGGGCCGTGCATGATGCGGTGCTCCGCCTCCACGCAGGTGAGCATCGACTATGTGGACGAGGCCGATTCCATTGCCAAGATGCGTGTCGGTACCGCCATCGGGCCGATTCTGGCGTGGTTCTTCCGCAACAGCCCGTATTTCGAGGGCAAGCTCAACACGTATCCGCTGCTGCGTCAGCGTATGTGGGATTTCCTTGACTTCCAGCGCACGAATGTCATCCCCGGTCTGTTCGATCCACGGTTCGGCTGGGAGGATTATGCACGTGACGTGCTGTGCACGCCGCTCATGTTCGCCGACTTGACGCATACTCCCGAAGCGGTGGACGCCGGTGCGACCGGCAAGGAGCTGCATCGTGTGGCCTTCCGTGAGAACGCGGGGGAGGTGTACCCCGATCGCGAGCTCAACGACTACGAGATCAACCACATCATCTCCACGCATTTCAATGAGGTACGCCTGAAGAACTTCATCGAACTGCGTCATTGGGATTCGCTGCCGGTTGAGCGTGCGGAGCGTTTGACGGAGATCATCGCCTCCCTGTTCTATGTGCCGGCCAATCGTATTCGCCTGGAAAGCTATTTCGACGGGCTGCGCGAGGAGGATGTATTCGAGGCCAAGGCTAATCTGCAGGCGCATGGGCGTGAGGCCGCACCGTATGGCCAGCCGCTTGACTTCTGGCGCGAGTTCCTGGGGCTTGAGGGGTTGCTCGACGATATTCCAGGAGATCCGAAGCACCCCGAGGTGTTCCAGGGCTGAGCCATCTGATCGATGTCCTTTCGTGGCGTTATCCAACCATGCCGTGACCATGGGCCGCTCGCGCAACGTGTGGGGGCCGCATCTGGTTCGCGTGGAGCTACGATGGCGAAGCCTGGACCAGAATCGGCCCGGACTTCGACACCACCACCTTCTCCGACGAATACTGCAAATACGGCGAATTCACCGGCACTATGGTCGGCATCGCCGTCACCGACGCCGCACTGCACGAGAAGACAGCCGACTTCGACTTCCTCGACTACGAGGCGGACGAGACGAAGCCTGTGGACTGAGGTTCGGCCGACCATGCCGACATATGGTTGCGCATGGCACAGAGTAGTTGCATATGGCACAGAAGGAATGCGCGGATGATTGCTATGGCGGTCATCCGCGCATCCGCATTACGGGGCGGGCTGGGCCTGTTGCTTTCCCTCACGATAGACTCGGGGGATATGAGCAAAGAAGAGCAGACGGCGAAGCGTGTTCGCAAGGCGCCGGAGGAACGCCGCAAGGAGGTCCTTGACGCCGCGGTCCGGCTGATCGGCGAGCGGGGATTCAACGGCATCTCCATGCAGGACGTGGCCGACGAGGTGGGCATCTCCAAGCAGGGCGTGCTGCGGTATGTGGGCAGCAAAGACAATATGCTGGCGATGGTGTACCGCGAATACTACAACGCCTCCGGCAACCCCGAGGATTTCCGCGCAAGCGGCATGCCCGGCAGCGGGCCGGGCGCGATGCTGTTCCCCGCATACCTGCGGTTCCTGGTGCAGTACAATTCCCAGCGGCGCATGTTGGTGCAGCTGTTCTCCATGCTGCAGGTCGAATCGTTCAACCCACAGCATCCGTTGCATGAGGAATTCGCGCACAGGCAGGACTCGATCTGGGAATACTACTGCGGATTCGACTGGAAGATCCCGCCGCGATTCGGCTCATGGAAGGACATGCGCCCGCTGGTGCGCCGCTGTATGGAGATCATGGACGGCGTGCAATTGCGCTGGCTGCGCGAACCGGCCATCGACCTGTGCGAGGAATGGGCCGACATCGAAGCGATGCTGTTCCCCTCGCCCGAATGGGACGGATACCGCTGACAAAGACCGGAGATTCGCGAAGATCCAAATAGCCGCGAATACGCCAAGGTGGGTGCGATTCATGTGAATCACACCCACCTTGACTATTCGTTATGGAAGCCTGCGGCTCAGGCGACTGTGAACGTGGTGCGCCTGAGATCCTTGCGGCGGCTCGAATGGCCGATCAGCACCTCGAACTCGCCCGGCTCCACAATGCGCCTGGCATCCGGGTCGACGATCGTGCAATCCGCAACCGGAATGTCGAACGCGACGGTCCTGGTCTCACCCGGTTCCAGCTCTACACGTTGGAACGCCTTAAGCTCGCGGTCCGTCCAGCTGTACGAGGTCACGATGTCGCCGATATACGCCTGCACGACCTCGGTGCCCCTGCGCTCGCCGGTATTGGTGAGCGTGATCTCGGCATGCACGGTGTCCGTCTTGGTGAACGTGCCGGAATCCGGAACGTTGGTGATCGTCGGCTCGCCATATGCAAAAGTCGTGTAGCTCAGGCCCTCGCCGAAGGCGAATGCCGGGTCCTGCGTAAGATCGGCGTAACGGTTGCCGTGCTGGCCGCGGATTTGGTTGTAGTAGACCGGCAGCTGGCCTGCGTGGCGAGGGAAGGTGATCGGGAGCCTGCCGCTCGGGTTGGTCTTGCCCAGAATGATCTCCGCAATGGCCTGTCCGCCCTTCATGCCGGGGTTCGGCGCCCACATGAACGCGGACGTGCCGTCGGCGGCGGATTCATCCACGATCACGCCATTGGTGCCGATCACGCATGCCGGCATCACCTGCGGCTTGGAACTCATGAGCACCACGACCAGCGGCTTGCCGGTTTCCTTGGCGACATCGGACAGCGCCTCAAGCAGCGCGTTCTGGCCACCGAGCAATTCCAAGGTGGCGGTGGAGCAGGTCTCGCCGACCAGCTGCACCACATCGCCCACGACCGCGACCACCAGATCGGACTGACGGGCGTTTTCCACGGCCTCGTCCAGCAGTGCCTGATCGATCGCGGCGGAGACGCCGAGCTTCGGGCGAGGCTGGCCATCCGGGTAGAACTTGCCTTCCGGGTCATCCACCAGATCGAGGATATTCGCGCCACGCGAATACACGACCTCGCAGCCTTCAGGCGCGAGCTGCTTGAAGCCGTCGAGCACGGTGGTGATCATGTTGCGCGGTTGGCCGTCCGGTATCCAGTTGACCTGGCCGGAATTGCCTGCCCAATCGCCGAGCTGTTCCTGGGCGTCATCGGCCAGCGGGCCCACCACGGCAATACGCTTGCCGGAAGTCGCAGTGAACGGCAGGGATCCGTTATTCTTCAGCAGTGCGATGGATTCGCGGGCGATCTGCAGGTTGAGCTCCTGGTGCTCGCTGGAGCCGATAGCCTCCTTCATACGCTGTTCGTCCGGCAGACGTGGGTCTTCGAACAGTCCCAGGCGGAACTTCAGTGCGAGAATGCGGGACACGGCCTCATCGATCAGCGATTCATCCAGCAGGCCGCGCTTGACGGCCTCGATGGCGCCCTCATAGAACTTCGGCGTAGTCATGATCAGATCGTTGCCTGCCTTGACCGCATCCGCGGCGGCCTGCACGTAATCGGCCTTGACCTTCTGCTCCCACACGGCGCGGCCGACGTTGTCCCAATCAGTGATGAGTGTGCCCTGGTAGTTCCAATCGCCACGTAGCTTGTCCGAGAGCAGCCACTTGTTGAAGGTGACGGGCACTCCGTCAATGGATTCGTAGCCGAGCATGAAGGTGCCGCACCCCTCCTTGGCCACACGCTCGAACGGCGGCAGGAACCAGGATTCCAACTTGCGGTGGCTCAGATCGGCCTCGGATGCGTCGCGGCCTCCCTGGGTTTCGGAGTAGCCGGCGAAATGCTTGGCGCAGGCCAGAATCGCATCCTTGGCAAGTGGCTCGCCGGCCTTGGCGCCGCCTTGGTAGCCTTTGACGATGGCGGAGGCCATCTCGCCGATCAGATACGGGTCTTCGCCGAAGGTCTCGTCCACGCGGCCCCAGCGGGTGTCGCGGGCGATGCACAGTACGGGGGAGAACGTCCAATGCACACCGGTGGTGGATACCTCCTCGGCGGTGGCGCGGCCTGCGGCTTGCACCTTGGCAGGGTCGAAGCTTGTGGCCATGCCCAGCTGGGAAGGGAAGATGGTGGAGCCGGGCCAGAAGGAATAGCCGTGGATGCAGTCGTCGCCGATGATCAGTGGGATGCCGAGGCGTGTCTTGGTATTCACGGTTTCGACCGCGCGGGGCAGATCGGCTGGGCTGGTATGCAGGATGGAGCCGACATACTTGTTGATGATGATGTCATCCAGATTGCCGTTTCGGGCGTCGAGCTGCATCATTTGGCCGACCTTCTCTTCGAGGGTCATACGGCCGAGTAGGTCGGCGATGCGTTCCTGGATGGGCAGGTCGGGATTCTTGTAGGGAAGATTGGTGTTGGCCATGGGTGCTCACTTTCTCCATTGAAGCGAATTGCCTTTAAATACCATTTGGTAGTTTAGACTATCGCATAGATCCTCGCAAGCCGCCACGCGGCGGTTTCGCATGCGGTGCGCAAAGGATATTCGGTCAGGCAATGACTCTCATAAAAGTCGGCTGCAACCTAAAGCCGAAGGCGGTATTGGATGTGCGGTCTGATGCACATGCAATTTCGCGTAACTTTTCTTCCTTAAACATATGCGGAGCGATATATGCGGGGCAAACAGCCCGTAATTATGCGTCGTCAGATAAGGAGCATCGTGAGCATAGTCGGCAAACAGCAACATAACCGGGAAACGCGGTCAAAGCAGTCAAGCGGCACCATAGGCGAGGGCAGGCTCACCATCGTGGTGGTGGCGCTCGCATTGCTCACCTTCCTTGGCATTCTGTCAGAAACCTCACTCAACATCGCCTATTCCGCACTGATGGGTGAATTCTCCATCTCCGCCGACGTGGTGCAATGGCTCACCACCGGCTACCTGCTGCTGCTTTCCGTGGCGATTCCGACCTCGCCGTTCATGGTGCGCACATTCCCCACCAAAAGCCTGTTCGTCACTGCGGTGGCATTGTTCTCTGTCGGCACGGTGGTCGGCGCGCTCGCAGCGAACTTCACGATGCTGCTTGCCGCGCGTCTTATCATGGCGCTCGGAACCGGCGTCTCGTTGCCGTTGTTGACCAATATCATCCTCGACAAGGCCCCGTTCCACAAGCGCGGCATGATGCTTGGCCTGGTCAGTCTCGTCACCTGTGCGGCTCCGGCCATCGGCCCCGTGTTCGGCGGTCTGGTCATGGAATTCCTCAACTGGCATTGGATCTTCTACGCTATGATCCCGTTCCTTGTCATCTCCTTCGTACTTGGTTGTGCCACGGTTCCCGATATCCGTCATGGCGAGAAGGGGTATCTGTCGGTGCCGTCGTTGGTGTTGGTGGCTGTGGGATTGGCCGGCATCATCGTGGCGGTGAGCTTCTTCGCTCAGTGGAACGGCGATTGGCGATTCTGGACGGTGCTTGTTGGCGCGGTGCTGGTGCTGGCCGTGTTTGCCGCAGTACAGTTGCGTATGGCGCATCCGTTGATCGAAGTGCGCACATTCGCATACCCTGGTTTTACGTTCGGCATGGTGATTCTGCTCATGTCGTCCGGCGGTGTGCTTGGCGTGAATTTCCTGCTGCCGATTCTGCTGCAGCGTGGTCTGGGGCATACCAGCATGATTGCGGCGTTGATTCTGCTGCCTGGCGCTGTGGTTGGCGCGATTTCCGCACCGTTGATCGGCGGTGCATTGAAGGCGCATTTCCCGCCGAAATTCATTGCCTGCGGTTTTGTGGGCGTGGCCATAATGGATGTTGCAATGATGCTTGGCAGCGCCCATGAATGGTCGGTTGCCGTTGCCTACGCGCTGTTCATGGCCGCATCCGGATTCGTGCTCGTGCCCGACCAGACCCATGCGCTGAACCAGTTGCCGGCCGAAATGAACGCCGACGGCTCCGCGGTGATGAACACCGTGCAGCAGCTTGCCGGGGCGGTCGGCACTGCGGTCGCCTCCACGCTGATCGCCGAGTTCGCCGGTGCGAACGCCGCTGCTGGAATGAGCCAGTCGGCGTCTTATGTGGCGGGGTTCTCCACCAGCATGTGGGTGTTTTTCGGCATGGCCGTGGTCGGTGAGATTCTTGCCCTGCTCATGTTCCGCTTCTCCAAACGTGCGGTATGAATTGTGTGATGTCGCTTGGGTGGTGACTGGCTGATGTGCCGGTCATCCGCTCAAGTTTTTGATATTTTTGATATTTTTGATATTGGCGATATCGGTTGGCGATAGTGGGGAAGGGCAATGCTGCACATAACGCAACGAAAGATGAATCCTTTTAAACCGACTGCCGGTGGTGAACCGCCATTATTGATCGGGCGCGAAAGAGTCGTCCGTGATTTCGACAAGGGGCTGGATAACGGTGTAGGCGCTCCAGGCCGAATTATGCTGATTACGGGCGCAAGGGGGACGGGAAAAACGGTGATGCTGACCGTTCTCGGAGATAAGGCCCGTGCGCATAAGTGGGATGTGATTGAAGAAACCGCGTCTGATGGCTTGTGCGAACGTTTGGTGAGTGAATTATGCTCTAAGGATTCGTTGATCGACAAATTAACATTTGCCCCATCCATCACCATTGCCGGGGCGAGCGTATCGCTTGGGGAAGCTGAATTGTCTCCGAAGCGTATGCCTGAAACACTTCGAAAAGCGATGTCTGCGCGGCTTGACGCTTTGGAGAAGCGCGATGCAGGACTCATGATTTCCATCGACGAGACCCAGGCTGCAAGCCGTGCCGATCTGATTGCGATCGCAACCGCGATCCAGCATCAGATTCGAGAAAAACGCAATGTGTCGATTGTGTTTGCCGGACTGCCACAGATGATTTCCGATTTGTTTGATGATGAGGTGATTACGTTTTTAAGGCGTGCTCGTACGAATGTGCTTGCGAATGTGCCGATTGATGAGGTCAAAGAGTCGTTCGCGCAGACTTTCGAGGATTCCGGAATGTCTTTGGATACCAGCCTGGTGGAAAAAGCCGCAGTGGCGACTGCCGGATACCCGTATATGATTCAGCTGGTCGGCTACTATATCTGGGATGCCGCTGATGCGCGAGAATCCACGGTGATTTCCAAAGAAGATGTAAATGAGGGCATTCGTGAAGCTCGTGTCGATTTGGACAATGCGGTCTGCGTTCCTGAATTGCACGGGCTGTCAAAGAACGATAAGGCGTATTTGGAGGCGATGGCGGTTTCCGATGGTCCAAGTGGGACCAGTGAAGTTGCCAAACGAATGGGGCGGAGCGCGAAGTATGCGGCCACGTATCGTAAGCGATTGCTGGACGCCTATGTTATTCGGCAGACCGATCGCGGCGAGGTTGATTTCGCGGTTCCGTTTTTGAGGGAATACTTGCGTGGGCATATGCAAAAAGGTTAGTTGGAGCGGTGTTTTTCGGCATGGCCGTGGTTGGTGAGATTCTTGCCCTGCTCATGTTCCGCTTCTCCAAACGTGCGGCGTAGCAGAGTATGGCTGGTATGGGGCGTGTTGCCGGTAGCATGGCATGAACTGTAGTGTTGTGATGACACTGGTTACGAGACGAAGGAGCCCCATGAAAGTCGCAAGTGGCAATGTGCTGTGGCAGCAGCGTAAGCGCAATTGGTGCCGTACACCGTTCACCTTCACCGTGTACACGCTGGCCGATAAGGAATTGAGCGTTAAAACGGGCGTGCTGAACGAGAAGTTCAATCTGGTCAAACTGTTCCGCATCGTCGATATCAGCGTGGAACGCACGTTCCTGCAGCGTCTGTTCGGCATGAGCACGCTGGTTCTGGACACGCGCGACCAATCGTCCGGCAATGGTGTGGTGGTGCTGAAGAATATCGTGCACGGCTTCGAGGTGCGTCAGATGCTGCAGGATGCCGTGGACGCCTCCCGCAGCGAGAACGGCATGACGGCCCGTGAATTCATCGGCGGTCCTGCCGGCTCTGGCCTGGAAGGACCGGGGTTTGACGGCGGCTTCGATGATTTCGATGCGGAAAACTACGCAGGAGTTCAGTGAAGGAGTGATTGAGCAGGATTCAAGAAAAGTCAGTTCTTCTGTTCTGCCGATAAACGTCATGTATAAAATCGTAATTTGTCAAATCGTAATTTGATAAATCACGATTCTATTGTTGTACACCGATGTCCCCATGCTTACGCCATGCTGCGAAGCAGGCTGGCGATTGAAGCGCAGGTACTTTTCACGTTGCGCTTCGTGTCGGCGAGCAGTTCCGGCAAACTGGCCGATCCGGGTGCGATGCCGAAGGTCGCGACGATGCCGACTTCACGCAAAGCGGCCATGGTCTGTGGGTCCCGTGCCACTTTGCCTCCGATGGCAATGGCCGGCTTGCCCTGCGATTGCGCCAATCGTGCGATGCCACTGGGCACCTTGCCATATGGCGTCTGGCTGTCGATGGCGCCTTCGCCGGTGATGACCACGTCGGCCCACGCGCATGCCTCGCGCGCATGCAACAAGTCCAGTACCAGTTCGATGCCGGGGCGCATGCTCGCATTGAATAGTCCAAGCATGCCGCCGCCGGTGCCGCCCGCCGCACCCGATCCGGGCTGGCTGGCGATGTTACGGCCATTGAGGGCTTTGATGGCATTGGCGAGCTTGCTCAGACCCGAGTCAAGTAGTGCGACCTGCTGCGCGTCCGCGCCTTTCTGCGGCGCAAACACCGCAGCCGCGCCGTTCGGCCCGGTCAGTGGATTGGTGACGTCGCATGCCAGAATGATGGGGACATTGCGCACTTCGTCGGGAACGTCGGTGCCGTCTATACGGGCGAGCCGATGCAGTGCACCGCCGCCGAGCGGCAATTCGCAATCGCGGTCGTCGAGAAAACGGTATCCGAGCGCCCGGGCCAGGCCGGTGCCGCCGTCCGTGGTGGCGCTGCCTCCCAAACCAAGCACAATACGCGTTGCGCCGGCATCGATCGCGTCATGGATCAATTCTCCGGTGCCATAGGTGGATGCCGCCAACGGGTCGCGGTCGGCGGGGGAGACGTGTTCGATTCCGCTTGCCGCAGCCAACTCGACTACTGCGGTGCGTATGCCTGTCTTGCCGTCGGTCTCCATGTGGCTTCCCCCACCCAGGAATCCGTATTGCGCGCAGATCGGCCGTCCCAATGCGTCGTGCACGTGTGCCGGTTTCAGTTCGCCCCCAGTGGCCCGGACCAGTGCAGTGGTCAATCCCTCGCCGCCGTCGGACAGCGGCATCATACGGCATTCGGCATCCGGGTCGCCTGCCAGCACTCCGCGTCGCATCGCTTCCGCCACGGCCTGCGCCGATGCGGCCTCTTTGAACGAATCCGGCGCCAACAGGTATTTCACGGCTTTCCTCCAGTCGTTGCCGATATGCCGACCAGTCCATCGTATAGCCGTGATGGGCGGCCTGGTTCGCGGCAAGGCGGTTTTCGCGGTGCAACGCGCATGAGAACGATAACAGCGATACGATGGTGATGATGTGAAGCAACCGCGGCACAACAGTGCGAAGGAGAATTGTTATGACTTGCAATACAGGGCGTCTGGCAGGCAAGGTGGCCATGGTCACCGCTTCGACCCGAGGCATCGGCTATGCGATTGTGAAGCGTTTCGCCGAAGAGGGTGCCACCGTGTATATGGCGGCGCGCAACGCGGAACGTGCGCAGGCGAAGATACGAGCTTGCCGCCGCCAATCTGCCGGGAACGGCGAAGTTCGTGTACAACGATGCCTCCAAGGATGAGACCTACGTGTCCGCTGTGGAACAGGTCGTGGCCAATGAGGGCTGCATCGACGTGCTCGTCAATAATTTCGGCACGTCCAATCCCGCCAAGGATCTCGACATCGAGCACACCGACCCGCAGGAGTTCATCGACACGGTGGATATCAACCTCAAGTCCGTGTTCATTACGTCGCAGGCCGCGCTGAAATATATGGTGGAGCGTAAATCCGGCAGCATCATCAACATCTCCTCGATTGGCGGCGCCGTGCCGGATATTTCGCAGATCGGCTATGGCGCATCCAAGGCGGCCATCAACTATCTGACCAAGCTTATCGCCGTGCATGAGGCGCGTAAGAACATCCGTTGCAATGCGGTGCTTCCTGGTATGACCGCCACCGATGCCGTACAGAACGCGCTGAATGACGAATTCCGTGAGTTCTTCCTGCATCACACGCCGATCCGCCGTATGGCCACGCCGGAGGAGATCGCGAACGCGGTGTTGTATTTTGCCTCCGACGAATCGCAGTTCACCACCGGTCAGATTCTTGAGGTGTGCGGCGGCTTCGGTCTGGCCACGCCGGTGTTCGGCGATCTGCAGGACAAGTCGCGCGCCGCAGCCTGATCTGCGATTTCTGCCACGTCCCGATTCTTCCAGTGGCTGGATGATTTGTTCTTCTGGGTGGTCTTTTAGTGTCCGGATTCCTCCAGTGGCTGGGAAATCCGGACGTTGGGAGGTCTTCTAGAGTCCGGTTTCCTCCAGCGGCTGGGAAATCCGGACGTTGGGAGGTCTTCTAGAGTCTGGATTCCTCCAGTGGCTGGGAAATCCGGACGTTGGTAGGTCTTCTAGAGTCCAGATTCCTCCAGTCACTGGGAAATTCTTCCCGTCACTGGAAGAATCAGGCGCTAGCGGCAGCCTTCCCACTGCGGCAGTGGGAAGAGAACATCCTCGCATCGCGCCCACATGGCATTGAGGTCCTGCCCGGGCTTGCGCAGCCAGCGCAGCTGAATGCCGTCCATCATGGCGAATCCGGCGCGGAGCATCTGTTCGGCATCGACCCCGGCTGGCACGCGCCAGCGAATGTTGCGCGCCACATCCACCACATGTTCCTCGCGGGTGGCGAAATAATCGTGCGCCGGGTGATCGGGGTTCAACGCTTCGGCGCTCAGCGTGGAAAACATGTGCACCAGTTTGGGGCGTTTGGCGTTGATGGCCACGACTCTGCGCCACATGTCCGCGATCAGCGGTTCGGCCTCGCGCACCATGTTGGCGGTCACGTCCTCGGTTTCGCGGTCATACATTTCGTTGAGCACCGTGGTCAGCAGGCCTTCCTTGCTGCCGACGTAATGCAGCACGCCTGCCTTGGTAAGACCGACCATGGTGGCGATTTTCTGCAATGAGGTGCCGTAATAGCCGAGTGTGCCGAATGACTCCACTGCTGCGTTGAGTATTGCCGTTCTGCGGTCGACGTCCTCGTTGCCCATGGTCGCTCCCGTTGTGATTGATGGTATTGCTGCTGACGGATGGAAAGCTGTAATTACTTTACGGTTGGTTGATTGATATTTCAAAGATGATTGGCGTGTTGGGCAAGCTGTTTTGATAAAGTACCTACCAATCGGTTGGTAGTGGGTTCGCCGACGAGCCTACTGCCGAACACAACGAATCGCATGAAAGAGGTACCATGAGCGGCAATACCTATCCCTCCGTCAACGACCTGACCCTTGAAGAGAAAGCCTCCCTGACGTCCGGCGGCGACGCCTGGCATCTGCAGGGCATCGAATCCAAAGGCATCCCCGGCTACATGATCACCGATGGCCCGCACGGACTGCGCAAATCCCTGGCGTCCAGCACCGGCGAAACCGATTTGAACGATTCCGTGCCGGCCACCTGCTTCCCGCCTGCGGCCGGCTTGTCCAGCTCCTGGAATCCCGAGCTCATCCACAAGGTGGGCGAGGCCATGGGCGAGGAATGCATCCAGGAGAAAGTGGCGGTCATTCTCGGCCCCGGCGTCAACATCAAGCGCAACCCGCTTGGCGGCCGTTGCTTCGAATACTGGTCCGAAGACCCGTATCTTGCCGGCCATGAGGCCGTGGGCATCGTCGCCGGCGTGCAATCCAAGGGCGTGGGCACCTCGCTCAAGCACTTCGCGGCCAACAATCAGGAGACCGACCGTCTGCGCATCAGCGCCAACATCTCCCAGCGTGCGCTGCGCGAGATCTACTTCCCGGCTTTCGAATACATCGTCAAAACCGCCCAGCCGTGGACCATCATGTGCTCCTACAACCGCATCAACGGCGTGCACTCCGCGCAGAACCGCTGGCTGCTCACCGACGTGCTGCGCGATGAATGGGGTTTCAAGGGCATCGTCATGAGCGATTGGGGCGCCGATCATGATCGAGTCGCCTCCCTCAACGCCGGGCTCAACCTGGAAATGCCGCCAAGCTACACGGACGACCAGATTGTCTACGCGGCTCGCGACGGGCGCATCCAGCCCGAACAGCTTGACCGCATGGCCCAGGGCATGATCGACCTGGCGAACAAGACGCGCGCCGCCATGAGCATCGACGGCTACCGCTTCGACGTGGACGCCCATGATGAGGTGGCGCATCAGGCCGCCGTCGAATCCATGGTGCTGCTCAAGAACGATGACGCGATCCTGCCGGTCGCCAAGGACGCCAAGATCGCGGTCATCGGCGAATTCGCCCGCACCCCGCGCTACCAGGGTGGCGGCTCGTCCCACATCACCCCGACCAAGATGACCAGCTTCCTCGACACCCTCACCGCGCGGGGCGTCGATGCCCAATTCGCCCCCGGATTCACCCTCGACCTCGAACCGGCAGACAAGGCGCTCGAAACCGAAGCCGTGGAAACCGCCAAGAACGCCGATGTGGTGCTTATGTTCCTAGGACTTCCGGAAGCCGCCGAATCCGAAGGCTTCGACCGTGAAACCCTCGACATTCCCGCCAAGCAGATCGAGCTGCTCGAAGCTGTCGCGGCGGCGAACAAGAACATCGCGGTCGTGCTTTCCAACGGTTCCGTCGTCTCCGTGGCCCCATGGGCGGCCAATGCCAAGGGCGTCCTCGAATCCTGGCTGCTTGGTCAGGCGGGGGGTGCCGCGCTCGCCGATGTGATCTTCGGCGAGGCAAGCCCGTCCGGCAAGCTGGCGCAGAGCGTTCCGATGAGCATCAACGACGATCCGAGCATGATCAACTGGCCGGGCGAGGAAGGGCACGTCGATTACGGTGAGGGCGTGTTTGTGGGCTACCGCTATTACGACACGTATGGCAAGGCGGTCGATTATCCGTTCGGCTACGGCCTGAGCTACGCCACCTTCGAGCTTTCCGGCATCAAGGCGGAGAAGACCGGCGCCAACACCGCCCGTGTGAGCGTGACCGTCGCCAATACCTCCGATGTGGACGCCGCCGAGACCGTGCAGGTGTATGTGGCGCCGGGCAAGGCCGCGGTGTCTCGCCCGAGGCATGAGCTCAAGGGATTCCGCAAGGTGTTTCTCAAGGGCGGCGAATCGGCCGAGATCTCCCTCGATCTGGATGAGCGCGCCTTCGCCTACTGGTCGGAGAAGTTCGACGACTGGCGTGTGGAGGCCGGCGAATACGGCATCGAGGTCGGCACGTCCAGCCGCGACATCGCCGGTGTCGCCACGGTTGCGCTTGACGGCGACGGCAAGGCCGAACCGTTGACCGAGTGGTCCACGTTCGGCGAATGGTCCTGTGATCCGGTCGGTTCCAAGGTGGTGTCCGCCATGTATGAGGCCGGTGGGAACGGCGAGCTGCCGAAACTGCCCGACAACGACATGATGCGCATGTTCCTCAATTCCACGCCGATCAATTCCATGTCCACGATCGTGGGCGAGGGCGGCAAGAGAACCGCGGCCTTCATGCTTGACGAATACGCCAAGCTCGCCAAGTAGAAGACCGGGACGGTAACGATAATTACGCATTGAAGGATTATCTGTCTAGAGATAACCTGATGGAGATGCATGGCCGAGGGGTCTGATCCGCGATGGAACCGGTGCGGGTCGGGCTCCTCGGCCTTTCTTTTGGATGGACGTTATGCAAAGCCGCAGTGCGGGTCGAAAGCCATGCGACACGCTGGAATGTTGTATATGCAACTGTTGTATGTACAACGATTTACACTGGCGGATTGTGACAACAGAAGCGAACATGGAGGTGGATCCAGTCAATCCCGCATTCGCCAAGGCTTGGGAGCAAGGCGTATGTAAGCCGCCGAGCGTCGCCATTCGGACGCTGCACAATGTCATCAACCGGTATCTTGCGGTCACTCGACCGCAGGAAGTCGAGGAATTGAGCAGTGCCAACATTGACATCATCAGGTACCTTGTACGCAACGCCGACCGCGACGTGTTCCCGCAGGATGTGGAACGACGTTTCGGCATTACCCGGTCGACATCGTGCAGGGTTCTGGGACTGATGGAACGCAAGGGGCTGATCGCGCGCGAGCCGGTGCCGCAGGACGCGAGACTGAAGAAAATCGTCCTCACCGACAAGGCTCGGCATATCGACGATGAGCTATACGGCAATGCGGTGGCCATGGAAAAACTACTGCTACAAGGCCTGAGCGACGCTGAAATCCTCGGATTCATGCACACGCTCGACGTGATGCAGACGAATCTGATCCAAACCGGGGCAATCGGAAACGAAAACCGGTATTCCAGCCTGGCGCTACACGCCGAAGAAATAGACGAATCACAAGCAGAGGAAACAGGAAAGGAACAATAGTGACGGCAACAACACAAGCCGCGGCGCAGCCCCAGCAGGCTGCGCAGGCCAAGCGCCCCAAGCGGCATATGCTGCGTACGCTCGGCAGATCGCTGCGCGAATACAAAAAAGTCAGCATTCTCACCCCGGTGGCCGTGGTCATCGAAGGCATTCTCGAAATTCTCATCCCCACGGTAATGGCTTCGCTCATCGACGAAGGCATCAGCGGCGGCAGCATGCCGGCCATCATCAAATTCGGCCTGATTCTGCTGCTGTGCTCGCTGTGCTCGCTCGCCGCAGGCTTCCTCGCCGGCAAGTTCGCCGCGATCGCCGGCGCCGGCTTCGCCAAGAACCTGCGCCACGACGAGTTCGAAAAGGTGCAGGGCTTCAGCTTCACCAACATCGACCGGTTCTCCACCGGTTCGATCATCACCAGGCTTACCACCGACGTGACCAACCTGCAGAACGCCTATTCCATGATCATCCGTATGGGCGTGCGCGCCCCGATCATGATGGTCGTGGCCTGGATCTTCTCGTTCCGCATCAGCCCGTCGATCTCCCTTGTGTTCCTGGCCTGCATCCCGATTCTCGCCATCGGACTGTGCGGACTTGCAGTGTACGTGCACCCGGTGTTCGAACGCGTGTTCCACACCTACGACAAGCTCAACAATGTGGTCGACGAGAACCTGCAAGGCATCCGCGTGGTCAAGTCCTACACCCGCGAATCCCATGAGATCACCAAGTTCGGCCGTATCTCCCAGCGCATCTACAAGGACTTCAGCAAGGCCGACCGCGTGATGAGCTTCAACAACCCGCTCATGATGGTCTGCGTGTACGTCTCGATGATCCTCATCGCATGGATGGGCGCCAAGCAGATCGTGGCCTCCGGCAACAATGCCGCGCTGGGCCTGACCACCGGCGACCTGACCGCATTGGTCACCTACGCCATGCAGATCCTCATGGCCATGATGATGCTGTCCATGATCTTCGTCATGTGCATCATCTCCCAGGCTTCCGCGGAACGCATCTGCCAGGTGCTCAACGAGGAAAGCACGGTGACCAATCCGGCCGATCCCGTCAAGGAAGTGGCCGACGGTTCCATCGAATTCAGCGACGTCAACTTCCGCTACTCCGATAATTCCGAAAAGCCGGTGCTTGACAACATCAACCTGAAGATCCGCTCCGGTATGACCGTCGGCATCGTCGGCGGCACCGGCTCCGCAAAATCCAGCCTGGTGCAACTCGTGCCGCGCCTGTACGACGTGACCTCCGGCTCGCTCAAGGTCGGCGGCGTCGACGTGCGCGACTACGACATGGAAGTGCTGCGCGACCAGGTCGCCATGGTATTGCAGAAGAACGTCCTGTTCTCCGGCACCATCGCCGACAATCTGCGCTGGGGCAACCCGAACGCCACCGACGAGGAGATCCGCCACGCCTGCCAGCTGGCCCAGGCCGACGGCTTCATCCAGGAATTCCCCGACAAGTACGACACCTACATCGAGCAGGGCGGCACCAACGTCTCCGGCGGTCAGCGCCAGCGTCTGTGCATCGCACGCGCGTTGCTGAAGAAGCCGAAGATCCTGATCCTCGACGATTCCACCTCTGCGGTCGACACCAAGACCGACCAGCTGATCCGCGCCGCGTTCCATAACGAGATCCCCGACACCACGAAGATCATCATCGCCCAGCGCATCGCATCCGTGCAGGAATCCGACATGATCCTCGTCATGGAGGAAGGCCGCATCACCGCATCTGGCACCCATGAGGAACTGCTGAAAACCTGCGACGAATACCGTTCCATCTACGAGTCGCAGACCAAGAACCAGGCACAGCCTGAGGAACTGCAATGAGAGGAGGTACGGAAATGAGCAAGAAAACCGCTGAGCAAACCATGCAAACCAAGCCGGGCGCAAAACCGCCGATGCAGAAAGCCGCGCCGGGAACCACCAAGCGCATCTTCGGCTACATCTTCCAATACAAGTGGCATGTCGTGGCGATCGTACTGTGCATTCTGGTCGGCGCGGCCGCCCAAGCCGGATCCGCACTGTTCCTGCAGTCGCTGATCGACAACTACATTCTGCCGCTGGTCGGCGTGAAGAACCCCGACTGGAGCCCGCTGCTACGCGTCCTGACACTCATGGCCTGCCTGTACGCCGCCGGCACCTTCTGCAGCTGGCTATGGCAGTGGCTCATCGTCACCGTCGAACAAGGCACCCTGAAGAAGATCCGCGACGACATGTTTGCCCACCAGCAGACACTGCCGATCCGCTACTTCGACACCAACGAGCACGGCGACATCATGAGCCGTTACACCAACGACACCGACACCCTGCGCCAGGCCATCAGCCAGTCCTTCCCGCAGATGTTCTCCTCCGTGATCTCCGCACTGGCCGCACTGGTCTCCATGCTGTGGCTGTCGGTGCCGGTCACGATCTTCGTACTCGTGTTCGCCGCGATCCTGTTCGTAGTCGTGCGCGCCATCGTCTCCCGCTCCGGCCGCTACTTTGTCAAGCAGCAGATGTGGATCGGCGACGTGAACGCCTTCGTCGAGGAATCCGTCAACGGTCAGAAGGTCATCAAGGTCTTCAACCATGAGGACGCCACCCAGAAGACCTTCGACGAGAAGAACGAGGAACTGTACAAGGCCTCCGCCGAAGCGAACACCTGGGGCAACGTGACCATGCCCGTCGTAGGCAACATGGGTTACATCCTCTACATCCTGCTCGCCATCGTCGGCGGATTCATGGCACTGTCCGGCGTGGGCAACTTCGGCCTTTCCGGCGCGGGAACACTCACCCTCGGCACCCTCATCTCCCTGCTGACACTGTCCCGCTCCTTCGTCAACCCGCTCGGCCAGGTCTCCATGCAGTTCAACATGGTGATGATGGCGCTCGCCGGCGCATCCCGCATCTTCCAGCTCATGGACGAAAAGCCCGAGGATGACGGCGGTTCCGTGACACTCGTCAACGTCGAACTCGGCGAGGACGGCCGCACTATGACCGAAGTCGATCACGAGACCGGCCACTGGGCATGGAAGCGCGAGGAAGGCGACGATGGCATGCGCTCGCTCAAGGCCGCGCAGTCGTTGAGCCCCAAGGCCGCGGAAGTGGCAAGGAAGGCACGCGAGAACGCGATCACCTCGCCCGACGGGCGTCTCACCCTGCTGCAGGGCGACGTGCGCTTCACCGACGTGACCTTCGGCTACGACCCGAGTAAGCCCGTGCTGCACGACATCACCTGGTTCGCCAAGCCCGGTCAGAAAGTCGCGCTGGTCGGCGCCACCGGTGCCGGCAAGACCACGGTGACCAATCTGATCAACCGTTTCTACGACATCCAGGAAGGCATGATCCTGTACGACGGCATTTCCGTCAAGGGCATCAGAAAGCCCGACCTGCGCAAGTCGCTCGGCATCGTGCTGCAGGACGTGAACCTGTTCACCGGCACCGTGATGGACAACATTCGCTACGGCAGGCTCGATGCCACCGACGAGGAGTGCATCGCGGCCGCCAAGCTCACCAACGCGGACAGTTTCATCCGCATGCTGCCCAACGGATACCAGACCGTGCTCGAAGGCGATGGCTCCGGCCTGTCCCAAGGCCAGCGCCAGCTGATCTCCATCGCCCGCGCCGCTGTGGCCGACCCGCCCGCTATGATCCTGGACGAGGCGACGTCCTCCATCGACACCCGCACCGAGGAAGTGGTGCAGGCCGGCATGGACAACCTCATGAAGGGGCGCACCGTGTTCGTGATCGCACACCGCCTGTCCACCGTGCGCAACTCCGATGTGATCATGGTGCTCGACCATGGCCGCATCATCGAACGCGGCTCGCACGACGAGCTCATCGCACAGAAGGGCGAATACTACCAGCTGTACACGGGAGCCGTGGAACTGGAGTAAACGGGGGCCGTTCAGCTCGTTGTACATGAAGAGCCAATGCTCTAGGCGAATACGGTGATGGCCGTGTCGGGAGCCACGCATGCGTGGCTCCCGACACGGCCATCACCGTACCTGATTGGGATTGTAAGTAGGTAGATAGTTCATGGTGGCGGTCATGCCGAATAATTCGAGAGCCGTGCCATGGCTGATATATAGACGCGCATAAATATGCCGACGAGGCAACCTGTGGTTGCTTTCCAACAGCGTTTGTTGCGGGAAGGCAACCACAGGGAGAGCGCATTGGCCGGCGCAAGCTGGGAACCGCTCAGCAGCGGTCATACGAGAAACGACGAATGCGCTTCAAGCACTCGACGCTTTCCGGCAGCCACGGCATGCCGATCACAAACACGTGCCCCAACGACTCATGCCGCTTCGGCTTCGGATCATACAATTCGAAATCCGCACCCTTGCGCGACAATGCGCAAGCCAGCGCAAGATTATCCGCCTCCAGAAAATCATCACTGCATGTGGTGATGAACAACGGTGGAAAATCAACGTTTCCCACTAGTCCCTCAACCGTCAGGAACTTCGGATCTGCGGCGTCAAGACCGGCGAAGAAGCCCGCGCCCAGCATGTGCTCAAGGTGCTCGCGGTCGGAGGGGTCGTACATGGAGCCTGCCTTGCCGTAGGTCGCGGCGACCGTTGCAGCCGAGGCGAGACTGTATGTGCCGCACACCGGGGCGGCGCCGGCGAATCCGATGTCGCTCGGTTCGTCCACGCCGAATGCGGCTGCGGCTTCGGCATTGTTCTCGATGGCGAGCGTCAGCATGGTCAACGCGCCGCCTGCCGAGTCTCCGGTCAGGAATATCGCGTTCGGATCGACCGGGTAATCGGCCAGATGCGCTGTGATCCAACGCAACGCCGCCTGCACGTCGGCCAATTGCCCGCGCAGATTGGTCTGGGGTGCGGGGCGGTAGCTCAACGAGAACACGGCGAATCCCTGATCGGCCAGATGCACGTTGAAGTTGCGGTTCAGTTCCTTGTATCCGTAGGTGAATCCGCCGCCGTGGATGTCGATGTATACGGGCAGCGTCTTGCCGCCGCGCAGCACGGCGTCGTGCGGCAGGTAGAGGTCGAGCAGATGGCCGCGGCATTGGCCTGATGCCTTGTCGTAGCCGCCGTCGGGCAGGTAGGGGATGTCGGCGATGGTGTCGATGCCTTCCGGCGTGTGCCAGAGTTCGGAACGCGAGGTGTCGCACAGGATGGAGCCGTAGCGCATGCCTTTTATGCCGATGGTTTGTTCGGGGGAGAGGCCTTCCAGGTCGCCGTCGGTTTCCGTCCAGGCTTCGGCGTTCCGCAGCATGGCCGGTGTGATTTCAGGGAATGACGCGAGCGTGCCAGTGGCGCTTTCATTGGTTTGGTTTGCTTGGGAATGAGTGTGTGCTGAGTCTGCCATCTTTGCCATCCTTGGGTGTTGTGCCGTTGCGTGAGCGGTGCTATGCGCATCGCATTTACTAGCAGTGTAGTCTCACGAGGTTCCCAAGTAACAGAAAAGGCTCCCAGATGGGAGCCTTTCGTAGTGGAGCGGACAACGGGACTCGAACCCGCGGTCTCAACCTTGGCAAGGTTGCGCTTTACCAACTAAGCTATGTCCGCAACGAATTTCTGCCGTGAGAAGCAGAAATTCAGTGGGTGATGTAGGAATCGAACCTACGACCCCTTCCGTGTGAAGGAAGTGCGCTAGCCGCTGCGCCAATCACCCGCGGGATGTTCCGCTCACTCTCGTGAGCTTCTCATCCGCTTCGCGTGGGCGATACAAGATTCGAACTTGTGACCCCTTCCGTGTCAGGGAAGTGCGCTACCTCTGCGCCAACCGCCCGAAGCGAGTGTTAGAATAAGCCCGCTTCGGTCGGAATGTCAATTACCGGCGTGTCGCAACGGTCTGTTGTCTCGAGTTCAAGGCGATGCGGCATGCATGGGGGAGCGATGTGCAGCATGGGTGTCCAATCCTTGCAAGCGCGATCTGTTCGGTTCGCACGGCGTGGTACAGTAAAGCGCTGAAACGCGAAAGCGACAACACGCTACAAAGCATCGATCCGTTATCAGCGGGGAGCTTTCGGAAGAACGGCGTGGATTGCGAGCCGAAGAGGCGAGCGGTCCGGCCTAGTAGAACCGACGGGATCGGCCCGACACAGCCGAGCATCAAGCGGTCACGCGGTGTTGCGGTAAGCAACGGCCGGCTGTGGCAAGCGAGGTGGTACCGCGGTGTGCCGGGAAACCGGCGGATCGTCCTCGTACATAGACCAACGAAGTGATAAGTGACGAGGAGCATACGGTGAGCGAATCCACCAATCATGTGTATCCGAAGGCTGCTGCCGGCGAGCAGAGCGCCAACGTCGCGCCGAACCCCAGCTTCCCCAAGCTGGAGGAGTCCGTGCTCGACTATTGGGACAAGGACGATACCTTCCAGAAGTCCATCGACCGCCGTCCGTCCGGCGATCACAGCCAGAACGAATTCGTGTTCTTCGACGGCCCGCCGTTCGCGAACGGCCTGCCGCATTACGGCCACCTGCTGACCGGTTACGCTAAAGACGTCATCCCGCGCTATCAGACCATGAAGGGCCACAAGGTCAACCGTGTGTTCGGCTGGGATACCCACGGTCTGCCCGCCGAGCTTGAGGCGCAGAAGGAACTGGGCATCGATTCCGTCGATCAGGTCAAGGAAATGGGCATCGACAAGTTCAATGATGCCTGCCGCGCCTCCGTGCTCAAGTACACCAACGAGTGGAAGGATTACGTCCACCGTCAGGCCCGCTGGGTCGACTTCGAGCACGGCTACAAGACTCTGAACATTCCGTACATGGAATCCGTGATGTGGGCGTTCAAGCAGCTGTACGACAAGGGTCTGGCCTACCAGGGCTACCGCGTGCTGCCGTACTGCCCGAAGGATCAGACGCCGCTTTCCGCGCACGAGTTGCGCATGGATGCGGATGTGTACCAGGATCGTCAGGACACCACCGTGTCCGTGGCTGTGAAGCTGCGCGACGAGGAGGACGCCTACGCCGTCTTCTGGACCACCACCCCGTGGACCGTTCCGACCAACTTCGCCATCGTGGTCGGTGCCGACATCGACTATGTGGAGGTGCGCCCGGCCGAAGGCAAGTTCGCGGGCAAGAAGTTCTACCTGGGCAAGCCGCTGCTCGGCTCCTACGAGAAGGAACTCGGCGAGAACTACGAGATCGTGCGCGAACTCAAGGGCTCCGAGATGGAAGGCTGGCGCTACTACCCGGTGTTCCCGTACTTCGCGGGCGATGAGAACGCCGTGGAAGGCAAGGTGCCGGGGCCGGAAGGTTATCAGATCTTCACCGCCGATTATGTCGACACCGTTGAGGGTACCGGCCTGGTGCATCAGGCTCCCTACGGCGAGGACGATATGAACACGCTGAACGCCAAGGGCATCAAGAGCGTGGACGTGCTCGACGCGGGCTGCAAGTTCACGTCGCTGTGCCCGGATTATGAGGGCATGTACGTGTTCGACGCGAACAAGCCGATCCTGCGCAACCTGCGTGCCGGTGACGGCCCGCTGGCCCGCGTGCCCGAGGAGCAGCGCGCCATCCTCTTCCAGGAGAAGAGCTACGTGCACTCCTACCCGCACTGCTGGCGTTGCGCCACGCCGCTCATCTACAAGCCGGTGAGCTCCTGGTTCGTGTCCGTGACCAAGATCAAGGATCGTCTGCTGGAACTCAACCAGCAGATCAACTGGATTCCGGACAACGTGAAGGATGGCCAGTTCGGCAAGTGGCTCGCCAACGCACGTGATTGGTCCATCTCCCGCAACCGTTTCTGGGGTTCCCCGATCCCGGTATGGGTGTCCGATGATCCGAAGTACCCGCGTGTGGACGTGTACGGTTCGCTGGACGAGCTGAAGGCCGACTTCGGCGACTACCCGCGCGACCATGAGGGCAATGTCAACATGCACCGCCCGTACATTGATGAGCTGACCCGCGTCAACCCGGACGATCCGACCGGCAAGAGCCACATGCACCGCATCAGCGACGTGATGGACTGCTGGTTCGAATCCGGTTCCATGAGCTTCGCCCAGTACCATTACCCGTTCGAGAACAAGGAAACCTTCGAACAGCATTTCCCGTGCGACTACATCGTGGAGTACATCGGCCAGACCCGTGGCTGGTTCTACGTGCAGCACATCATGGCGACCGCCCTGTTCGACCGCCCGGCGTTCAAGAACGTGATCTGCCATGGCATCGTACTTGGTTCCGATGGCCAGAAGATGAGCAAGCATCTGCGCAACTACCCGGATGTGAACGGTGTGTTCAACGATTTCGGTTCCGACGCCATGCGCTGGTTCCTCATGAGCTCGCCGATTCTGCGCGGCGGCAACCTGATCGTGACCGCGGATGGTATTCGTGACACCGTGCGTCAGGTCATGCTGCCGGTGTGGAGCTCCTACTACTTCTTCACTTTGTACGCGAACGCGGCCGGGTATGATGCGCGCACGCTGCGTGCCGACGAGGTGGCAGGCCTGCCGGAGATGGACCGTTATCTGCTGGCCCGTCTGCGCCGACTGGTGGAACAGACCCAGGATTCGCTGGACAACTTCTACATTTCCGACGCGTGCGATGCGGTGAGCGATTTCATCGACGTGCTGACCAACTGGTATATCCGCAACACCCGTGAACGTTTCGGTGCGGGCGACGAGCAGGCGTTCAACACGCTGTACACCGTGCTCGAAACCTTCATGCGCGTGCTGGCCCCGCTGGCTCCGATGGAAGCCGAAGCCGTGTGGCGTGGTCTGACCGGTGGCGAATCCGTGCATCTGGCCGATTGGCCGTTCCTGAAGGATAAGCTGACCGGCGAAACCACCGAATTGGGTGCTGTGCTGCAGGATGACGCCGCGCTGGTGGCTGCGATGGAGAAGGTGCGTGAGGTTGTCTCCGGCACGCTTTCCATGCGTAAGGCCAAGCAGATTCGCGTGCGCCAGCCGCTCGCCAAGCTGACCGTGGTGGTTGAGGCCCCGCAGGCCGTGGCCGCGTACACCGATATTCTGAAGTCCGAACTGAATGTGAAGGACGTTGAATTCTGCACGCTGGAGGATGCCGGTTCCCAGGGCCTGACGATCGTGAACGAGCTGCGCGTGAACGCGCGTGTGGCCGGCAAGCGTCTGCGTAAGGACGTGCAGTTCGCCATCAAGGCGTCCAAGAGCGGTGCATGGCATGTTAATGCGGACGGTGCGCCGGTGTGCGAGACGCCGAACGGTGAGATCGCGCTTGAGGAAGGCGAATACGAGCTGATCAACCGCGTGGAGGAGAAGGACGCGCAGGAGGCTGCGAACTCCGTGTCCGCCGCGCTGCCGACCGGTGGCTTCGTGATCCTCGACACCGAGCTCAACGATGATCTGCTGGCCGAAGGCTACGCCCGCGACGTGATCCGCGCCGTGCAGGAAGCCCGTAAGGCCGCCGGCCTGGAAATCTCCGACCGCATCACGCTGAAGGTGACCGTGCCCGCGGACGATGTGGCCAAGGTCGAACAGTTCAAGGACCTCGTGGCGCACGATACCTCGGCCGACAGCGTGGCTGTGGAAGCCGGCGCCGAAGGCTCCGAGCTGAGTGTGGAAGTCGCCAAGGCCTGAACGCTTATGAGCCTACGTGGGTATGGACTTGCGTAGGCTCATATATGGACTTGATTCGTGCCTGCGCATGTGCCGCGTATCGCTGTGCTGGCCGTGCGGTGGTACGGATCGCCGAGCGAGTGGTTCTCAGTGTTGTTCATGTGAGTCAAGCACACATCAGAAGTAGTACTTGAGAAGCAGTCGCGCTGCCGGGAGCCGGGTTCATGGGGTATGCTCATGAACCCGGCCCCCGGCTTTTTCTTTTTGCCGGCGAGCTGGAGCTGGGCTATGCGTGGTGGCGTTGCTTTTCCTGCTTGCGTGCGCTTATGTATCCCGGCCCGGTTTCCGCTGCTGGCAAGGTAGAAAATGTAAAGTAGGAATGGTAAGAAATGTCAAATAGGATTGGTAGGAAATGTAAAGTAGGCGCGTGAAAAACCTACTGGTTAAGCCAATTCCGCAAATCAATGATTTCCTGATCACACAGGCCATGCGCCATGCCAGGGTATTCGAACACCGTGCAGTTGCCCGTTGCCGTAAGCTTCGTTCGTGCACACTGCTGGTCGGCAGCGGGAATCGTATGGTCATCGGTGCCATAGCACAGCGCAAAACGAGTACGGCCCGCAGAAAGCTCGCTATCCGCCTCGCCCTTGAACGAGGGGCTGAGCAGAATCGCCGCATCGAACACGTCAGGGTGCTCCGCGACCATGCGATACGAGAGATATCCGCCCTGCGAAAAACCGATCAGCACCTTACGGAACCGTTGAAAAGCCGGGGCATCCAACAGTTTCACAACGCTATTGCCGATTGCTGTGCACGCGTTGCGGCGCTCGCTGACCGAGCAGCCGTCCGGGTACCAGTAGTAGCTGCCGATGTAGGGGCGTTCGTAGGTGCCGCGGAACGACAGATAGTTCGGGTGGCTGGGGTAGTCGGTGTGGTCGGATTGATGTGCGGCAGGGGAGTGAGCGGCAGCGGCGTTGCTGGCAATGCTGTTGGTTGTGGCGTTGCTGTTGGGGGCGTTGCCGTCGCAACAATTGATGCCGTAGATTGCGTTGATGATGCGGATCATTTCGGATTCGTCGTTGCTGTACCCGTGAAAACCAAGGAACAGCAGATTGTCGGATGTGGAAGCGCTCTCCTCGAAATCGATGGACCCCGTGACGTGCAGCTGCATGGTGTGCTCCTTTGTTTCCCTGTATATGCCATTATCGCGGGTAGGTGGAATTTGGCGCTTCCTAGGAAACGATGACGGGTGGCTTTCCCTGCATGTTGGTTGCATTGCGGAGAGGATGAGCGGGATGGTTGCAGCGGCAGGCGGCAAAAATATGTCGTATGGCGTGTCTTTGGCCATACATAGTCTATGCTGGCCTTCACAAGCATAAGCCGGAGCGACAATGAGCCAAAGGTGGCAAGTGCCTGCAAGGTTTGCTTTTGAAATGGGATTAAGGGGGGATTGCATGTCTGCCGATGGACTGGGGCTATCTGATCGCACAAGATCGATTTGGGGAAAGACGAATCGCGTGGATGACTCCGAATGGTTGCCGCTATACGTGCATATGGCTGATTCCGCCGCAGTGGCGACGAAAATCTGGGATACTTGGGTTCCTCAGGGCACTAAGGACGTGATTGCCCGAGATCTTGGCGGGGATGAAAAGCTGGCAAGGAAACTGGCGGTGTTTCTGGCAGGCGTGCATGATATCGGCAAGGCGACGCCGGTGTTCCAGGCGAAGCCCATTACTTTCGGCGCGGAGGCCGAAAGCTTTGCCTGGAAGGCCGAGAAAGCCGGTCTTCCCATGATTGCCGGCTTAAGGGATTGCAATCACCCTACGCATCCCATTGCAGGCGAGGCAATCCTTGAAGGGTACCTCATGCGCGTTCATGGTTGGGATAGAAAAACAGCCAGACAGTATGCGTGTGTTGTCGGTGGGCATCACGGTATCCCTCCGGATAAAAGCAAAGTCGAAGATGCAGGACTGGAGAAAAGGAGATCCGGCTTAGACTCCACCGAGTGGGTTGCGGCTCAGGACGAGCTCATTGGTTTCATCGCAGGCATAGCCGGTATAGGGCAAAGCGAATGGGCGTCCCTCTCCGATATAAGATTCAGCGTCCAGTCGGCTGTGCTGGCAACGGGGCTGGTCATTATGGCGGACTGGATTGCCAGCAACAGCGATGATGGCATGTTTCCCCTAGTGCGAACAGATCCTTGGACGGATGATGATGAAATGTCATCTCTCCTGGGCGACCGGGAAGGCGACGACATCCAGTCGTGGTCTGGTCTGCGGAGCCGGGCGAACAGGGCGTGGGCATATGTGCAATTGCCTCACGCATGGGTGCCGGAAGATGTTCCCTCGTCTTGCCAAGAGCTTTTCTCGACACGCTTCAGACTCCCCGAAGGCGCGAAGGTCCGTCCTGTCCAGGAGGAAGCGGTTCGGATCGCCAACAAGACCAAGCAGCCTGGGATTATGGTGATTGAGGCACCCATGGGTGAGGGAAAGACGGAGGCTGCGCTCGCCGCCGCCGAAATCTTGGCGCAACGCACCGGGCGAGGCGGCGTATGCGTGGCATTGCCGACGATGGCCACCACAGACGCGATGTTCACCCGAGTGCATCACTGGCTGGAAGCATTGCCATCCTGCGATTTCTCCAATGAGAAGACGGTCTGGCTGGCTCACGGTAAAGCACAGCTGAACAACGATTTCCGGAGCATCATCGCTTCGTCGCATCGCCGATTCTCCTCTGTCGATCAGGATGAAAATAAGTGGGGAAATCCAAGGAAACAGATCGACGTGCCGCCGGAAACCGTTGTTTCCGACTGGCTTTGGGGCCGCAAGAAAGGCGCGCTCGCCAATTTTCTTGTCTGTACGGTCGATCAGGTATTGATGGGTGCTTTGCAGATGAAGCATGTGGTGCTCCGTCAACTTGCGATGGCGAATAAAGTCGTCATTATCGACGAATGCCACGCGTATGACGCCTATATGCAGGAATACCTCAAGATGGCCTTGGAATGGCTTGGTGGCTATCGGACTCCGGTCATCCTGTTGTCTGCGACATTGCCTGAGCAGCAGCGTGCCGAAATGGTCGAAGCATATCTGAAAGGCTGGGGTAGTACAGAATGCAAATCCGGCAGTGCCACAGGGAAGCCCAGCATCTTGGAGATGCTACGTGCAGGCGACAGCCAAATCGAATGCAATGGTTCGGTTCATTCTTCTACGCCGCGAGGAGAGAAGCGCGTCATTTCGGATGCTTACCCTTTGCTGACCTATACCGAAGGTCATGAAATCAAGCATGTGGATGTAAAGCCGTCCGGTAGATCGATGGACGTTCGGTGCGAGATCATCGATGACAATGATGAGGCATTGCTTGGCTTGATGGACATATTGCTCGCGGATGGTGGCTGCATCGGCGTGATTTGCGATACGGTCGGGCGCGCGCAGCAAACGGCCGAATTGCTGGGCGGTCGTTATGGCAACGATCTTGTAAAACTGACGCATTCCCGTTTCATGGACATCGACCGCATGTCCAATGAGCGTGAACTTCGCGGCCTGCTGGGCCCTGAGAGCACGGTTGGGAATGGGAAACGCCCGGAGAAGCTGATAGTCGTCGGCACTCAGGTGTTGGAACAGTCGTTGGACATCGATTTCGATGCGTTGATAACGGATATTGCGCCGGTGGACCTGATCATGCAGCGTCTGGGGCGGGTGCATCGCCACCACCGTGGCGATGGTGAATGCGATCGTCCCCGATCCCTGCGCAAGGCGACATGCTATATCCGTGGCATTAAAACGTGGGAATCCGATGGGCCTGAATTCGCCAAGCGAGTGGATAGCGTATATGAGGCTGCTGCCCTGATGGAGGCTCTTGCGGTTTTAAATCTGCGTGATGCTGTCGCCTCCTGTGATCAACGGCTGCCGCAAGACATCGCGCATACTGTGCGAAGTGCGTATGGCGATGATCGTCGTACCCTCATACCCTCCGCATGGTTGGCGCGATATGACGATGCTTGTGCGAAGCGGGATGCGAAAAGAGCGAAGAAAAAGAAAAAAGCCGGTACATATCTTCTGCAGTCGGTGAAGTCGATGAACCAGAATCGATTGCTGGTGGACTGGTTCTCTACGCAAGTCGATGAAAACGACGAGGACAAAGGGCAGCGCGCGGTAAGGGATACGCAAGAGACTGTGGAGGTGATGCTGCTGCATGAATGCGACGGCGAGATACGTTTGATGCCTTGGGTGGGGAATGAGCGTGCCGGCGTGGAGAATGGTGCCGTTATCCCGACGACAGTTATGCCGGATGATGCCGTCGCCAAGGTCGCGGCCCAATGCGCGGTGAGATTGCCGATGGGATTATGTTTGCCGGACAAAATCGATGCTCTGATTGCTGCGCTGGAAGATGGATGCGCCTCCGAAGCTGCGTGTTGGCAGGAATCCCCTTGGCTTGCGGGAAAGCTGGCATTGTTCCTGCACGAGAAGACGAACGGTTTCGTGTCCTCCGAGCTGTGCGGGAATGCGATCGCTTATTCGCGTGAGACGGGGTTGACATATCACAGGAAAGAGGATAATTAAGATGGGACAAAGGTGTATTGTCCTCGTTGAAAGACGAAGTCAAAGCTGATAGGGAGGGGAATCGATGGCAGACAATATCTTTTCCTTGCTGGACGAGCCTTGGGTGCAGGTTGTCTATCGTGACGGGCATCCTGGCGAGATATCGTTGCGGCAGATTTTCTCGGATGCTCCGGATATCAAGGAGCTGTCGGGTGACATCCCGCAGCAGAAGCTTCCGCTGATCCGACTGTTCCTTGCGATTCTGTATCGCGCATACCGTGTCGTCGGCGTCAACGAGGAGCAGATGCGCGAGCTGTGGAAAGAAATCTTTTCTTCGAAACACTTCGATATGGATATCGTGAGTCGGTATCTTGATAAATGGGAAGACCGCTTCTTCTTGATTGGGGAACGCCCGTTCTTTCAGATTCCCGATCTGGAATACGTGGGCGCAAAGCCTTATTCCCCAGTTTCGGAAATGATCGCTGACGTTCCCAAGCCGGACAAGTACCTGTTCTCGATGCGAAGCATGGAAGAGACCGACAGCATCTCATTTGCTGAGGCAAGTCGATGGCTGGTGTTTATGCAGGCATACGACATTGCAGGAATCAAAACGCCGGTAAAGGGAAACACGTATGTCAAAGGAGGAAAGGTCTATTCTCCCAAGGGGATGAGTACGGGATGGTTGGGTGCCATTGGCGGTCTGTATGCGGAAGGACGGAACCTTTTTGAAACGTTGATGCTCAATTGGGTTCTTTATGATACGAAATACGATTCCGAACGATATCGTCTATTCGGCAATGAGCGAGATGTCCCAGTCTGGGAGCAAAACAATATACCTTCTCCCGACTTGGATAATCAATCCACATTTGCCGGACCTGTACAGGCGATGACATGGCAGTCGCGTCGTCTTCGGTTGGTGCCAAACGAAGATGTTACAAGAATCGTCGGTGTGGTGTATTGCTATGGGGATGTTGTGTCTCCAGATGATACCGATGGTTTTGAGAAGATGACTGCCTGGAGAAGTATTCCGCAGCAGAAGAAGGGACTTCCAACGCATAAGCCAGTTATGCACGATGCGAGCAAGGCATTGTGGCGTGGCTTAGAACCTATCCTTTGCGTGAAGGATGATGATGATTGCAGGCCTGGACTTATCCGGTGGTTGGAAGAAATCCGCACTGAGATATTCGATTCTGAAGATCATGTGTTGAATCTGGTGACGATTCATGCGCAAGGTATGGTCTATGGATCGCAGAGCAGCGTGTTCGAAACCGGAATCGACGATACGCTTTCGCTGAATACAATTATGTTCCGCCATGACTATGATGGAATAGCGGCGGTGATAGATGTGGCCAAAAGCGCTGACAACGCAGTGCAGGCCTTAACCCAATTCATTCGTAATCTGCAAATGTCAGCAGGTGATAAAGGCAAATCTGCAAAAGTGGAGAATCGAATCGAGGAACGAATTCGGGAAAGTGCATATACGGAGCTTGATAGACTTTGCCGAGACGAGCTGGCGGCTTTCGATAAATCCAAAGATTTCATTAAGTACTCTAATGATTGGAAGGATAAGATTCACCGCCGATTGCTTGAGATGGAACGGGACTATTTGGACCAGTCTTCGGTTCCGGTTTTTGACGAACATGAATTTGATAATAAACGTAAATCTCATACATCAAACATGATGAAGGCAACCCGTGCGCAATTATCGTTCCAGTCTAAGCTCAACAGGGAGCTTGGCTCGCTGAAACGAGAATCTTCAGTACATTCGGATAAAGGAGCAAGTGACTATGACGTCATCCATATATGACAAAGCGAATGCCGTCGGCAAATATGCTGCCAAACTGATATTCAGTGTGCAGCATGAATATGCCGCCGAAAGCGGCAGCAGCCCAAGCAGCCGTGCCCGTCTTGCTCGAATGCGCCGGGATCTGGATGGAATGTCCCCATCCTGGATGCTGATTGGTGACGAATTGTTCACGGATTGGCCTCAGGATCTTGCCGAGCCTTCAGATGGTTCGCCTGAATTTGATCGTCAGGTTAATGCCGTCCGTGCCGTGTTGGGGCTGTATGCGGTGCATCAGCAATCGAAGAGGCAAGGGGTTGCTCAGCCTTATCAGAAAGATCCGAGCAAGAGAATGACGTTCGGCCGTGCGTGCAGGGAACTCGCTCCCGATTTGGAACAGGGTAAGGGTATCTTGCGACGGTTGCGAGTCGCCGAGAATGCTCCTGATTTCAATGGAACGGTACGTGCTGTTCGTGCTCTCATCACGTTGATGCGTAAGACAGATGTTCAGGTCGATTATGGTTCTTTGGCCCGTGATCTGTACCTAGTACAACTTGCGGATAAACGTGGCAAGGTATTCCAGCAGTGGGGCAAGGATTATTACTGTTGGAAGCCCGTTTCAGCGCAGAAGCAGCAGTAATTAGGTTCATTCAAAAATATAAAACCAGCAAAATCTATTAGAAAAGAGACAAAGACCATGTTCATGGATATCCATTGCATTCAGCAAGTGCCGCCGAGCAACATCAATCGCGACGATACTGGAAGCCCGAAAACTGCATACGTTGGAGGTGCTCTGAGATCTCGTGTCTCCAGCCAGGCTTGGAAGCGCGCCATGCGTGGCGTTTTCGACGACATGCTGGATAGCGACAAGTTGGGAAAGCGCACCAAGGGTGTTGTAGCTCTGATTGCCAGTTCTATCACTGCGAAGCGGCCTGATCTGGCGGAATCTGCTGAAGAGCTTGGACAAAGGGTACTGGCTCTGGAGGGTATAGGTGTTAAAGCCTCGAACCGTGCTGGATCTGATAAGGGAACGTTGGTAACGGACTATCTGATTTTCATCGCCAATAACGAGATTGATAAACTCGCTGATTGGGCAATTGCAGCTTCAGACAAGGGCAGGGATTTTTCCAAGGTGGGAAAGAAGGGCCTTTCCAAGGCAGAAAAAACGGATCTTGCTAAGATGAAGAATGAAGTGTCTGAGATTTTCCACGGACCGCAGGCCATTGATATCGCCTTGTTCGGCCGTATGCTGGCTAATGCCCCGGATCTGAACACCGACGCCTCTGCACAGGTGGCTCACGCGTTCTCCATCGATCAGATTACGCCTGAATATGATTACTTCACCGCAGTCGATGATTGTGCGTCCGAGGATAATGCGGGTGCGGCCATGCTCGATACGGTCGGTTTTAACTCTTCGACGTTGTATCGCTATGCGGCGGTGAACATCGACGCATTGAAAGAACAGTTGCAGGATGCATCTGCGGCGGTGGAAGGTGCTGTTGCCTTTGTTGAGGCCTTCATCAAATCTATGCCTTCCGGCAAGCAGAACACCTTTGCCAACCATACGCTGCCCGAAGACGTGGTGGTGGTGCTCCGCGATTCCCAGCCGATTAGCGCTGCGGATGCGTTCGAGGAGCCGGTGAGGCGCAAAGAAGGCGTATCCGTTTCCCGCCAGGGCATCGAGCGTCTCGGCAAGCGCTTGAACGAGATCCGCGTGAATTATAGTGAGGAGCCGGTGAAGGCATGGTATATCGCATCCGGTGGGGAAGTGGATTCTCTGAAGGAGTGGAGCGAACAGGTCTCGTTGCCGGACCTCGAGCATGGTTTGCGGGAAACTCTGAACGCCGTATACTCGGCGTGACATTCGAGGGGGTCTACAATGAGCGTTCTGTTATTGCAATTGGCGGGTCCATTGCAGTCATGGGGCGATTCTTCGCGATTCGTTCGGCGTGAGACACGTAACGAGCCGACCAAAAGTGGCGTAATCGGTATGCTGGCTTCGGCGCAGGGTCGCAGTCGTGAGGATTCCATAGAGGATTTGCTGGGAATATCGTTTGGTGTGCGCACTGAACAACATGGCAGAGTGATTCGTGATTTGCAAACAGAGAAATCTATGACGCGGAAACGCAACTCCAATAAATTCGACAAGGAGATGCCGCTAACATACCGCTACTATTTATCGGATGCGCGCTTTCTGGTCGCACTTGGTGCTGATCGAGCGGTTCTGGAAACCCTGGAGCAGGCGATTCGTTCGCCCAAGTGGCCGCTTTACCTAGGCAGGCGTTCCTGCCCGCCGGATTATCCGCTGTCATTGGGAATTCGTGACGAGTACGAGGATGTTAGGAAGGCTCTGGAGTCTGAGCCTTGGCATGCTGCGGATTGGTATAAAAGACGCTACGGGCATCAAAAATTGGAGATCGTCTGTGATGCGTTGGAGGGTGATGACACGGAGGCTTGGTCTGATTTGCCATTAAGTTTCAGCTCCAGCGGGCGTCGGTACGCGGATCGTGCCGTGCGGCGATATCACATATCCAACCCTGATGAGCCGAAGGACGGGGATGATGACAACAGCAGGCCTCCCTCCTTCGAATCTACAGGTGAAGATGATCCCATGAACTTTGCATAGGGGAGAAGCAATGTTTATCTCAAGAATTCCTTTGAATAAGGTGCGCTATGGTGCGCGGCAGCTTATCGGTTCGCCATACAAGCTGCACGCCGCAGTGGAGTGCAGCTTTCCTCCCGATGCTGTTCGGAAGAACGATGAGGGTCGCATCCTTTGGCGGTTGGATGCGCTGACGAACGATAAAGGTGTCTGGCTCTATGTAGTGAGCCCAGAAAAGCCGGATTTTACTCATATCGTCGAACAAGCCGGTTGGCCGATGCATGAGGAGTGGGAGACGAAGAACTATGCCCCGCTGCTCGAGCGTATCGCAAAAGGTCAGCAATGGCATTTCAGGCTTCGCGCGAATCCGGCTCGAAAGGCAAGCGAGGATAAAGGGCGCCGGCATCGAGCCGAGGGAATTGTCGGCAAGATCCAAGGCCATGTCACGGTCGATCAGCAAATGCAGTGGTTGATTGATCGTTCGGCATCACATGGTTTTAAGATTCTTGACAATGAGGCCGGGCAGTCTGACGTAGTAGTGAAGGAGCGCCATAAAGAGCAGTTCAAACGAGGCGATGCGACTGTTACCTTGGTTACGGCTGTTTTCGAGGGGCATCTCGAAGTCACTGATGCTGACCTATTCCGTGAAACCTTGTGCCAAGGCATAGGAAGAGCGAAAGGGTTCGGATGCGGATTGCTGACGGTCGCTCCGGACGTAAAGAACAAGGTTGAATGATGATCGAGCAGACTGAGGACGGTGACGGATCCCGAATCGTCTCTTCAAGTGATACGTCTGGTGGCAGTCCTGCCAGAGGAGCACACTCATTTTTGGGGACGCCGCCGCCGGAGATCACTGAACTCGTTCGTGCCGAGGATCGTTTGTCCTTCGCCTATTTCGAGCATTGTACTATCGGCCGCGATGATAATGCCATTACCGCGACCGATAGCGCCGGTGTGATTCATATTCCTGCGGCGACGCTGAGCGTGTTGATGCTGGGGCCTGGAACACGAGTGACACATCAGGCGATGACCGTCATAGGCGAAAACGGTGCCACTGTGATCTGGGTCGGGGAACGGGGCGTGCGCATGTATGCGTTTGGGAAGCCATTAACCCATTCGTCCGCGCTGTTGCAGAAACAGGCGGAACTGGTATCGAACACCAGGAAGCGCCTTTCTGTGGCGAGGAGGATGTATCAGATGCGTTTCCCTGGCGAAGATGTGAGTGGTTTGACCATGCAACAGCTTCGAGGACGCGAAGGGGCGCGTATACGACGTGTCTACCGCGAATGCTCTGCTCGCACGGGCGTGGAGTGGAATAAACGAACGTATGACCATGATGATTTCATGGCCGGTTCGGAAATTAATAAGGCACTGTCTGCCGCGCACACGTGTCTGTACGGTTTGGCTCACGCTGCGATCGTGGCGTTGGGGTGTTCTCCGGGATTGGGCTTCGTGCATGTAGGGCATGAGCGATCGTTCGTCTACGACATCGCCGATTTGTACAAGGCCGAACTATCGATTCCAGTTGCCTTTGAAACGGCAGCTGCAGAGCCTGAAGACATTGGATCAGCAACCCGTCATAACATCAGAGACGCGGTGTATGATCTCGGTCTCCTTAAACGGATGGTGAGAGATATCCGTGCATTACTGGGATCTCCGGAGACCGACGAGACTGTTGTGGATGCGGACCATGTGGGTTTGTGGGATGAACGGGTAGGGGAGGTCTCTGCTGGAAAATCCTATGGTGACGATGAATGGGACGGCGGCGAATGGTAGTGATTGTGCTGACGGCATGCCCAATCGGTTTGCGAGGAGATCTTACCCGTTGGTTATTGGAGATATCACCAGGGGTGTTTGTGGGGCATGTCGATGCTCGAGTTCGGGAAAAGATATGGAAACGTATCGTTGAACTATCAAAAGATGGCCGTGCCATCATGGTCTATTCTGCGCGTAATGAGCAGCATTTGGCATTTAAGGTACATCGAGCGGACTGGAAGCCCACGGATTGCGACGGGCTGGAGTTGGTGAAACGACCTAAAGAAACGAAGGAAAAATCATTCGCGGGCACGCCTCGCCGAGGTTGGAGCAACGCCAGTAAATATCGGAAGGCAAAGAAATATTCAAAGTAAAACTGAATGAAAAATACTCACGTGATGAGAATGTGCCTTGATATTATGCTATTTTCTTAGTGTGTTCCCCGCACACGCGGGGATGATCCCGCGGCGATACACACCATAGACGACACGCTGCTGTGTTCCCCGCACACGCGGGGATGATCCCATGCTCTCAATCTTCAAAAAAGAGAATCTCTAGTGTTCCCCGCACACGCGGGGATGATCCCCAACGGCGCGCTTACCAAATCACGGCCATATCGTGTTCCCCGCACACGCGGGGATGATCCCGGATGTGCTCGGAACTCCTGCGCAGCCCCCTCGTGTTCCCCGCACACGCGGGGATGATCCCACGGCCATCCGGTACCGGTAGGTCGTGTCGCCGTGTTCCCCGCACACGCGGGGATGATCCCGGCCTGCCTGTAGCAGTGCTCAGCGCCTGATAGTGTTCCCCGCACACGCGGGGATGATCCCGCTTACGCGAAGGCCACCGAGAAGGCAGTGCGGTGTTCCCCGCACACGCGGGGATGATCCCTTGTCGTGTGCGTGTTGCCTTTGGAATCGGTCGTGTTCCCCGCACACGCGGGGATGATCCCGGTAGAATTGACTCCATACATATATACCTCCTGTGTTCCCCGCACACGCGGGGATGATCCTTGTTCGGCAACGGTGACGTTTCGCTGACATTCGTGTTCCCCGCACACGCGGGGATGATCCCCAATGACAACCTACACCAAGACAGACAATTACGTGTTCCCCGCACACGCGGGGATGATCCCGGGGTGGTGTTAGGGAACGTCTGGAACATGCCGTGTTCCCCGCACACGCGGGGATGATCCCCGGTGGGGGAAGAAGAACATGCCGCCGTTCACGTGTTCCCCGCACACGCGGGGATGATCCCGCTTAGGCGTGAAGGTGCAGGCTATCGGCTATGTGTTCCCCGCACACGCGGGGATGATCCCTTCTTTTTCGTGACCACGTTCAAACGGTATCAGTGTTCCCCGCACACGCGGGGATGATCCCGGTTGGTGGCCGACGTGGCGGGCGAGATAGACGTGTTCCCCGCACACGCGGGGATGATCCCTCGATCCACGATTGCTCGATATTCGAGTAAGTGTGTTCCCCGCACACGCGGGGATGATCCCGGTGACGTTAGGCCGGTGCTTCCGCGTCGACTGTGTTCCCCGCACACGCGGGGATGATCCCTTCTAGGCCATGAATCGGTTGAGACCACGGAGGTGTTCCCCGCACACGCGGGGATGATCCCTACCCACGAAAGCATGAGGGAAACCGGAAACCGTGTTCCCCGCACACGCGGGGATGATCCCGGTGACGTTAGGCCGGTGCTTCCGCGTCGACTGTGTTCCCCGCACACGCGGGGATGATCCCCGCATTGGCCTTACCGTGATGGCGCAGAACGAGTGTTCCCCGCACACGCGGGGATGATCCCGACATACAGAACACGTGGAACGCGTTCTATCAGTGTTCCCCGCACACGCGGGGATGATCCCGGGCTGCTGCTAGCACGAGGACACGCACCACTGTGTTCCCCGCACACGCGGGGATGATCCCGGTTGGAAGCTTTTGACGGGAAAGGAATTGGAGTGTTCCCCGCACACGCGGGGATGATCCCATGATGATGGATTTGCATGGATACGCGCAGGCCGCGCCGCTCTAGTGTTCCCCGCACACGCGGGGATGATCCCGTGAGCTTCAATGTCTCCGCATCCGCCTGTTCGTGTTCCCCGCACACGCGGGGATGATCCCCCGCTCAGGCCGAGCTCGCGGGAGGTCAGGTCGTGTTCCCCGCACACGCGGGGATGATCCCAGGAACGAAGCGGAACTGCTCGACATGTCCGAGTGTTCCCCGCACACGCGGGGATGATCCTTGAGTCCATACATATATGTACCTCCTATCTCTGTGTTCCCCGCACACGCGGGGATGATCCCGGGTATGCAGTCACCCACATCACACTCCATATGTGTTCCCCGCACACGCGGGGATGATCCCACGCGCTGAAACACGGAAAAGCCCCTCCCCCCGTGTTCCCCGCACACGCGGGGATGATCCCTGTCCGTGTTCGGTGCGCGCGTTAATCAAATCGTGTTCCCCGCACACGCGGGGATGATCCCGAGAGCAAGACCTTCAACTCTAACGCGCCCCAGTGTTCCCCGCACACGCGGGGATGATCCCGAGCTTGGTAACGCTTGCTTCATCGATACTGGGTGTTCCCCGCACACGCGGGGATGATCCCTACACCGACGAACTCGGGGACAATCTTGCCGAGTGTTCCCCGCACACGCGGGGATGATCCTCCGCTTGGCCGACACAAGATCGCCGGCATCCAGTGTTCCCCGCACACGCGGGGATGATCCACCACATGGGGGCGCTCATATCTCGACCGCGGACGTGTTCCCCGCACACGCGGGGATGATCCCGGTTCCGGTCGTTCGACGGTTTCCTGCCGTTCGTGTTCCCCGCACACGCGGGGATGATCCACAAGCTTACCCGCGAGAAATTCCCGGAATTGCGGTGTTCCCCGCACACGCGGGGATGATCCCCAATGGCCGTAACCTGATAACTAACCCCAAGCGTGTTCCCCGCACACGCGGGGATGATCCCACGCCATGCTCTTTCAGGACGCGGAAACACTCGTGTTCCCCGCACACGCGGGGATGATCCCTTCCTGTAGCGCTTCTTGTCGAAGCTCATGTTGTGTTCCCCGCACACGCGGGGATGATCCCTTGCCGATATGCTCCAACGTACTCGCCATGTCGTGTTCCCCGCACACGCGGGGATGATCCCGATGCGCAATACATGCGTTGTTGTCGCAAGATGTGTTCCCCGCACACGCGGGGATGATCCCCGGTAACGGTTTGCGTGACAACGTTGATGCTTGTGTTCCCCGCACACGCGGGGATGATCCCAATGCATTAACCCAAGCACAGACCAACGCAGCGTGTTCCCCGCACACGCGGGGATGATCCCGGAGAAGCCGCCGTGGGTGATCGAAACGGTCAGTGTTCCCCGCACACGCGGGGATGATCCCAAGGCACACGCTTCTGCGCCATCCACACACACGTGTTCCCCGCACACGCGGGGATGATCCCGGCATATGGGGCGTATGGCGTACCCCTGCCACGTGTTCCCCGCACACGCGGGGATGATCCCGGGACGCGCACCGTCATGCCGTCCTCCGTCTCGTGTTCCCCGCACACGCGGGGATGATCCCTGCGTGGTGCCATAAAGGGTGTCTCGCACCTGGTGTTCCCCGCACACGCGGGGATGATCCCGACGAAGCCGCGTGGCAAGCGAAACTATATAAGTGTTCCCCGCACACGCGGGGATGATCCCCGGCGGCGCGCTTACCAAATCACGGCCATATCGTGTTCCCCGCACACGCGGGGATGATCCCCGTTTGGTTAACTCCAATATTACCCGTTCGGCGTGTTCCCCGCACACGCGGGGATGATCCCATCAACTACACCGGCCTTCCATGCGCCACGACGTGTTCCCCGCACACGCGGGGATGATCCCCCGCGAAAGAGTCAACCAGCGTATCCAAACCCGTGTTCCCCGCACACGCGGGGATGATCCCTCACCAACGCCATCAACAATCTAAGCGCGGACGTGTTCCCCGCACACGCGGGGATGATCCCCGATTATGCCACCAAGCAGTACGTCAACAGCAGTGTTCCCCGCACACGCGGGGATGATCCCGGGGTGGTATTAGGGAACGTCTGGAACATGCCGTGTTCCCCGCACACGCGGGGATGATCCCACCAACCGTGATATCTACCGCGAACTCGCCGTGTGTTCCCCGCACACGCGGGGATGATCCCACTATTAGGCAAATAGAGAGGATATGACCATAGTGTTCCCCGCACACGCGGGGATGATCCCAGCCCGGCATCAGGATGCACCGGCGCTTCGGCGTGTTCCCCGCACACGCGGGGATGATCCCGCGAACATCGATCGGGTCACGAAACTGCCGGAGTGTTCCCCGCACACGCGGGGATGATCCCGGGCATGAGTCCGGTCGGACTGGTCAAATCCCGTGTTCCCCGCACACGCGGGGATGATCCCTTGAGGGGCGACGCGTCATCGCCCGGTTCGACGTGTTCCCCGCACACGCGGGGATGATCCCTCGCCGGTGAGGATGCGGCAGGTCCTCGGGTCGTGTTCCCCGCACACGCGGGGATGATCCCGGAAACGTGGGCGCTCACCGGCTCCATCAAGGGTGTTCCCCGCACACGCGGGGATGATCCCGGCGGCGGGGGAGGCTCGTCATCCGGCGGCACGTGTTCCCCGCACACGCGGGGATGATCCCAGGTGAGACAAATACAAGCCATCTACCTCAGGGTGTTCCCCGCACACGCGGGGATGATCCCTCGCCGGCCGAACGGTATTGGCCACCGATGACGTGTTCCCCGCACACGCGGGGATGATCCCGGCGGCGACGCGCGACCGCATGGCGACGGATGGTGTTCCCCGCACACGCGGGGATGATCCCGCGAACCCCATCGTCATCGTCATCACCGCGATGTGTTCCCCGCACACGCGGGGATGATCCCTGTTCTGGGTTGGCGGCGATGCGGTCGGCCATGTGTTCCCCGCACACGCGGGGATGATCCTACGAACCCTCACACAACGTGAGGGTCACATTCGTGTTCCCCGCACACGCGGGGATGATCCCGCGATGGGCGCGATGACCACGCGCATGTCCAGGTGTTCCCCGCACACGCGGGGATGATCCCCCGTCAGCGAGGCTGGTGCTTCCGGCCATGCTGTGTTCCCCGCACACGCGGGGATGATCCCCCGGATACACGCAGAACAGCTTCAAATACCCGGTGTTCCCCGCACACGCGGGGATGATCCCACGAAACACGCCGCGATGCCATTGGCGATATGGTGTTCCCCGCACACGCGGGGATGATCCCGTCAGGCCGTTGCCGCTCGTGAAGTCGGCCATGTGTTCCCCGCACACGCGGGGATGATCCCTGCTTATGCGCGTGATCGCCGTGGAATCACCGGTGTTCCCCGCACACGCGGGGATGATCCCGTTACGGGATTGTCAACCCCGCTCCACATCATGTGTTCCCCGCACACGCGGGGATGATCCCGGCCTCGTGCTGTTTTACCCCGACAAGCGGCAGTGTTCCCCGCACACGCGGGGATGATCCCTCGTCACGAAGGTAGGGGAAGTTGCGCATGGTGTGTTCCCCGCACACGCGGGGATGATCCCGTCGATTATGTGATCGATAAAGCAAACCAAATGTGTTCCCCGCACACGCGGGGATGATCCCTGTGCCATCTGCATCTTGATCCCGCCGGTTCCGTGTTCCCCGCACACGCGGGGATGATCCCTTCGCCGGCATCGACACCGCCAACGTCGAAAAGTGTTCCCCGCACACGCGGGGATGATCCCTGCAAATCTGCCGGTTTCATGTCCAAGGGCACGTGTTCCCCGCACACGCGGGGATGATCCACTCTGTCCGGTGGTCAGGTAGTCGCCCGCGTCCGTGTTCCCCGCACACGCGGGGATGATCCTAGGGTACTGATCTTTACGGTTCATCTCGTAGAAGTGTTCCCCGCACACGCGGGGATGATCCCCGCAAGCACCCGCAGACCAAGCACTATCTACGGTGTTCCCCGCACACGCGGGGATGATCCCGATATTCAGAACACTTGGAACGCCTTCTACCAGTGTTCCCCGCACACGCGGGGATGATCCCAAACGGCGGGCGTCAACGTAATTAAGCAAATCGTGTTCCCCGCACACGCGGGGATGATCCCACGCCTTGCGCAATGCGTAGGATTTATAATTCGTGTTCCCCGCACACGCGGGGATGATCCCCCCTACTTCGCCAAGTACAAGCTTGATATCGGGTGTTCCCCGCACACGCGGGGATGATCCCGTCTGAAACATGCCTGTGATATCCGCCGAATCGTGTTCCCCGCACACGCGGGGATGATCCCCGCGACCAAGGCCGGTGCCGCCAAGGCCAAGTGTGTTCCCCGCACACGCGGGGATGATCCCAACGCCTACGCTCAGGCGCAGGTGGGCACGCAGTGTTCCCCGCACACGCGGGGATGATCCCAACGCCTACGCTCAGGCGCAGGTGGGCACGCAGTGTTCCCCGCACACGCGGGGATGATCCCAGGCTAATGAGGAAAACATTGTGTATCTGCGGGTGTTCCCCGCACACGCGGGGATGATCCCGGGTCGTCGTAATGCGCCAGCACATCGGCAAGGTGTTCCCCGCACACGCGGGGATGATCCCAAGAAAAGCCTGAGCGCGGTGGACCTACTGCCGTGTTCCCCGCACACGCGGGGATGATCCCCTGCGACAAGATGACTCTTAGCAAAGGAGGATGTGTTCCCCGCACACGCGGGGATGATCCCTGCTTCACCCTCTGCACACGTCTACCGTCCTTGTGTTCCCCGCACACGCGGGGATGATCCCCTGTTCAGGTCGAGGCGCCCGGACCAGCCGCTGTGTTCCCCGCACACGCGGGGATGATCCCTGGTCGGCGAGTTTTCCGGTTGCGGTGGTGGTGTGTTCCCCGCACACGCGGGGATGATCCCTGGGACGAAGCGCCCTCGATGCGGTATGCAATGTGTTCCCCGCACACGCGGGGATGATCCCCATCATGGGCGATACGCACATCATCGCTGTCGGTGTTCCCCGCACACGCGGGGATGATCCTCGGCTGCGGCTTGGGCGGACCGGGCGGCATTTGTGTTCCCCGCACACGCGGGGATGATCCCAGCCGATACTTAGGAAACATGACAGATTATAGGTGTTCCCCGCACACGCGGGGATGATCCCTGGTACGACTGCCACACGTCCAATTGGATATTGTGTTCCCCGCACACGCGGGGATGATCCTGCAGCAGCACGTCGAAGATCTCCGGGTTCGCCTTGTGTTCCCCGCACACGCGGGGATGATCCCACGTATGACAATTTTGCGTGTGCGTGCGGTTTGGTGTTCCCCGCACACGCGGGGATGATCCCCGTGTAAGCGCTATGGAAAAATCACTGGCGGCGTGTTCCCCGCACACGCGGGGATGATCCCAGAAGGATTGTCAGACACGATACCATTATTTCGTGTTCCCCGCACACGCGGGGATGATCCCTACCCCATGACCATCTGCTCGCTGGGCGTGACGTGTTCCCCGCACACGCGGGGATGATCCCATGGCGAAAGAGACGGTAATCTCACGCACCGGGTGTTCCCCGCACACGCGGGGATGATCCCACCAGGAACCAAACAATGAATGACAGCACACTGTGTTCCCCGCACACGCGGGGATGATCCCCGGTCGTAGTGTGCCTGGGAACGATAATAGAGGTGTTCCCCGCACACGCGGGGATGATCCCCAGGGCAAGCTCACCATGACATCCACCGAACTGTGTTCCCCGCACACGCGGGGATGATCCCCATGTCCTCGACGGACTTCCTACGCCCGTCCGGTGTTCCCCGCACACGCGGGGATGATCCCGATGTGGAAGAACTTGGGGATGGCATCAGGGAGTGTTCCCCGCACACGCGGGGATGATCCCCGCCAGAAGGAGCCTGATGGGTTGCGCTGGTGGTGTTCCCCGCACACGCGGGGATGATCCCCGGATCGCCGCCTGTCTCAGTTCGGGCAGTTCGTGTTCCCCGCACACGCGGGGATGATCCCTCGACGACGAGAAGGCGCTCAAGACATACGCCGTGTTCCCCGCACACGCGGGGATGATCCCCGCATGCAGGCATGACCCGAGGCCGTCACGGAGTGTTCCCCGCACACGCGGGGATGATCCCGATTTCGGCTCGGGCTCGCCGCCTTCGCCGGAGTGTTCCCCGCACACGCGGGGATGATCCCTGCCAGCGTGCGGTTTTGGACGTGCCTTCCGTGTGTTCCCCGCACACGCGGGGATGATCCCCGTGCATCGAAGAGGCATGCGAGGGGCGGAGCGTGTTCCCCGCACACGCGGGGATGATCCCGACGGCCCGTGCGAAAGCCTCGAGGCGTTCTAGTGTTCCCCGCACACGCGGGGATGATCCCCTCATGGTCCGCCCGGTGTACGGGTCGTGGAAGTGTTCCCCGCACACGCGGGGATGATCCCGATGAACGAACCCACCGCACCAGACTGGAACCAGTGTTCCCCGCACACGCGGGGATGATCCCCGCTTCCGCCGGCCAGGGCCGGGTGCGCTTCGTGTTCCCCGCACACGCGGGGATGATCCCTACCTCCCAACGGGAATATGTCTCGTGTGTCCGTGTTCCCCGCACACGCGGGGATGATCCCGCGCTGCCGGTGGACAGGATCATCAAAAGAGCGTGTTCCCCGCACACGCGGGGATGATCCCGCCAAGCCGGGCGGCGGACTGCCAATCGATTGGTGTTCCCCGCACACGCGGGGATGATCCCCAGCAAGACACTACAAGAAAACCACCACAGACGTGTTCCCCGCACACGCGGGGATGATCCCTTACCCAGACAGCGAATTCCATTAAATCTCAGGTGTTCCCCGCACACGCGGGGATGATCCCCAGCTGCAGAATATGGATGTCGGCACCTTCCAGTGTTCCCCGCACACGCGGGGATGATCCCAGTGGACAACAAACAAGGCTATATCAAGACACGTGTTCCCCGCACACGCGGGGATGATCCCCTGCTCGTCAACAGCGACTTCAGCCAGGGCACGTGTTCCCCGCACACGCGGGGATGATCCCGGTCGTGCAGTGGGCTGCCGACGCCTGGGCTTGTGTTCCCCGCACACGCGGGGATGATCCCCTGCTCGTCAACAGCGACTTCAGCCAGGGCACGTGTTCCCCGCACACGCGGGGATGATCCCGGTCGTGCAGTGGGCTGCCGACGCCTGGGCTTGTGTTCCCCGCACACGCGGGGATGATCCCAGGCCGAGAAGACCGACGACGATACCTTGCAGGTGTTCCCCGCACACGCGGGGATGATCCCTGCGCGACCTTCAAAACACCTTGCATGACCTCGTGTTCCCCGCACACGCGGGGATGATCCCGAGAGGAAGAGAATGGAGGGAAGAAGAATCATGTGTTCCCCGCACACGCGGGGATGATCCCCAGCCTCGGCAAGGAATTCCAGACGCTGAAGAGTGTTCCCCGCACACGCGGGGATGATCCCTGGTGGGGAGCTCCAGGCAGATCATGTGGGCCGTGTTCCCCGCACACGCGGGGATGATCCCCCGGGTGGGTTATGCACAATGCTTGAAAAGGGGTGTTCCCCGCACACGCGGGGATGATCCCGGACGTGTTCGTGGCATCCACATCGACGGCCGGTGTTCCCCGCACACGCGGGGATGATCCCGTTTCGGTCGGAGCCGCGCCGTCGATAACAAGGTGTTCCCGCACACGCGGGGATGATCCCACCTACGGCGGCTACACCACCCTGAGCCGCCAGTGTTCCCCGCACACGCGGGGATGATCCTGTGGATGCGCCCGTGGCTGGCATGTTGGATTTGTGTTCCCCGCACACGCGGGGATGATCCCACTGAGGGGCAAGTCATGTGTGAGAAGTGCCCGTGTTCCCCGCACACGCGGGGATGATCCCGCGCCCACGCACGTAGCACACAACACGCCAAAGTGTTCCCCGCACACGCGGGGATGATCCCCGTCATCCGCAGATCGACCAGGGCACCACCGGGTGTTCCCCGCACACGCGGGGATGATCCCGCGATGAAAGACGGCAAGAGGAACGAAGGCAAGTGTTCCCCGCACACGCGGGGATGATCCCGCGATGAAAGACGGCAAGAGGAACGAAGGCAAGTGTTCCCCGCACACGCGGGGATGATCCCTCGGCGACCTTCCAGGCAAAAGTGTTATCTGTGTGTTCCCCGCACACGCGGGGATGATCCCGGTGATGCACGACGAGATCATGGCCGCGCACAGTGTTCCCCGCACACGCGGGGATGATCCCAGCACCAAGAAACGGCTTAAGCCCCTCCAAGGGTGTTCCCCGCACACGCGGGGATGATCCCGGTGCGGTTGGACCCGTCCTGCGCCTGGTAGGGTGTTCCCCGCACACGCGGGGATGATCCCCATTCAATAGGCCGTTAAGAATCGCGCTACCTGTGTTCCCCGCACACGCGGGGATGATCCCCGTGAGGTGCACCGGCTTCGACGGTGCACAACGTGTTCCCCGCACACGCGGGGATGATCCCGAGTTGTGCAATCTTCTGATTCCCCTCGTGTCGTGTTCCCCGCACACGCGGGGATGATCCCGCCAAGATTCAGGCTCAGCGTTTGGTCGAGATGTGTTCCCCGCACACGCGGGGATGATCCCCCTCCAGGTAAACCCTCCATGTGAACCCTCCTGTGTTCCCCGCACACGCGGGGATGATCCCGCGTAGGCGGCCGTCTCGGCACTGAAGCATGTGTGTTCCCCGCACACGCGGGGATGATCCCCGCATCAGCCGCCAGCCGGCCGGACCCGTCTAATGTTCCCCGCACACGCGGGGATGATCCCCGTGAGGTGCACCGGCTTCGACGGTGCACAACGTGTTCCCCGCACACGCGGGGATGATCCCGAGTTGTGCAATCTTCTGATTCCCCTCGTGTCGTGTTCCCCGCACACGCGGGGATGATCCCGCCAAGATTCAGGCTCAGCGTTTGGTCGAGATGTGTTCCCCGCACACGCGGGGATGATCCCCCTCCAGGTAAACCCTCCATGTGAACCCTCCTGTGTTCCCCGCACACGCGGGGATGATCCCGCGTAGGCGGCCGTCTCGGCACTGAAGCATGTGTGTTCCCCGCACACGCGGGGATGATCCCCGCATCAGCCGCCAGCCGGCCGGACCCGTCTAATGTTCCCCGCACACGCGGGGATGATCCCTCGGACGAGGCCGCGGCTGCCATCAAACGCATGTGTTCCCCGCACACGCGGGGATGATCCCAACGGCGGCAACTGGTACCCCGTCGCCAACAGGTGTTCCCCGCACACGCGGGGATGATCCCCTATGAGGATATCCGAATGCAGATGCTATGGGGTGTTCTCGTTGTCTATTTAGAAGTGCAACACCCTTGTTGGTCCTGTAATTCTAGCAGTTTGTCGGCGAACGCCTCGGCGGGCGTGCGGTAACCCAGCACGCGCATGGGCCGGTTGTCGGTTTCGTCGACCATCTCCCCGACATCCCCAGCCATATCCATCCGGATCCCGCTTCTTTTGGACGGATGCCGGCGGATCAAGCCGTTGCGGTTTTCGTTGCCTTCCCGCTGCCAGCTGGAGTACGGGTCGGCGAAATAGGCGTCCATGCCCAGCTCGTCGCGCAGGCGCGCGCCGGGCGAGCTCGGTGCCGTTGTCGTGTGTGACGCTGATTCTGGCGCCTTCGGGCATCCGGGGGAATATCGCCAGCTGCGCTCCGATGTTCTCCCCGGCGGTCTTGTCAGGGACGATCCGGGCCATGAGGAACCAGGTCTTCCGTTCAGCCTCGGTGTGCAGGTTGCATCCCACGCCGACCATGCTGTCGGCCTTCCAATGGCCGGATTCGCTCCTGTCTCCGGCCGTTCGGATATGGGCGTGCGTGGCCGGCGGCGATGTAGCACTTGCCGGTCCATGGGTCCGTCTTGAGCCGTTTTGACCGGTACGGCCGGTAGGACTCGCTCTCGTTGGACGGGAACCACGTGCTGCGCCTGATCTCCCGACTGACCGTCGAGGCGTTGCGGCCGAGCATGGCGCGATCCCGTTGGTGCTGGCACCGTTGCCGATCTCGATCCAGACGGCCTGGCGCTCCTCCTCCGACAGGCGCGAATATGCTTCTCCTATGGGTTCGACATCCCCTCGGACTGGTTTTCTAAGCAATCTCCAATCTAACGGGGTGTTGCACTTTCATTTAGACAACGGGACGGGGAAGCAGCGGCAAATAATCTTCCCTGCATGTTGGCTGTAGACATACCCAGCATTTGCGTTTAGCTACAGTTAATCAAATAAGTGTAGCTAAACATAATTTAAGCTACAGTTAATTAAATAAGTGTAGTTAACTGAAAGAGGGGATCATGGATAATGACGAGAGGCTTGCTGTCCCGCCGCTCGGAAAAGAACGTCATATCTGGCATATTCCGGAAGATGCTCCTGTTTCACGGTCCCGACGTTCCCGTGGCAATGGCGAATACGAGTCGGCCGTGCCGATCAGACTTGCGGATCTACATGTCGGTTTTCCATCCGAAATGCTTGCAGATTGTGAAGAGGCATCATGCTCATTGGCATCTTTTGACTCTTATGCCGCTGCGAAGTTAGGGGAGGGCAATCATGTGCTTGGTCCGATGAGTGCCGTGTTGCTGCGTACGGAAGCGTCATCGTCTTCTCAGATAGAGAATCTGACAGTCGGCGCGAAGAACCTTGCTTTGGAAATTATTGATGAGGGAACAAGTGACAATGCGGCGGTCGTAGTCGGTAATGTGCACGCCATGGAGGCTGCGCTGAAGTTGGGCGATAGCATGACGGAAGAATAACATTCTTGCCATGCATGAGGCTTTGCTTTCCGCTCAGCAAGGTTGGGGAGAATACGCGGGCACGTATCGCACTAATCTGGTATGGGTCGGTACCGATGGTTATTCGCCACGTGGCGCCGCTCATGTCGGTCCACAGCCTGAGTTGATTGCTGGTGCGATGGCGGATCTGCTTGAGTTTATCGAGCGTGATGATTTGCCGGTGGTCGCGCAGTGTGCGATTGCTCACGCGCAGTTCGAGACCATTCATCCGTTTGCGGACGGCAATGGGCGTTGTGGACGTGCGCTGGTGCATGCGATTCTTCGCAATAAGGGATTGTCGCGTAATACCGCGCCTCCCGTTTCTGCTGGCCTACTGCGCGATACTGAAGACTATTTCGCTGCATTGACTCTTTTCCGTGAGGGTGATGCCTCGCCGATTGTCAGGCGATTCGCGGAAGCCTGTCGATTCGCCGCGACGAGCGGCAGGAAGCTGATTGATGATTTGTGTGAACAGTTGGATGAAGCGCGTGCCGATTTGTATGGGGTGCGTTCTGACGCCGCTGTTTGGCGGGTGTTGCCGAATTTGATTGCGCAGCCGATCATCAATACGCGGTATTTACAGAAGACTCTTGGCTTGTCCAAGCCGCAAGCGGAGCGTGCAATCAAGACCTTGACCGAACGCGGTGTTGTAGTGGCGCGTACAGGAAAGCAGCGCAACGTTGTATACGAGCACCGTGGCATTCTCGATGTGCTTGACGAATACGCGGCGGGGTTGCGGAGGGGATAGTGAGAGTTGGACAGCCTCCGGTGATTTTTGCAATTCATTGATATCGGGTATCCCCCAGAATTGTTTTATTTCCTGAGCTTCCTAGCTCAGGCTTCATTGATGGATCTCAAAAATATTCGGTCCAACCGCTGAATAACCCCGCGTAGGATCTTCGTCGTCTCTCAATGCAACGGGCTGATTCGCAGTGCTCGAATGCTGTCATCTGTATGCGCTGCATCCGCGCACTGTATCCGAACACAGCGCATATTCAAGCAGGAAGAAAAACGTGCGCATCACGGCGTAGCGGCATTGTAGCGCTAGAAAAAGCACCGTGAAACCAGCGTGAAACCGCACGGCAAACGATTGATAACGCGAATCGCATCGTATGGAAACTGTTCGGAATTCATTCAGAAAATTTCAAGGTTGACAATCCTCTCGTTGCTCAGTCATGCCTGTGTGGCGGAATTGGCAGTTTTGCGCATTGTGCTTCAGTCGCATTACGCACATTGCAACTAGCCAGTGAAGTCGTTCGATGATCAGGAGACATCGGCAGGCAAATAACAGAGAGGAAAAGGATATGGCGGAATCTAAACAGTCCACCACAGAACCAGCATCGGCAAGGACCGGCGTGCCCATGGCAGAACAGACGGCCGCGCACGCTACACGATTCCCGATGAAGCGCCGCATCACAGCTGCCGTCGCGGCGGTCGGCAGCATTGCCTTGTGCGCGACCATGGCCCTCGCCGGAGGCTCCGCAGCCTACGCGGACACCTACTCCAGCACAACGGTCGCAGCCGCGTCCACCGTCACATCAGGGACCATCCCGGCAGGGCAGCTTTCCGTGGTGAACTTCCACCCCACATGGGGCAACAAGCAAGCCAACAAGGCCAGCATGCTGAAATACATTGCCAGCGCACACGCGAATGGCGTCAAAATGATCGTCTTCCCCGAGATGGCGCTCACAGGCTATGTTTCTTCCAGCGATCCGGACTCCGCAGCGTATAAGATGGCGGTTTCGCAAGCGGAGACTACCGAAAGCCCCATAACCCGTGAACTGGCGAAAGCCGCTGCGGAAAACGATATGTGGGTAATCTACGGTACTTCCGAAAAGATCCCAGGCGACACCGAGCACGCCTACAATTCCGCCTTCGCGATCTCCCCGAAGGGTCAGGTCAGCGCATACCAGAAAATAGCCCCGGTGGAAGGCAACTGGGCCACTCCAGGCAGCACGCCGGTCATTTTGCAGACCGAATGGGGCCTGATGGGTTTGAGCATCTGCTATGACACCTATGCGCAGCCAGAGATCGAGCGTTATTATGCGGCTCAAGGTGTGAGCCTGCTCGTCAACCCGACCGCAACATCCCGCAGCTACACGGATATCGATGGCGATGGAGTAAAAGACGCTAAGGGTTGGGAGTGGTACTACAAGAATCGCCTTGAATCCATTGCCTCCCGTGATGGGCTGACCATTGCCAGCGCCGATCTGGTTGGCAAGGACGGCTATGCAGGTGAAGGAGAGAACCAGCCGTATGACTTCCCCGGTGGCAGCGTGATTCTGCAGGGCGGGTTCTCGGCGGCCAAATACTACGCCGGTTTGAACGCGGACGGGACCATTCTCACCGCCAAGGAAGGCGCGCTCGTCAATGACAAGGACATGCGCCTGACCGTAGGCAGCACCACCAAGGTCGCCAACGACTTCCACCCGGATTATTACGCCAAGTGGTATGCGCAGCTTGCCGACAAGCAGGAATCCGGGCAGAACCTTTCATACCGTTACGGTTCTTCGGATGCGCCGACTACTGCGGTCGCCAATGTAAGCGCAGTGTGGGGCGATAAAGAAAAGAACACCGAAATGATGCTCAAATACATTGATGAGGCGCATGGCAAAGGCGTTGACATCATCGTATTCCCCGAAACCATCCTCACCGGTTACGACAGCACCGATCCGGAAGGTAAGGACGACGCACATACATCCAACGCATCGGTCAATACGCTGCTCGCCAAGAGTAACGACTACATGCAGGTCGTGCTCGCCGAAAAGGTGAAGGGCGCGGACGGTGACACGACGCGCGGCGAATCCGTGCAGAAGATCGCGGCAGCCGCCAAGAAGTACGGCATGTACGTGGTGTTCGGTCTGCCCGAGATGCCGGACGGCGGCCCGATTACCGACACCGATGGCGTGAAGAAGGTCTACAATTCCGCAGCGGTTGCCTTCCCCGATGGCCATACCGACTCGTTCCAGAAGATGCATCGTGCCGGCTCCGAGGAAACGGCCTGGTCCATGCCCGGCAGCACACCGCTTATGTTCGAGCTCCCCGAGTGGAAGGATGCCAATGGCAATCCGCTTAAGGCCGGCGTCGACATTTGCCGCGATGGGCATTTCTACCCCGAACTCGGCCGCTACTATGCAGCCTCCGGCGCCGAACTGCTGCTGCACCCCACCGCGACCACAGGAAATGCCTGGTATCGTGAAACCCGCATGGGCAGCTACACCGATCGCGATGGTCTTGGCGTGGTCACCGACAACGTGTGGGGACCGGACGGCTACCCGCTTGACTCGGATGGTAATCCGATCTACTCCGTGAACGACAATGGCGAGACCGTCTCCTCGGGCAAAACCGTAGCGGGCTATAACTACATGGGAGTCGGATACGATCCGTTCCGCACGTCAAGCCTCATCATCAACGCGTGGAGCGGCAAAAACGGCACGTCCTTCGACTATGCAACTGGTAGCGCGCTCGACACCAGCGGTACCGGTAAGGGCGCGTCTCTAACCGAATCCGCCAACATGACCTTCGCCGAAGGTGCCTATGATCCAGATAATCTCGAATACCGGACCATGAACCTCAAATCCGCAGGTTTCCGTGTGATGAACTTCCAAGCACGCCTGTATTCCAAGATGTACGATCAGCTCGCGAAGCGATTCATCGCTGGCTACCAGTCCATGTACCCCGAGAGCTCAGCATTGGATAAGACCGCGCTCGCCGATCCGATTGCACGGGCCGTGGCCAAGCTTGCGGAATCCGGCAAATACACCGATGCCACACTGTCTGCTCTTACTGACGCCTACGAGCAGGCGCTCTCGCTGCAGAACAACACCACGTTCAGCAGCGAACAGAGCGACTTGGTCACTGCGGCGGCAAAGCAACTTGATGAGGCGATCGCAGGGCTGCAAGTTAAGAGCGCCGACAATGGTGAAGCTAATCTGACTAAACCGTCTGACAATGGCGATGCCGCTGATTTCGTTGCCGGATCTACTACGGAAGGTGTAAAGCAGAAGAGCAATGAGACGACATCGGCAAACACCGGTTCTAGTGTGGCTGCAGTGGTCATGGTTATGATTCTGCTGCTCGGCGCAGGAACGACAGTTGGTGCCTATGCCTGGAGGAAAACTGTCGGCAGGTGATTCTCGAACAGCGGGATTGTCGAGATGCCGATCTGCGGCATCGGGCCGGTTATCTGCGATAAGTTTGTGGTAACGCCATTACGTTCTTGTTGCAAATAATCGGCCAACCCCGTTGATTGCCATGTATTTCGCTGTTTGTGGCAGATTTGCCCTGTTCGGGAAACCTATGCTTATTTGTGGCACTGAAATCGAGATATGCCATGTATGGCCGTTGCAATTGCAACGGCCATACTCGCGTTACAGGATTTACGATGCCACGAATAAGCCACATAGATGGTAGGGGACATCGAATCTGCCGAGACCAAGCGAGATAGCCCACATTCTGCCATACTGTGACATATTTCGCTCCGTTTCAGTCCTAGTGGTTTTGCGACTGCATCAGCGTGCCCATCTTCCCCTCCCATCCGCATCTGCCACCCCACCCTGCTAGACTGTCCGCGGCAAAAGAACAATAAAAGGGCAGCGCAAGGGCAGCACAAGGAGAGCGATTATGTTGGCTATGCTTACCGCACCGTTGGGTATTTTCTCTGGTCTGATCACACCGGTGCAGACCGCGGTGAATACGCGGCTCGGCCGTTCCATTGGCTCGCCGTTGCGCGCATCGTTGGTTTCGTTCAGCGTGGGGCTGCTTGCCATGCTCACGTTGACTCTTGTGGTAGGCCCGTATCCGCTGGTTCCCGCTTCCGCGCTCCATGGCCCATGGTGGATGTGGCTGGCTGGCGTCTTCGGTGTCACATTTCTCACCGGCAACGTGCTGCTTCTGCCCAAGCTCGGAAGCTTGAAAACCGTGATCATGCCGGTTACGGGGCAGATCATCATGGGATTGCTTATCGACATGTTCGGCTGGTTTGGCACGCAACGCCAGCCAATCGCCCCGCTGCGCATCGCCGGCACCGTATTGGCCTTGGCCGGCTTTCTGATTGCCGTCGCCGGAGTGAAACCACGCAACCATGTCAACGATGCCGCCACCGGCCAGGGCTCTGGCAAAACCAGTAACCTTTCCACGTTGCTGTGGAGCTGCGTCGGCATCGCCTTTGGCATGTGTTCGGCCATACAAACCGCGCTGCTTGGGCGTCTGGGCGTCGCATTGCAGTCTCCGGTCAAAGCATCGTTGGCTTCCTTCACGGTCGGCTTGGCGGCGCTCGCGCTCGTGGTGGCGGTGAAGGACCGCACCTACAGTCTGGGTGACGCTCCGAAGAAAGGCAATCCGTGGTGGATGTGGACCGGCGGACTGCTGGGTGCGACGCTGGTGATGTGCAACTCGTATCTTTCCGCACACATCGGCACCGGCTTGACGGTGATGCTGATACTGCTCGGCCAAGTGGGCGGTGGACTGGTCGTTGACCGATTCGGACTGTTGGGCGTGCCACGCAGGCATGTGGCCGCCGCACAATACGGCGGCATTGCCATCGCGGCCATCGGCATTATTCTCAAGGCCATGTGAACGGCACCGCGAAGATAACGCTCGTTGTTACACTGGGCGATATGGACGACCGCATAGATGAGCGTGTGAACGACCGCATGGACGAACATGGGGACAGCCGCGCACTGGAAGCGCTGCAACGGTATTTCGGCTATGAATCGTTCCGACCAGGGCAGGCGGGAATCGTCAACGCACTGTTGAACGGGCGCGACGTGCTCGGCGTCATGCCCACCGGTGCCGGTAAATCCATCTGCTACCAGATCCCCGCCACCATTCTGCCCGGCATCTCCCTAGTCGTCTCACCGCTTATCTCCCTCATGCAGGATCAGGTCGACGCGCTGAACGATGTAGGCATCCCCGCCTTGTTCGTCAACGGCATGCAAACGCCCGACCAGCAGGATTTCGCCCTGTCCATGGCCGCCAACGGGCAGGCCAAACTCCTGTATGTAGCTCCGGAACGCTTGGAAACACAACGATTCCAAAACTTCGCCAGCCACACGCCCATCTCCATGGTGGCTGTGGACGAAGCGCACTGCGTGTCCCAATGGGGGCAGGACTTCCGCTCCTCATACCTGGGCATCGGCGAATTCATCGCCAAACTGCCAACCCGCCCAGCCGTAGCCGCCTTCACCGCAACCGCCACCGAACGCGTTCGGCGAGACATCATCTCCATACTGGGCCTAGCCAATCCAAGCATTACCGTCACCGGCTTCGACCGCCCGAACCTCTACTTCGACATCCTCAAACTCGACACCAAAAACAAGACGCCGTGGATTGCACGCTACGTGGCCGATCATCCCAACGAATCCGGCATCGTCTACTGCGCCACGCGCAAGGAAACGGAAGCGCTCGCCGCCTCGCTCAACCACACCGTTCCCGTACTGCTCGGTCCGCAAGCCGAAACGGGGCGCGTCGCCGTCGCCTACCATGGCGGCATGTCGCCGGAGGTACGCGAACAGGCACAACGTGATTTTGTGAACGACCGCGTGCCCGTGGTCGTTGCCACCAACGCATTCGGCATGGGCATCGACAAGTCGAATGTGCGTTACGTGATCCACCACAATATGCCCGAAAGCATCGAAGCCTACTATCAGGAGGCCGGGCGTGCCGGGCGAGACGGCGAACCGAGCCGGTGCACGCTGCTGTGGAACGAATCCGACATCGTCACGCGTCGCCGCCTGCTGGACAACGACTACGAGAACGCCAGACTCACCCCTGAAGAACAGGAGGTGGTGCGCGTCTCGAAACGCCATCTGCTCGACGGCATGGTCGGCTACTGCCGTACCACCGAATGCCTGCACACCTATATGACACGCTATTTCGGCGAGCGCTCTGCTGCGGATGCCGGCGTGTGCGATGGCGGGTGCGCTAATTGCGGGCGGGCTTTCGAGACTGTTGATGTGACTGATATGGCTCGTGCCATCAGTATGTGCGTGCATGATGTGCAGCAGAAGGTCGGTGTTGGCAAGATCGTTAAGATTCTGCGTGGTTCGAAGTCGCAGGATCTTGCGGTGTGGCATCCGGAGACTATGGCTACTTATGGCATGCTTGGCAGTGTTTCGGAAGCGCAGGTGCGTGATGTGCTGAATCAGATGGTGGCGGATGGGTTTCTTTGTATTTCCGAGGGGCGTTTGCCGCTTGTTGGATTTGGCGTTAGGGCTGCTGAGACGGTGAGTCCGCAGTTTCATTACGAAATGAAGCGTGTGAAGCGTAGGGTGCCGAGTCGTGCTGTTTCCGGTCAGGGTGGCTTGGATGGTCAATTGGGGCGGTCTCAGGCGGCTGGCGGTGTGCAGGAGTTGGATGGCGAGGAGGAGCGGCTGTTTCAGAAGTTGCGTGAATTGCGTTTGGCTATTGCGCGTGAGATTGGCAAACCGCCTTACATTGTGTTCAGTGATAAATCGTTGCGTGATATGGCTCGTATTCGGCCGACTACTCGTGCGCAGATGCTGGGTGTCAGTGGTGTGGGTGAGGTTAAGATGCAGCGGTATGGTGAACGGTTCCTTGATGTGATCCGGGCTGTGGGCGAACGTTCTGGGCGGTAGTCGCGGTGTTGGCTGTGTGGGCCGTGATGATAATGCGCAATCAAAGACACGCATAACGGTTCGATTGACTTGCGTGCGTGATGCGGCCACAGTGGTATGCGGGTAGTAATACGAATCAGTAGAAAGGCAGTGGCCATGGCAGATGAAAAGCCAGTTGTTGAAAGCTTCCAGCTTGACCATACCAAGGTGAAGGCGCCGTATGTGCGTTATATCGATACGCAGACCGGTCCGAACGGGGATGTGATCTCCAACTATGATCTGCGTTTGGTGCAGCCGAATGAGAACGCCATTCCTACCGGTGGCTTGCATACCATCGAGCATACGATTGCGGTGCTGCTTCGCGAGCGTATCCCCGGTTATATTGATTGTTCGCCGTTCGGCTGCCGTACCGGGTTCCACTTGTTGACGTGGGGTGAGCATTCTACGCAGGATGTGGCCAAGGCGTTGAAGGAGGCTTTGGAGTTCATCGCTTACGAGGCGACTTGGGATGATGTTCCGGCCACGACCATCGAGAGTTGCGGCAATTATCGTGATCATAGTCTGTTCACGGCGAAGGAGTGGGCGAAGGATATTCTCGCCAAGGGGATTAGTTCTGATCCGTTCGAACGCAAGGTGGTCTGATCGCCGGTTGTGCGCGGTGCCGTTGGTGTGCGGCTCGTCTGTGGTTTCGCCCGGGCGGGCCGCACGGTGTTGTATGCCTGTTTGCGGTGAGATGCGCGGGTGGCCATGTGCACCGAACGTGCTAGCTTTAACGCTCGGAATTGCTTACTATGCAAGCGTGAGGTGAGGCGTGACTGAGGATAAGGCTACGAGACGTTTTCGCCATGCCACGATGAGTGATTTGCCACGGATGAGGGTGATCTATCAGCGTGCGCGTGAGTTGATGGCAGCCAACGGCAATCCGACACAGTGGGGAAGTACGTTTCCACGCGAATCCGTGGTGATCGATGACATCAAGCGTCAGCGCATGATGCTTCTGGTCGATACCAAGGATGGCAAGGAGCGTATTCTGGCGCAGTTCGCGGTGTGTCTTGGTGAGGATCCGACATATACGCATATCGATGGCGCTTGGCTGGATAACGACAGCTATGTGACGATTCATCGCATAGCGTCTTCCGGTTTGGCACGTCATGCGGCCCGCGACTGCATTCGTTGGGCGTTGACCCATTACGGTAACGTGCGTGCCGATACGCATCCGAACAATAAGGCCATGCAGCATATTCTCGAATCGAACGGTTTCGCTCGCTGCGGTCTGATCCAGCTTATCGATCGGCCTACAGACACCACGCGTATCGCCTACCAGCGTCACGAATGGTGACGGTTCTCATGTTGTCGATAAGCTAAGCCCCCTCCAAACTACCGATGCTGGGACAGTGTTGAGCGTCGATAGTTTGGAGGGGGCTTAGTCTACTTACACTGATACCGGTCTTGCCGTCGATAGTTTAAGGACTTCCCAAACTATCGACGGCAAGACGGCGCTGAGCATCGGTAGATTCAACATAGTGGGCAGATTGCCCGGGTCAGATCAGAACAATCCCGGCTCGTTCAACTTGGACCGCTTGCGGCTATAGGCGAAGTACACCGCCAAACCGAGCGAGAACCAGATGGCGAAGCGCAGCCAGGTCTCCCAGTTGAGTCCGCCGATCAGGATCAGGCAGAACACGATCGAGCAGATCGGCGTGAACGGTACGCCCGGCGCACGGAATCCGCGGTGCGCGTCCGGCTGGGTCTTGCGCATCCACAGCACGCCAGCGGACACGATGATGAACGCGGACAGCGTGCCGATATTCACCAGCTCGAACAGCACGTTGATATTGATGAAACCGCCGGCAATTGCCGTCAGCAGGCCGAAGAACCAGGTGCCCTTGAACGGGGTGTGGTATTTCGGATGCACCTCGCCGAAGAACTTCGGGAACAGGCCGTCGCGGCTCATCGCATAGCAGATGCGGGACTGACCGTACAACTGCACGAGCATCACGGTGGTCATGCCGATCAACGCGCCGAGGTTCACGATCACGGCCAGCCAGTTCAGGCCGGTGGCCAGAATCACGCCGGCGACCGGGGCGTCCACGAACTTGGCGAACTCCTTATAGGGCACGACGCCGGTCATGATGAAGGTCATGGCGATATACAGCACGGTGGAGATGACCAGCGAGAGCAGGATGCCGCGCGGCAGCGTCTTGTTCGGGTTGATGGTCTCCTCGGCGGAGGACGAGACCGCGTCGAAGCCGATGAAGCTGAAGAACACGATCGAGGCGGCGGGCACGATGCCGTAGGGCTGTGTGGAACCGGGCTGGAACGTGTAGACCCCGTAGGGGGAGAACGGCTTCCAGTTCGCCGGGTTCACGTACCAGACGGTGCAGATGATGAACAGCACGATGATGACGAGCTTGATCATCACCATGATGTCGTTGGCCTTCTTGGTCTGGCTGATGCCGATGGACAGCAGCCAGGTGATGAGCAGCACGATGACGAATCCCGGCAGATTGAAATAGGTGGTCACGCCCGGCGTGGTGCCGTATGCCGCGGTGAGTTCGACGGGCAGGTGCAGCCCGAACCCTTCAAGCAGCTTGTTGAAATACCCCGACCATCCGGCCGATACGGTGGCGGCCTGCAGCGCGTATTCCAGTATCAGATCCCAGCCGATCACGAAGGCGATGAGCTCGCCGAACGCCAGATAGGCGTAGGAATACGCGGAACCGGACACGGGCGCCATCGAAGCGAACTCCGCGTAGCACAGGCCCGCGAAGCCGCAGCATACGGCCGCGAGCAGGAACGACAATGACAGGGCGGGGCCTGCGGTGAGCGCGCCCTTGCCGGTGAGTACGAAGATGCCGGTGCCGATGATCGCGCCGATGCCGAGCATGGTCAGATCGAAGGTTTTCAATGTTCGTTTCAGCGGCGTCGCTTCGGAAACAAGCTGGTCCACCGATTTTTTGCGGAATAGATCCATTGGTCTCTCTCAAATGCAATATGCGAAATTGGGCAAAAACCGGACGGTGCTCCGGGACTCTGGCACGCCTCAACGCCAGAAATCAAATGGTGCGGCTCTCCATATGAGGAAAAATCGCAACGTGGTTCAGTAGTGTACGAGCTGGGACGGAAAAACAGAGTTTTGCGTCTCGGCATACGTTCCGGCGTGCACATCGATGGCGCATTGATAAAACGACCGATGCCGCAGATGAGACATCCGAGTGAACGACGGCGATTCATGCATGGATTTTGTTACACGTGCGAGTGACAATAGGGAACCATGAGTATGAATGCAGCACCTGAAATCGCGTTTTCATCCGAACAGGGCAAAGCCAATTATGAAGCCGCCCGCCGCCAGTACCCGGCGCAGGCGATCGTCGATCTGAAGGCGATGCGCGACAATATGCGTCACCTTGTCGCCACCGTGGGAGGACCGCAATCCGGCACCGCCGTCATGGGAGTGGTCAAAGCCGACGCCTACGGCCATGGACTGCTTCCCTCTGCACTGGCAGCGCTGGCCGGCGGCGCCACCTGGCTTGGCACCGCGCAATCCCATGAGGCGCTGCTGCTGCGCCAGTTGGGCATCGGCCCCGACCGTTGCCACATTCTCACCTGGGTGTACAACGGCACCGCCGTGCCCTTCGACGAACTGATCGACAACGATATCGACGTGTCTGTCGGCTCGCTGGCGGGCATCGACGCCATCGCCGCAGCCGCCCGCAAACTAGGCAAGGCCGCCCGCGTGCATGTGAAGGTCGACTCCGGGTTCGGCCGCAACGGCTTCACCCCGGAAGGTTTCGACGCGGCATTGGCCAAGCTGGTGCAGCTGGCCCAGGAGGGTGTGATCGAGGTCATCGGTCAGTGGAGCCACCTGGCCGTGGCTGACAGTCCCGACGTTCCCGAGTTCGTGGAATCCACCGAACGTCAGATCGCGAACTTCAACGCGTTCACCGACCGTATGAAGCAGGCCGGCATCGCGCCCAGCATCCGTCACCTCGCCAACACCGCCGCCACGCTGGACCGCCCGGAGATCCATTTCGAACTCACCCGCCCGGGCATCGGCCTGTACGGCTACGAGCCCGACCCGGCGATGGGCACGCCGAACACGTATAAGCTCAAGCCGGCCATGCGTCTGCAGGCACAGCTCGGCACAGTCAAGGACGTTGAGGCCGGTCACGGCATCTCGTATGGCCGTACCTACCTGACCCCGCAGAACACGTCGACCGCCATTGTGCCGTTGGGCTACGCGGACGGCATCCACCGCTCCGCATCCGGCTTCGATATGGAAGGCGCCAAGCATGTGGACAAGCCGGGCGGCCCGGTGCGCGTGATGACCAAGCAGGGCCCGCATATCTACCATGTGTCCGGCCGCGTGTGCATGGACCAGTTCATCCTCGATCTGCACGGCTCCGCCGCGGAACTCGGCATCGCGGAAGGCGACACTGTCGAACTGTTCGGCCCGGGGCGCGGCGAGGAATACGGCGAGCCCACCGCCGACGATTGGGCGCGCGCCGCCGATACCATCAGCTATGAGATCTTCACCTGCCTGCGCAATCGCATCCCGCGCCTGTACGAGCATGCGCCCGAAGTGCTGGCTCCGGAGGATCTCGCCAAGCTCGATCCCAAGAGCATCCTGTAACACGCGCTTTGCGCCATGGCCGCTTTTGCCCGCATGCCTACGGTTGCGACGGGCGGAAGCGGCCATAGCCGTGCATGACGTGCGGCATAGCTGATAGGGTTGGGGACTATGCCGGGAATGATCAAGAAGGAAGACATCGAAAAGGTGCGCGCCGCCGCGGACCTGTATGACATCGTATCCGCCTCAGTATCGCTGAAGCCTTCGGGAACCGGCACGTTTGTAGGCCTATGCCCGTTCCACGACGAGAAGACCGGCAGCTTCAACGTGCGTCCGGCGCTCGGCGTGTGGCATTGCTTCGGCTGCGGCCTGGGCGGTGACGTGTTCAAGTTCGTGGAGGAACAGGAGAACATCGACTTCCGCGAGGCGGTGGAACTGCTCGCCGACAAATACCATATCGAACTGCACTACGAGCAGAACGGCAACGCGCGCGCCGAGCATTCCGGGTCCAAACGCGCCCGTCTGCTCGAAGCGAACGAGGCCGCACAGCGCTTCTTCGCCAGCCAGATCATGACCAAGGAGGCGCTTGCCGCACGCAAACTGCTCGGTGGACGCACCTTCACCCAGGCCGACTGCGAGCGTTTCGGCTGCGGGTATGCGCCGCAGGGGTGGGATAATCTGGTGCGTCATCTTGCGTCGCAGGGGTTCACGCAGCAGGAGATGCTGGATGCCGGTTTGGCACGGCAGGGTCAGCGTGGCGTCTATGACTATTTCCGTGGGCGTGTGACGTGGCCGATTCGTGATTCGACGGGTCGCACGTTGGGGTTTGGCGCTCGCAAGCTGTATGACGATGATCAGATTGCGGCGAAGTATATTAATACGCCTGATACGCAGCTGTATCACAAGAATCAGGTGTTGTATGGCATTGATTTGGCCAAGCAGGCCATTGTGAAGAAGCGTCAGGCGGTGATCGTCGAGGGGTATACCGATGTGATGGCCATGCATCTGGCGGGTGTGGATACGGCTATCGCCACGTGTGGTACCGCGTTCGGCGAGGAGCATGCGAAGATCGTGCGCCGTTTGGTGAAGGATGATTCGCTGGGTGCGATTCAGCTGGTGGGGCCGTTGAAGGTTGACGGGCAGCCGGTCAGTTCGCGTATCGTGTTCACGTTTGATGGCGATGCGGCTGGGCAGAAGGCGGCATTGCATGCGTTCGGCCTTGATCCGGCGTTTTTGTCGCAGACGTTTGTGGCGGTGGCCGAGCATAATCTCGATCCGTGCGATTTGCGTATCGAACAGGGTGATGAGGCGGTTCGTGCGTTGGTTGCCAGGGCGAAACCGTTGTATGACTTTGTGATCGGTGCGGCGATCAACCGTTTTGATACGAGCTATAGTACGGGGCGTTTGGGTGCGGTGAAGGCTGTGGCGCCGTTGATCGCGCAGATTCGCGACCGTTCTCAGGTGGATTTGTATACTCGCCAGGCGGCTCGGCGTATTGGCGGTGTCGATCTTGACATGATGCGTCGTGAGGTGGAGCGGTGCAGGCGTCAGTTGCGTGTGCGCGATGAGGATGCGTATGCGCCGAAGCGGCGTCTTGTGCAGCCGCAGCATGCTGACGGTGCCATGATGCCTGAGCGTGTGCGCCAGATCGAGCGTGAGAATGCACACAAGCAGACGTTCTATCATGTGGATGACGCCGTGTTCATTGCCGAAGAGCAGTTCATGGCCGTGCTTGTTCAGATTCCCAACGCCATCCGTGTTGACTGGTTTGATTCGTTGACTCCTGCCAGTTTCGAGACTTCGGTGTTCCGTGCCCTGTTCCAGGCGGTTGTTGCCGCCGGCGGGCTTCCGGAGACAACCACTCCGCAGGGGTTGTGGATGCATAATCTCACCAAGGCCGGTGGACCCATGCTTGAGCCGGTGATTAATGAGCTGGCCGTTATGCCGTTGCCGTTGGCCGATCGTTCCGCAAACGGCGATGACGCGCAGGGGCAGCGTGTGCAGTCCGATGCGAACAGTCCCGCTTCGGCCACCAAGGCCGAGGTGCGGTATGCTTCCGAGTTGTTGGCGCGTCTGCTGGATATGGGTTTCGTGCGTAGTATCGCTTCGGCGCGTGCGCGTATGTCGCGCTTGCCCGATGGCGAGGAGAAGATCGCGCTGCTTGGCACCATTACGAATATGGAGGCGTCGCGTAAGAGCCTGCAGAATCAGGTGCATGGCAACAACGTCAATTAGCGGTGTGTCGCCCGATGCCGGGCATATGCAGCCGGGCGTGTATTGGTATGGGCGGTATGGGCGGCATGGGCGGCATGGCGCTCGATGAAGGGCCGCGTTCCGTAGGTGGTTTTGCGCTTCCGTAGGTGGTTGTTGCTGGAGTCGGCTTGAAAGAATGGTCGAATATGGCCGTTTCTCTACGGGTGTGTCATAGATATCCGCCTACGGAACGCTCGAACACCCTACGGAAGTCGTGTTCGGCCGTGTCGGTTCCTGGAATCGCTGTGCCGCAGTGCCGAGAATCCCTATTAATAAGGCAACTTGGATGGTTTTGTGGTATATTTCTGGCGCCGTTTACGAAGGCGGCCGCCGAGTGTCTGGCAATTGGGGGTGATCGGCTGAATAACAGCACGCCGCAGGCATGCTGTAGTCGGGGTTTCGGGTAAAGTGGTTACGGCATTGAATGAAGAACCCGTTGTGCGCAGGGTGCGCAGGCGGGATGCATGGAGGACATGGATGCGGCGTTTGGTGGTCAAAGTCCTGAAGAATGAGACCATTCTCGTTGTGGCTTCGGTACTTGCGTTGGTTTCCTGCTTTATCGTTCCACCAGATAGGGAATATGCCGGCTATATTCATGCCAGCACCATTTCTCAGCTGATCTGCCTCATGATCGTAGTGTGCGGTTTTCAGCGTATCGGCGTGTTCCGTATTATCGGCTCGCGTCTTCTGGAACATGTGGGCAGCTTGCGGGGACTTGTGGTGACGCTGGTGGCGTTGACCTATTTTTCGGCGATGCTGATCACGAACGATGTGGCGTTGGTTACGTTCGTTCCCTTTGCGGTGGCTGTGCTGCTTATGGCCGATATGGGGGAGAGAACCGTTCTGGTGGTCACGTTGATGACCATCGGCGCGAATGTGGGCAGTATGCTCACGCCGATCGGCAATGCGCACAACCTGTATCTTAAAGCGCTTACCGGCATGCCGGCCGGCGAGATGATGGGCATTATGGCGCCGTATTCGGTGTGTGCGGTTGTTCTTCTGCTGATCGTGATCTATTTCGCGTTCCCGAAGCTTCCTGTTTCCGAACTGAATAATCTGGAGACCGGCGTGCTTGCCCCGGAGCGGAGCAAGCATCAGCCGGATGAGATTCGCATCACCGGCTATGGAGCCGGCTATGGCGGCTGGCGTACCGTGGTGTACGCGCTGCTGTTCGTCGTCTGCCTGCTGGCCGTATCCGATTTCATCCCGCTGTGGGTGATGTGCGTGGTGGTCGTGGCCACGTTCCTGTTCACCGACCGCCGTGTGTTCCGCTACGTGGATTGGGGGCTGCCGCTTACCTTCTGCATGTTCTTCATCTTCATCGGCAATATGAAGCGTGTGCCGGAGTTCTACCAGCTGGCGCAGTCGCTGGTCAGCGGGCATCCGCTTGAGGTGGCGGTGGTGTCCAGCCAGGTGATCAGCAATGTGCCCACCACGCTGCTGCTTTCCGGTTTCTGCGACCAGTGGCGTCCGCTGATCATCGGCACCAATCTTGGCGGCATGGGTACGCTGATCGCATCCATGGCCTCGCTGATCTCCTACAAGAACGTGGTGCGTCAGTACCCTGACCGCAAGGGCCGTTACCTGGGCGTGTACACCGCGGTGAACGTGCTGTTCCTCATCGTTCTTGTCGGGTTGAGCTGGATTATCGAATAGGATCGAGGCATCGCCGCCGATGCCACAGGTTGGGCGGAAACGTCCGGAATCTGGAAATCAGGCAGGTGCGGCGCGTGTCTATTTATGCACCCCCCATTATGATGGGTTTGGTTTGGCCCCGTAGCTCAGCTGGATAGAGCATGTGACTTCTAATCTCAGGGTCGCCGGTTCGAGCCCGGCCGGGGTCACGAATAATCCTTGGAATCGCATGGTTCCAAGGATTTTCTCATATTGTCTAGTTTTTCCGATATCCCGGCGAGGGTATTGGTCACGGCGGGCCGGTCGCAACCCCTACGCCGGAATCGTGCCATAGTGCGGGTGGGAAGGCTTGCCGGCGCGTGGATATGCGCTGCAGGGCAGATGGGCATAGGTATAGTTGGAGTGCAAAGAGGCATTGACTTCCCATAGGGGGCATAGTGATTATGGATACCGCGAGATCAGATAGAGCGAAGACCGTGCCGCCACTCGACCAGCCGTTTGTCGGAATTGGTTTTCAGGAGGCGAGCAGCCGCTTGCTGAAGAAGTGGCGGATCTTTTCCGGCCGTGCCAGCCGCGGCGAATACTGGTGGGCGCTGCTGTACGTCTGCCTTATCGACGTGCTGTTCATCGTGTTGGAGTATTTCTTCGAAAGCTTCGTCCTTGCGGTCTACGGATGGTGGCTGTTTGTGCTCGTTCCGATGCTGGCCGTATCGGTGCGCCGTCTGCATGATGCGAATATGTCCGGCTGGTGGGCGCTGGCGCCGTGCATAGGCAACGTCGCCGGACTGTGCATCCAGGTGTCTCCCGTCATCAAAGTGATCAGCGCGCTCGGCACCATCTATCCGACGCAGTTCGCGGACACTCTGGCCAGGGGCGTCGCCCAGCAGTTCAACGGCGGCGCGGTCGGGACGGTACTGGTCGGACTGCTTCTGCAGCTGGCCGCCGTGGTATTGCAGATCTGGCTGTACACGAGACCCGGCAAGCCTGAGGGCAGACGCTTCGACAAGCGGGGCGACAAGTAGCTGTTCGTTTGCCGGAAAGAACGGGCGGGGATCGATGCCTCTGAATCGCGTCCCCGCCCGTTGTGCATTGCCGCCAGTGCGTTCAATCGCCGATAATCGCCGAAACGATACCCGATATGATCGAGATGATCAGCGAGGCGAGCACCGACCACCAGAATCCATTGACAGTCACGCCCACGTCGAACAGGCTGATCGCCAGCCATGAGGCGAGGCGCATGAACAGCCAGTTGATGACCAACGCAACGATGCCGAAACTCAACACGGAGAACGGCAGTGCGATCAAATGCGTCAACGGTTTGATCGAGGCGTTGATCAGCGCCATGAACAGGGCAAATGCGACGATGCCGAGCACCGGCGGATGCCCGACGACCTGCAGGCCCGGAAGCAGCAGCACCGTCACGGCGACCGCAACACTCATAATGAACCAACGGCTGATGAAATGTCCCATGACACCATGGTAAGCCAGGCCATTGCGCAGCCGTTCGCACACGGTGAAAGAGCATCGCGATTGCAGCAGTATACGGATCTGCGGATGCGTGACACATGACGCATGATGCGTGGCATGCATCACGCGAGCATATGGACAGGCCGTGCGGCCGAGCCTAATCGCTGATGCCGAGAGCCTGAAGAATCGCCTTGCGTACCGCATCGACGGTCAGACCGTATCGGCGGTTCAGCTCGGCCAGCGGAACACGGTCGGTGAACTCCTTGGCCGCGCCGAAGGTCAGCACGCGGGGGAGCGCATCGGCGGGCAGTCGGAGATTGCCGCAATAGGCCGCCACCTTCGCGCCCCAGCCGCCATCCAACTGGCCGTCCTCCAACGTGACAAGCAGACGATGCCTCTGATCGATCAGCGTATGCAGCGCATGCTCGTCCAAAGAGCCGAACTGTCTTGGATCGATCACGGTCGCGTCGAAAGGCAGCGCATCGGCCACGCGCAGCGCCAACGGCAGCGTATTGCCCAGGCCGAGAATCGCCACACGTGCCCCGGCGCGTACCGTATGCCAGCGCAGCCAGTCGGAGCCGCTCGTGGCGGTGCTTTCGCACAGGGCCTTGTACGCATCGTCGGAATCGGCGTCAAGCACCGTCTCGCCAGGCACGCGGATCACTACCGGGCCGGGATGCGAGCCCATGCGGCGTGCCGGATCGGTGGCCCAGTCGAGCATGGCGAGGAAATCATGCCCGTTGGTGGGTGCCAGGCAGATAAGTCCGGGAATATTGCCGAACATGGCGATATCGTATGCGCCGGAATGCGTGTTGTCCGAACCGGACAGGCCGCTGAGGAACGACAGCAGCGTTACCGGCTGACGGTTCAACGCCATCTCCTGGAAGAACTGATCGTAGGCGCGCTGGAAGAACGATGCGGTGGTCGCCACAACAGGCGTACCCCCCGCGCGGGCGATGCCTGCGGCGAACGCCGCCGCATGCGATTCGGTGATGCCGGTGTCCACGTAATGCGCTCCGGCATGTTCGCGGAATGCGCGGGTGATGCCGTTGGACCCCGGTGTGGCGGGGGAGATGACCGTCAGCCCCGGCTCGGTGGCGAAACGGCGTTCCAATGCGGCCATGGCAAGCTTGCCGTAATGTTTGCGCGGATCATCCGGCCTGTCCAATGCGGCGTCGGGCGTCTGCCAGTGCGATGCCTCGCAGCGGCCGGCATGGGGGTCGCTGCCGGACAGGTCGCAATGGTCGACCTCATGCCGGTCCTCGTCGGCCGGAAGCCCCAGTCCCTTCAACGTATGAATGTGCACCACGACGGGATGGTCGATATCCTTCACCTCGGCGAAGGCCCGGACCAGCGCGTCCACGTCGTTGCCCTGCTCCACATACCGGTAGTCCAGGCCGAAGGCGTTGAAGATATTGGGCTGCGCAGTGCCGCCCGACGCGCGCAACCGGGCCAGCGGCCCGTACATGCCGCCGAAATCCTCGGCGATCGACATTTCGTTGTCGTTGAACACGATGATGAGATTGCCGCCCTGCTCGGCCGCATTGTTCAGCCCCTCGAACGCCACGCCGGAGCTCAGCGAGCCGTCGCCGATCACCGCGATCACATTGCCGCTGCCGCCTGCCGCGTCACGGGCTTTGGCCAATCCGCAGGCCAGGGAGACGGAAGTGCCGGTATGACCAAGCACGAACTGGTCGTGCTCGCTTTCCTCCGGGTTGGTGAATCCGGTGGTTTCACCGGCGTGTGCGGGATCGAAATAGGCGGCGGCGCGGCCGGTGAGCATCTTATGCACATAGCTTTGATGGGATACATCGAATACGATGCGGTCGCGAGGCGAGCTGAACACGCGGTGCAGGGCGACAGTGGCCTCCACCAAACCGAGATTGGAACCGATATGGCCACCATGCCGATGGCCGTATTCAAGCAGGGTCGCACGGATTTCGGCACATAGATCGGTCAGCTGACCGGGCTCGAGCGCTTTCACATCGTCCGGTCCTGTGATGGTTCGCAGCAACCCATCGCGCATCTATCTGCTCCTTCTCTCTATGTATGCCAGTATGTTCCTCGCTCCAAATGGCACATCATACAGCTGTACGGCCTGTATCGTTCGATTATTCCGCAAATGCTCCCTACTTCCCCCACATACCCTCGTAAGGCGCAAAGCGCTTCACAATGACAGGCGGCAAGGGTACAGTGAGTACGTATTCTCAATAAACGGAGGTAGATGATAATGAGCGAAAGCACGCCCGAAGTTGCCGTGGTCATGGGCTCTTCCAGCGATTGGGAGACGATGAAGCATGCCTGCGAGATCCTCGACCAGTTCGGTGTCCCGTACCACAAGCAGGTCATTTCCGCTCATCGTACGCCGGAACTGATGGGCGAATTCGCCCACGCCGCACGCGGCAACGGCTTCAAGGTCATCATCGCCGGAGCGGGTGGCGCGGCTCATCTTCCCGGCATGATCGCGGCGCAGACCACCCTCCCCGTCATCGGTGTTCCGGTGCGCTCGCACGCCCTGTCCGGATGGGATTCGCTGCTGTCCATCGTGCAGATGCCGGGCGGCATCCCCGTCGCCACCACTGCAGTCGGCAACTCCGGAGCCACGAACGCCGGCCTGCTCGCCGTCTCCATTCTCTCCACCACCGATGAGCGCCTGGCCAAGGCGCTGCAGGAATACCGCGAATCGTTGAAGGAAAAGGTGGCCGAATCCAATGCCCAGCTTGTCTGAAGAAACCAACGGCCGTATTGAGCGTTTGATGCCCGGCTCGACCATCGGCATCATCGGCGGTGGCCAGCTTGGCCGTATGATGGCGCTTTCCGCCCGCTACATGGGATTCCGCGTCGGCGTGCTCGACCCGACCCCGGACTGCCCGACCGCGCAGGTCGCCGATTTCCAGATCGTCGCGGAATACGACGACAAGACCGCCATCCACGATCTCGCCGTCAAATCCGACGTGCTCACCTACGAATTCGAGAACGTGGACGCCGACGCCATCGACGAGGTGCGCGGGCTGGCGGCCGTCCCGCAAGGCACCGACCTGCTGCGCGTCACGCAGGATCGCGTGAACGAAAAGCAGTTCATCAACGACCACGGCACCGCAACTGCACCATGGCGCGCGGTCAACAATTTCGACGAGCTTGACGCCGCACTCGACGAGATCCACTATCCGGCAGTGCTCAAAACCCGTTCCGGCGGCTACGACGGCCACGGGCAGACCGTGCTCAGGTCCGACGCCGATCTGGAACAGGTTCGCGCACGCGGCGACCGCGGTGGCGGATTCCCGCCGAGCATTCTCGAAGGATTCGTGGACTTCGCCTTCGAAGCAAGCATCCTCGTGTCCGGCAACGGCACGGATTTCGTCACATTCCCCATCGTGCGCAACGAGCATCGCAACAACATCCTGCATATGACCATCGCCCCGGCCACAGTGAGCGAAACCGTGGCCCGCAAAGCCCACGAGCTTGCCCTGCGCCTGGCCAAGGGATTCGAACTAGCGGGAACGCTCGCCATCGAACTGTTCGTCACCAAGGACGACGATGTGATCGTCAACGAGCTCGCCCCACGCCCGCACAACTCCGGGCACTACACCATCGAGGCATGCTCCTTCGACCAGTTCGACGCCCATGTGCGCGGCATCGCCGGCTGGCCCCTGGAACAGCCGAAGCTGCTGAGCCCAGCGGTCATGGTCAATGTGCTCGGCCAGCATGTGGAGCCGACGCGCGTCCTGATCGCCGACCATCCGGAATGGAACGTGCACGACTACGGCAAGGCCGAGGTGCGCCATGACCGCAAGATGGGGCACATCACGGTGTTGACCGACGACACGGCGAAGACCGTGGCCGACCTTGAAGCCACAGGCTGCTGGGACGATTTGCAGCCGCAATCGGCTAAGGCGTGATGCCCGCGATGGCGGAACATATCGAACGGCAGACCAAGCAGAAGGACGCGATCCGCACCCAGCTCGCGGACTGTGACGAATTCATCTCCGCCCAGGATCTGCATCGCAGCCTGCAGGATTCAGGCATGCGCATCGGCCTGGCCACCGTTTACCGCCAGCTGAACTCCCTGGCGGAATCCGGTGCGGTGGACACGATTCGTCTCAACGGCCAGCAGCTGTTCCGACTGTGCGGCGATGACGCACACCATCACCACATGGTGTGCACCGACTGCGGGCGTACGGTCGAGATCGAATCCCCAGGGGAAAGCTGGCTGCGCGGGATTGCGCAAAAACATGGATTCGTCATTAAAAGCCACACCATCGAGGTGTTCGGGCTGTGTTCTGACTGCCAGAGGAAAAACAACCACAGTGAATGAACTGTGGCCGATTCGCATGGGCGGGGTGCAATGCTCCGCCCATGCGTTACGCTGAAGAAGCACAAGAGGGAATACAAGAAGAAGCGGTGCGGAGTCACTGCGGCGTTGAAGCATGCTACGCCAAGTAATGGAAATTCGATTCGAACGAAGAGAAGCGTATGGATAACCAGGAACACGAAGTAGAGATCACCGAGAAAAGCAAACGCAAACCGTTCCCCGGCTGGTTGTACGGGGTGCTGTTCGTCTTGTTTGACGCCATCGGCGTAGGCATACTCGAATGGGGCGTCACCGCCACGTCGAGGGTCAAGCTGTCAAGTCCCACCATCGGCTGGGGATTCGTCTCGAAGATGTGGACCGACCTGAACTTCGTGGCCGTGCTGAACCTGCTGCTGTGCGGCATCGTCTACCTGATCCTGCTGATGATCTCAAACCGCTTCTGGGTGGCCACGCCGATATATCTCGCGCTTGCGATCATCATCGCCGTCGTCGAGCATTTCAAGATCACCATCCGCTACGAGGCCGTGATCCCCTCCGACCTGAGTTTTCTGAAATCGGATGCGGGCAATCTCATGAGCTTTATGCCGTCCGGCGCGCAGTGGATCATCCTCGGCGCGGTGGCGGGATTCCTGGTGCTGCTTGGACTGTGCCTGTACCTCAACCGCATCGACGCTCGCCACGGCCGCATGTTCCGCGCAGCCGACCATCGAACCGGTCTGGCGAACGCCGCGGCCCGCATCCTGCTGGTCATCATTCCCGCCGGTTTCTTCGGCATGTACGCCATGCAGGCGGGGACCGTGGGCTCCTGGGCGAATACTCTGAGTGTCGCCATGGGCGACCAGTCGTCCATGTGGGATTCCGTATACGACGCGCAGCGCAACGGCCCGGTCGTCTCCTTCCTGCGCCAGCTTAATCCGAAGGTGATGGAGAAGCCGGAAGGCTACTCCGAAGCCACGATGAAGCAGGTCGCCAAACGCTACGCAAAGGCGGCGGAAAGCATCAATGCCAAGCGCAGCGCCAATCTGAACGATTCGACCGTGGTGTACGTGCTGTCCGAATCCTTCTCCGACCCGAGCCGCGTGCCCGGGCTGAAGGTCAACAAGGATTCCATGCCGAACATTCGTAAGATCAAGGAGAACACCACCTCCGGCTATATGCTGTCGTCCGGGTACGGCGGCGGCACGGCCAACCTCGAATACATGGGTCTGACCGGCATGAGCATGGCCAATTTCGATTCCTCGCTTTCCAGCCCCTACCAGCAGTTGGTGCCAGGGCAGCATTGGACGCCGACGATCAACCAGCTGTGGGGCGCTCCGAAGAACTCCATCGGCGTGCACCCGTACGAGTCCTCGATGTATTCGCGTGCCATCAACTACAAGAAGTTCGGATTCTCCCACTTCTACACGTTGACGGGCCCTGACATCATCTCCCATCAGGACAAGCTGGGCTCCAGTCCGTACGTCTCCGACGAAGCGGCCTACAAGAGCACGTTGGAAGAGCTGAAGAAGACCAAATCCAACCAGTTCATCCAGCTCATCACCATGCAGAACCACATGCCATACCACGATTGGTATCCGAATAACGAGTTCACCGCGCAATCCACCACCGGCACCGCGCTGGGCAAGACCGAGCAGGAATCGATCCAGACCTACCAGAAGGGCGCGGCCATCACCGACCAGGAGACCGAGAAGTTCCTCAAGCAGCTCGACAAGATCGACAAGCCCATCACTGTGGTCTTCTACGGTGATCACCTGCCGGGCATCTACTCGACCGCCAGCGAGGATTCGAACAATTCGCTTGCGCTTCATCTGACTGATTACTTCATCTGGTCGAACAAGGCGTCTTCGTCGCAAGGCAACAAGGCGGAGAACAGCGCATACACGTCGCCGAACTTCTTTATGGCTCAGACGGCCGAGCATATGAACGCCAAGGTATCGCCGTTCATCGCGTTCCTGACGCAGATGCACCAGAAGATCTCCGCCATGGAGCCGCCGGTGGTCAACCAGATCCAAGGCTGGCAGCGCATCCCCGAAGGTCAGAGCCTGTACCTGGACGCTTCCGGCAAGCCCATGGCCGCAAGCGACTTCGACAAGAAGACGCAGCGGCTGGTGGATGATTACAAGCTGATCCAGTACGACATCACCACGGGACGCAACTACCTGAAGAGCCTCGGCTTCATGGATCTGCCGAAGCAGTGACGGGCGGCTGCAGCCTCTGGCAGCGGGTGGGCGCGGCATGGGGTGGTCCCATGGCCGCGCCCCGGTTTTGCAACGGAATTGGCACATCGGTACGTCAATCGTTGTATCGGCGGTATTCTGGTGGCAGAACGATATGACCGGTGGAGCCCTGGGACGATGGGGTCCGAGGTATACCGGTATGGAAGAAACGAATTCGAGGAGGGGCAGAACCTATGGGGACCAGGGTCACGTTGAAGGATGTCGCGGCGGCGGTCGGGGTATCGCCGGCGACCGTTTCGCTGGTGCTCAACGGCAAGCCGGTGCGCATCTCCGATGAACGCCGTGCGCAGATACAGAAGGTGGCTTCGTCCATGCGCTATCGGCCCAATCAGGCGGCCCGTGCGTTGGTCACCCGGCGTTCGAACATGGTGGGGCTGGTGGTGCCCGATATCGAGAACATGTTCTTCTCGTCGTTGTTCAAGGCGTTGGAGGATGTGGCCATTCGTGATGGCTATTCGGTGATCGTGGCCAATAGCGACGATTCGAGGGAGCGCGAGCGTTCGCTGATCTGCGGCGTGTCCGCTCGCGGCGTCGATGGATTGTTCCTGGTTCCTGCCCTGCAATCCTGCGCACAGGAAGCGGCGTTGCGCCGTGACGTCGAGGAATGCCCCTGCCCTGTGGTGTTCGTGGATCGTCTGGTTGACTCCGGGTACTGCGATGGTGTGGGCGTGGATAACAAGGAGGGCGGCAGACTGGCCGCCGAAGTGCTGATCGACTCATTGGCGGCCGGGGCGCGCGATGCGGGGAAGGGCCGTGTCGGATGCGTCTGCGTGGAAAGGACTGATGGCATATCCGATTTGCGGTTCCGTGGATTCGCCGATGCGTTGGCGAAGGCCGGGGTGCCGCTTGACGCCGAATGCATCGTGAAGGGGGATTACCGGTATTCGAGCGGGTATGAGGCCGCCGATCGCCTGCTGGATGCCGGTGTCGGCGCAGTGTTCTGCGAGAACGACCTTATGGCCATGGGGCTTCGCCGGCGTGTGGAGGAGCGTGGGCTGCATGTGCCTGAAGACATGTCGATTGTGGGCTACGACGATGTGTTGCCCAGATTCGGCCTGCTTAACGATCTGACCACCATCTCGCAGAATGTGGACGCGTTGGCGGCGGAATGCTGGTCCGTGGTGAGGGAGCGTTTCGCGAAGCCGAAGGCGCCGGCGCGTACAAGCAGAATCCAACCCCACCTGGTTACGCGCTCGACCGTGTTTGGCGTGTGAACGGTCGCTGGCGGCTATGGGCGGCCTGCAAAACGGCAGATGAAGCGCGGTCGACCGTCGTCCAGTCGTGCCATGGCGATGGCATAGGTTGCATGATGGCTGATTTTCCAAGCGACACACGGTGATTTTGGCTTTTATGATAAAACGTTTTATCATGAGGGGGAAGTTACACGGAATCCCATATACGATTCCGTGGCGAAGGCCATCAATGTTGAAAGGCGAATTCCAATGAAGAAACTCATTCTTGATCTTGACACCGGTGTCGACGACGCTCTGGCCATCTCATACGCCTTGGGCAGCCCGGAGATCGAGCTCATCGGCATCACCGGCACCTACGGCAACGTCCTGGTCGAGCAAGGCGTGCGCAACGCGCTCGCCATCACCGATCTGCTCGGCCACCCGGAAGTCAAGGTCTACCGGGGGCTGCCGCACTCCAGCACCACCGACTCCTTCTCCGTCCTGCCGGTCTCCGCATTCATCCACGGCGAGAACGGCATCGGCGATGTAACCATCCCGGATTCCAAGCGCGAAGTCGAAACCGAATCCGCGGTCGACTTCATCATCGACGCGATCAAGACCTACGGCAAGGACCTCATCTACGTGCCGACCGGCCCGATGACCAACATCCAGGCCGCACTCAAGAAGGCGCCGGAAATCAAGGACGAGATCGGCCGCATCGTGCTCATGGGCGGTGCACTCACCGTCCCCGGCAACTGCAACGCCTGCATGGAAGCCAATATCTCACAGGACCCGGAGGCCGCCGACTACCTGTTCCGCTCGGGCGCCCCGACCACCATGATCGGCCTCGACGTGACCCTGCAGACCCTGCTCACCTACAAGGAAACCCAGCAGTGGCGCGAACTGGGCACCACGGCCGGCACCTTCCTGGCCGACATGACCGACTTCTACATCAAGGCATACGAGACCACCTCGCCGCACCTGGGCGGCTGCGGCCTGCACGATCCGCTCGCCATGGGCGTGGCCGTCGATCCGACGCTCGTCACCACGCTGCCGATCAACATGAAAGTCGATCTGGAAGGCCCCACCCGCGGGCGCACCATCGGAGACGAGACCAGGCTCAACGATCCGGTCAAGACCATGCAGGTCGCGGTCGGCGTCGACGTGCCCAGGTTCCTCAACGAATTCATGACCCGCATCACCACACTGGCAAAGAACGCCGACTGACGTCCAACGGCAATAGGAAAGAGAGAGCAACCATGGCCACACAGACTACGGCAGTCGAACCACAGGACCCGTTCGACGACCCCGTCACCAGCAACAAGATGGCGGTTCGGGCGCTGATCCCGCTGCTCATCACCTTCGTGCTCGGCACCCTGTGCCTGCAAGGCTTCAACCTGGTATTCCAGCAGGTCGGCGCCGACGTGGGCGCACCGAACCAGGCGTCGCTGATCACCGCATTCCCCAGCATCGTGCTCGGCATCGTGTGCTTCATCTACGGCTCGCTTGGCGACTTCGTCTCGCTGCGCAAACTCGTCACCGTAGGCCTGGTCACCCTGTTCATCGGATCCCTCTTCGGCTTCGTGACCAACTACTTCTTCACCGCGAACCTGTGGACCGTCATCATCGCCAGAGTCCTGCAGACCGCAGGCGAACAGGTGGCCGGTTCCGCCTTCCTGGTGGTGGCGACCAAATACCTGCGCAATGATCTCAAGGTGATCTTCTTCGGCCTGTTCACCGCCGCCTACCAGCTGTCCGCATCCATCGGCGTGTTCGCCGCGGGCATGCTCAGCTCCATCGCATGGCAGTACCTGTTCCTCATCCCCTCCGTGACCATCCTCTTCCTGCCGATCCTGCTCAAGACCTTGCCGTCCAAGAGCGGCAACGGCCAGAAGGTCGACGCGTTCGGCTTCGTGATCTTCGGCTTCGCCACCGCGTTCCTCACCCTGTTCTTCTCCTACATGGCATGGTGGATGCTGCTGGTGTCGGTGGTGCTGTACGTGGCGTTCGGCTTCTACATCAACAAGGCCGCCAACCCGTTCATCACCCCGGCGTTCTTCAAGAACACCCGCTGGCTGCGCGCTATCAGCCTCATCCTCGTGTTCTACTTCGTGAACTACGCGCTGAGCCCGATCTTCAACGCCATCGGTACGAACATCTACCACATGACCACCACCCAGGTCTCCCTGCACATCGTGTGGGCCTTCGTGGTCGCCGCCGTCGTGGGCACCTGCTCGGGCATGATCATCGGCAAGATCGGCATCAAGGCCGGCCTGGTGACCGCAGGAACCCTCATGTTCGTAGGCTGGACCGGCGCCGCGTTCTGCGTGAACTCCGGATTCGTGGTCCTGACCATGTGGGCCTGCGTGTTCTACGCCGGCTGCGGCATGATGTACTCCCCGGTCGTCTCCACCGTGCTGGGCACCATCGAGAAGGACGAATCCGGCCGAGGCGTGGGCATGAACGATCTGGCTATGAACGTCTCCCCGTCCATCGGCATCGCCATCATCGGCAGCCTGCTCGGTTCCAACGCGCTCGCCGGCCACTCCATCACCGGCACCACCGGTGTGGCGGCCAACTACTCCAACCTGCTGCTTATCGGCTCCGTAACCGCGCTGCTGGGCCTGATCGTGTTCTTCGTCTTCAAGAAGAAGATCTACGAAGGCAATCATGCGTTGGAAAATGACAAAGCCAACGCCTAGCGAATCGGCGCATCTGTGCGCAAGACGCGGGCCGGGTCGTCGCCTCGACGATCCGACGGTCCGGCCCGCGACCATTCTCAATCCTCAATCTCGTAAGACGAGACAATCCATAGACACAGTCATCTAAGGAAGGCAACGATGAGCATCCCCGAAGTACTCTCCGCACTGGATCGCATCCACGGCACGGTATCGGTGATCGGATCCATGAACGCCGACTACACCGTCACCGCTCAACGCCTGCCCGGGCCGGGGGAGACCATCACCGGCGGGCCATTGCAGCTGCTGCCCGGCGGCAAATCGGGCAATCAGGCTGCCGCGGCGGCCAAGATAGGGGCTGCTGTCCGCATGTTCGGCGCGGTCGGCTCGGACTCCAATGCCGATTTTCTGCTTGAACAGCTTGAACAGGCCGGCGTCGACGTGTCGAACGTGCGTCGTGTGCTGGGGCCAAGCGGCACCACCGTCATCGTGGTGGACGCCGAAGGCGAGAACATCATCGTCTATTCGCCGGGCTCTAACGCGCAGGTCACCGTCGACTACGTGCATTCCATGAAGGAACAGCTCGTTTCCTCCAGCGTGCTGGGCCTGTGCCTAGAAAGCCCCATCGAAACCGTCACTGTGGCGGCGCAGATGTGTCACGAGGCCGGTGTGAAGGTGCTGCTCAACGATTCGCCGTTCACGCCCACGATTCCGGCGGAACTGATCGAAGCCTCCGATGTGCTGCTGGTCAACGAGCATGAGATGGCGCAGCTGTTGGGCATCGACGAGCCTGACGACGACGATTGGGACGGCTTCGACTGGCAGAACGCGGCCGACCGCATGGCCGAATACGGCTTCAACGAGGCGATCGTCACCTTGGGCGGCGACGGTTCCGTGGTACTGAACACAGCAGCCCCCGAAGACCAGCGGATCGTCCGCATCGCGCCGGTGAAGGTGGATGCCGTCGACACCACCGGGTGCGGCGACTCCTTCATGGGAACCGTACTCGCCGGGCTTGCCTCCGGGTTCAGCCTGCAGGACGCGGCAAAGCTCGCCTCGTACGTGTCGGCCTACGCGGCCACCGGGTACGGTGCCCAGGCCTCGTACGGCACTGCGGCGCAGATCAAGGCACGATTCGCCTGAGCGAAGCGTAACCACTGAGGGACCACGGATCATGACGGTGACATCATGATCCGCGGTCCCTTTTTCATGCTCCGAACGGATGCACGGAAGTCAAGCGGCGATGTGCGCGGTGGCTAGGCGCACCGAGGGAAGGCATATGTTGGTATGTCGACCGAGGGGCGACGCAGCCAACGCGCCATCGTCACGCATCCAGGGCTTTGGAACCGATGTCGTGACGATAGAACATCCCCGTCGTGTCGAGGTTGTCGATGATCGCATAGATCTTGTCCTGTGCGGCTTTGATGTCGGGCGCGGAGGTTTCGACGAGGAGGACGCGGCCGGAGTTGGCGATGAGGCCTTCGTCGGAGTTGGCGACGCCGGCATAGTAGACGTGGGAGTCTTCGTCGACGGGGATTTCGGGGATGTGGGCGCCTTTGATGACGTCGACGGGGTAGCCGTTGGAGGCGAGGACGACGCCGAGGGTGGTGTTGTGCTCATCCCAGGTGAAGGTCGGGGTGTTGCCGTTGAGGATGGCCCAGATGCCTGCGGCGAGGTCGCTGGTGAGCTGGGGAAGTACGACTTCGGTTTCTGGATCGCCGAAGCGGGCGTTGAATTCGATGACCTTGGGGCCGTCTGCGGTGGCGATGAGACCGGCGTAGAGGATGCCGGTGAAGGGGGTGCCTTCGGCGGCCATGGCTTCGACGGTTGGGCGCACGATGGTTTCGATGGCCTGGTCGACGACGCTTTGCGCAATCTGCGGAACGGGGCTGTATGCGCCCATGCCGCCGGTGTTCGGCCCCTTATCGCCGTCGTAGGCGCGCTTATGATCCTGGGAGATGGGCATGGCCCAGAATTCGGTGCCGCGTACGAAGCTCATGAGGGAGAATTCCTGGCCTTCGAGGAAGTCTTCGATAACGACTTTGGCACCGGCTGCGCCGAAGCGATGGTCGACGAAGATGTCGTCGAGGGCGTTGATGGCGGTATCGATGTCCATGGCGACGGTGACGCCCTTGCCTGCGGCGAGACCGTCGGCTTTGATGACGATCGGCGCGCCATGTTCCTGCACGTATGCCTTGGCCGGTTCAAGCTCTTCGAAAGTGTGGTATTTGGCGGTCGGGATGGAATGACGTTCCATGAGCTGCTTGGCGAAGTCCTTGGAACCTTCGATTTGGGCGGCGGCCTTGTTCGGGCCGAACGCCTTGATGCCTGCCGCTTCGAAATCGTCGACGATGCCTTCGATCAGCGGCACTTCCGGTCCGACGAACACCCAGTCGTAGTTGTTGCTGCGTACGAACTCGATGAGCGCTGCGTGGTTGGACGGGCTGATCTGCGTGGTGCGGATGCCGTCGAGTTCCATGCCGGGGTTACCTGGGGCGACGGTCACTTCATCGACGCTGCCGCCACGCATGAGCGCGTGGGCGATGGCGTGTTCGCGTGCGCCGGAACCGATAACCAGAACCTTCTGACCCATAATCTTTTTCTCCTCGAAATTGCTTGAAATCCGGATGGTTGAAATAGGAACAATGTATTGCGTATGCCTGGAACGGCATAAGTTAAGGCCTCCTCAAAAAAGGGGAGGCCTTAACCATTCGTCACACGAGCTCCACGTCGGTGCCGGTGTTCTTCACGATGTTGCCGAGCACGTATGCGGCTTCGCCGTTGGCTTCGAGCAGCTTCATGGTTTCGTCGGCGCGGTCGGCGCTGACTGCGAGCACCATGCCGATGCCCATGTTGAAGATGTTGAACATTTCCATATGGTCGATGTTGCCGGCCTTTTCCAGCACGTCGAAGATCGGCAGCACGGGCCAGGAGCCGAGATTGATGTGTGCGGCCAGTCCGTCGGGGATCATGCGCGGAATGTTCTCGATGAAACCGCCGCCGGTGATGTGCGCGACGCCCTTGACCACGCCGGCCTTGAACAGCGGGGACAGGGTCTTGACGTAGATCTTGGTCGGGGTGAGCAGCACGTCGCCGAGTTTTTCGCCGCCGAGTTCGTCCAGCTGGGTGTCGACGGTGTAGCCGGCCTGTTCGAACAGGGCCTTGCGCACCAGGGAGAAGCCGTTGGAGTGTACGCCGGTGGACGGCAGACCGATCAGCACATCGCCTTCGACGATGGTGGAGCCGTCGACGATGGCGGATTTCTCCGCAACACCCACGGTGAAGCCTGCCAGATCGTATTCGTCTTCGTCGTACATGCCTGGCATTTCGGCGGTTTCGCCGCCGATCAAACCGCAGTCGGCCTGCACGCAGCCGTCCGCCACGCCGGACACGACCTGTTCGAGCAGTGCCGGATCGTTCTTGCCGCAGGCGATGTAGTCGAGGAAGAACAGCGGTTCAGCGCCCTGAGCGGCGATGTCGTTAACGCACATGGCCACGCAGTCGATGCCGATGGTGTTGTGCTTGTTCGCCATTTTGGCGACGACCAGCTTGGTGCCAACGCCGTCGGTGCCGGAGATCAGCACCGGCTCCTTGTAGCCGAGGGAAGCGAGATCGAACAGGCCGCCGAAGCCGCCGATGCCGCCGACCACGCCCGGTCGGTTGGTGCGTGCCACATGGGACTTGATTCGCTTGACGACTTCGTAACCCGCTTCGACGCTGACGCCGGCGTTTGCGTATGCTTCTGGCATTTTGGCCTTTCCTGTTGCTGTAAGTGGTTGGGTGGATATGGGGTTAAGTGTTCTGGTGGGTTCGTCAGGCCTGGGGAAGAGCCTGGTATTCGTTGCCTTCGTACTTGCTCTTGTAGAGTGCGAATTCGGGCAGGCGCACACGATCATCCGGGGTGAGGGACTTGAGGAAGTCGGCCTCGTAATCGTCCAGGGCGGTGGGGTAGTCGCCGTTGAAGTATGCGACGCATAGGCCGCCGTAAGGGGCGTCGGCTCCCAATCCGATCGACTCGACCAAGCCGTCGAGCGACAGGAATGCGAGCGAATCCGCGCCGATGTAGTCGCGGATCTCTTCGACGGACTTTTCGGCGGCGATGAGCTCCTTGGTGGTGGAGATGTCGATGCCGTAGAAGCACGGGTACTTCAGCGGCGGCGAGCTGATACGCATGTGCACTTCGGCGGCGCCGGCCTCCTTGAGCATCTGCACGATGCGCTTGGAGGTGGTGCCGCGCACGATGGAATCGTCGATGACGACCACGCGCTTGCCTTTGACTACGCCGCGCACGGCGGACAGCTTCATGCGCACGCCCTGTTCACGCAGTTCCTGCGTGGGCTGGATGAAGGTACGGGCCACGTACTGGTTCTTGATCAGACCCATTTCGTTCGGCAGGCCGGCCTCTTCCGAGTAGCCGGATGCCGCGGACAGGGAGGAGTTCGGCACGGCGATGACCATATCCGCGTCGACGGGGGACTCCTGGGCCAGGCGTGCGCCCATGCGCTTGCGGGCGGAATGCACGTTCACGCCGTAGATGTTGGAATCGGGGCGTGCGAAGTAGATGAACTCCATCGAGCAGATGGCCAGCTGGGTCTGATCGGTGTAGTGGTCGATGTGATAGCCGCTGTCGTCGACGACCACGATTTCGCCGGGGCGGATGTCTCGCACCAGTTCCGCGCCAACCGTGTCGAGCGCACAGGTCTCGGAGGCGAGCACGTAGGCGCCGTTCGTCATCTTGCCTAGGGACAGGGGGCGGAACCCGTTCGGGTCAAGAGCGCCGATCATGGCATGCTCGGTCATGATCAGGTAGGCGAAACCGCCGTGCACGGTGTTGAGCGCCTCCTTGAGCTTGTCCATGAACGTGGGCTTGGAGGAACGGCGGATGAGGTGCATCAGCACTTCGGTATCGGAGTTCGAGTGGAAAATCGCGCCCTCGTCCTCGAGTTTGCGGCGCAAAGAGGGGCAGTTGGTCAGATTGCCGTTGTGGCACAGGGCCATATCGCCGTCATGGAAACGGAAGATGAACGGCTGGATGTTGTCGCTGCCGCCGGAACCGGCCGTGGCGTAACGCACGTGACCGATGGAGTGGCTTCCTTTAAGCCTTTGAATTTCGCGTTCGTCGCTGAACACCTGAGTGAGCAGGCCTTTGCCGCGGTGACCGATCAGGTTGCCGTTGTCGTTCGACACGATGCCGGCGCCTTCCTGCCCGCGATGCTGCAAAGCGTGTAAGCCGAAATAAGTGAGTCTAGCTGCGTCGGGATGCCCCCATACGCCGAAAATACCGCATTCCTCGTGGATGTCTTCGAGTTCTGCTGACACGCCAAAGCTCCTTCCGAAACTGTGGAGACAGGGGATTTCTACTGGGGTCAACCCTATCAAGCGCCGGCTACAATCGCACGGTGCGTCTCGTCAAGACGGTATGGCGTGTATGATGAGAGAAATCGAACGTATGTTCGAATCGTGATGTTGGCTGTGCAAATAAATGGAACGGAAGATAGCGTCGCAAGGGGGTGTAGGTGTGGAACGCACATATATCGCCATCGATCTGAAATCCTTCTATGCATCATCCGAATGCGTGGAACTGGGCTTCGACCCGTTGCGTACGCATCTGGTCGTCGCCGACGAATCACGCACCGACAAAACCATCTGCCTGGCGGTGTCGCCATCGTTGAAGGCTTACGGACTGCCCGGCCGTGCGCGCCTGTTCGAAGTCAAGGAGAAACTGCGCCAGATCAACGCCGAACGGCAACTGCGTGCGCCAGGGCGTCGATTCCACGGAAAATCCTATTACGCCGATGAGGTCGAAGCCGACCCGAGCCTGGCCGTCGACGTATATATCGCCAAACCACGAATGTCGCATTATCTCAATGCCAGTGGAAAGATATACGGCATCTACCTGCGGTACGCCTCCGCCGAAGACATCCATGTATACTCCATCGACGAGGTGTTTATGGACGCCACACGGTACCTACGCGCCTACGGCAAAAGCCCGCACGAACTGGTACGCGACATCGTGCGGGCGATCTACAACGAGACCGGCATCACCGCCACCGCAGGCATCGGCACCAACCTATACCTGGCCAAAGTCGCCATGGACATCGTGGCCAAGCACATCCCCGCCGACACCGAAGGCGTGCGCATCGCCCAACTCGACGAGGCGTCGTACCGCAGATTGCTCTGGGGGCACAGGCCGCTTACCGACTTCTGGAGGGTCGGGCGCGGGTATGCGAAGAAGCTCGAAGCCCACGGGCTCATGACCATGGGCGATATCGCCCGCTGCTCACTCGGGCGAGCCTCCGACTATTACAACGAGGAACTGCTCTACCACTTGTTCGGTGTCAACGCGGAACTGCTCATCGACCACGCATGGGGCTGGGAGCCGTGCACGATCGCCGACATCAAGGCATACAGGCCCGCCGAACACAGCGTGGGGTCCGGGCAGGTGCTGACCAGCGTGGCGTTGTTCGACACCGCACGGCTCATCGCGAAGGAAATGGCGGAGAGCCTGGCCCTGGACTTGGTCGGTAAAGGACTGAAAACCAACAGGGTGGCGCTCGCGGTCGGCTATGATACGGCAAGTCTTGACCCGGGAAGACTGGACTCTTGTGCACCGGTCGAGTTGAAACGCGCAGCCGAGGCCGCTGCCGCATCGTATGCGGGGCCGGTAGGCGCGGATCATTACGGCAGGCGCGTGCCCAAACCCGTGTCGGGGTCGATTGATCTTGGCGGCTTCACCTCGTCGGCGTCAACAATCCGCACTGCAATCGACAGACTGTTCTGCCGGCTTGTCGATTCGCGCCTGCTGGTGCGCAGGCTGAATGTGACAGCGCTTGACGTGGCGACGCCGGCGGCATTGGCGGCCGGCAAACACTATGAGCAGCCCGACCTGTTCTCTGCTGCCGATGAGGGCGAGAACGACGATGCACAGACGGGTTTGCGGGAGCAGGGAAACCACGGCGAAGCGGATGAGGATTCCGAACTGGCTGTACAACAGGCATTGCTCGATATCAAACGCAAATTCGGCAAGAACTCGGTGATCAAAGCCATGGACATGTTCGACGGGGCGACCGGACGGCAGCGCAATAATCAGATCGGCGGCCACGCCGCATGAGTTTGCAGCAAACCGACCGTTACGATGACATCATCAACTTGCCGCATCATGTGTCACATAGGCATCCGCGGATGTCCCGTCATCAGCGTGCCGCCCAGTTCATGCCGTTCGCGGCGCTTACCGGTTACGCGCGGGTCATCAAACAGACGGCGTGCGACGCCGAGGCCGCTGTGGCCCTGGGTGACGCTGCCGGCGACACCGACTTTGGTGCCTGAAACGCCGGACTTTACCCAACGCTGATTTCGCTGGCGCCGTGGTGAGTGAGCGAATAATGGAAGAACTATCTATTAGGAGGTTCATCGTGATTGATCACATCGGACTGTTCGTCGCCGATGCCGTCAAGCGCGCTGAATCTTATAGGTTTTCCTCGCATTGGGCTTGATGTAACCGGCTGCCTTCATCGCGGCGAGCAATGCCTCGTTGATCGGCATATCGACAGTTCCTTTCGCTTGGTGCGTTCCGCCAATCCCACTGTAGTCGATATCCGTCCGGCAGCTTTGCCGTTGCGTCGGAAGATGATTCACACCGACCGCTGCGACGTTGGGAATTTCACTCGAAATTCCTTGCGAAACTCAGTTGGCAACTGAGGCGGAACGACGAATATGTTGTTACGCTTTGTAAGTGTGGTGCATTGTATCTCCTTCTGGGAGCGGTGGTGTGCCAAAAGCAACGACTGACCACGAATAGGGAAAAACGATGAGTGAAAAGAATGCCGAAGAGTCGACGTCGAAGTCGAAAACCAAGAGAATTATATTGTGCGGTTTGGCCGCTGTGCTAATTGTCGCCGTGATTTGCAGTTGGTGGTTCCTGTATCAGAGCCCATACAATGATGCGGTTGCCGAGTATGAGACCGCAGTAGAGAAAGTACAGGCGAAGAACGATAATCTTGATGCGGCGATTACCGATATTAATGCGGTGGTTAAAGGTGGCGAAAAGCCGCTGGACGAGAAAACAATGGAGTCCGCGAAGCAAGCCATCGATACGGCGAAGAAAACCAAACACGAAATAGGCGATCGCCCTACCAAAATATCGGAGATCCGCTCTCGTACCCAAGAACTGTCCAAGCCGCTGGATTATCAGAGCGTCACTGATGACCTGAAATCTCGCCAAAAGGAACTGGAGAACAGCATCCTGCAGATGAAGCAGGTCACGAATCCGAACGAAGAATTCGTTGTGACGCGTCTGAAAACGGTTCCGACGGTTACTGGCATCAAGGCGGCGACGGAAGACAATGATCCGAACGGCAAATTGCATAAAAGCGGTGGATATACGTCTGCTGTGTTCTTCTGCAGCAGCAATGTGGATCAGAGCGTCTTGTTCTACGACGATATCTTGGAGAACGGAACGGATTGCGGCGGTTCCGTTGAGGTGTATGAAACCGCTGAAGCAGCCGAGAAAAGAAACGATTATTTGGGTGCTTTTGATGGAGGCATCCTGAGTAGCGGTTCGCATACCGTGATCGGGACGGTGGTGGTTCGCACATCCAACGAGTTGAATGCGACGAAGCAGAAAACACTTACTGATGATGTCATCAGTGCGCTGACCCAATTGCAGTGATGATGCTGCGCCATTGAATCTGATGCTCGTTAGAAAAATTAATAGAAAAAATATCTAGCGCATGGACTTATTGATATCAAAATAGTACAACGAGACAAAAAGATATCAATTAAAGAGGAAAAGAACGAAAGAACAGATTGCTCATTGCCTTAGCGGAAACAGATCATGACAATAAAATCGTTAATCTTCAGGATGGGACTATTGCCGATGATCTCGAAGCGTCAATGCAAGAGAGGATAAATCTCACTCAACACGTCAACAAACAAATCAATTATTGTATATTGCATAATTTTTTTGGATGCCTTATATGATATGGGCTTCTACGGGATGAAAGTCCCTCAGACTCTTTTGAAACGAGCTGAGACAGCTATTCAGCAAAGCTGAAAATAGAGGCGCCACATCGCCAAAGACAAGCATTATGGACGACATAGACATACAAGTGATTTCTCTAAATGTTTCAGAATCAAACTAGTTTCCATACGGCCCCATGAAGCGGGAGCCGTTGAAATGCATCATGTGGTCGGGGGTATCGGCGCACCATGCCTCCGTTTCCCACGCGAGCAGGGCAAGGTACCTCTGCATGGTTCTGCGGTCGGGGAAGCAGGAGACGAGTACGACGTTATTCCATTGATCGGCGAACAGATCATGCAGTTCGGCCTTGCGGGTCACATCGACCGGGCCGTGCGTACTGGCGGCTTCCATCAGGAACAGCCAGTCGCGCTTTTCGTCCCATGCGATTACGTCGGGAGCTTTTTCGCGTGCCCTGAGATTGATGCCGAGTCTGTCCATGAGTTCGGCGTTGACGACGCCATGCTTGTGGTCGGTGTCATCGATGTAGGCGATCTGACATCCGGGAGCGAATCGTGGAAGCATCTCCTCAATCATTGCCTTGATAAGCGTCGACTGGCCGCTGGGCGACAGTTCAAGAGTCGTACCGGATGGCATCACGACCGGCGTTTTCGGCATGTTGCGTCGTTCCTCGGCCAGCGACGCATAAGAAGCGTGTTCGGACAGGAACTGTTTCAACTCGGATTCGAACGTCGATCTTCCCTGATTGCGGAACACCTCAAGCGCCGCATTGGTTACTCGGTAGTTCCATTTCGGAGAGTTGATCGGGCGATCGGGCTGGTCGGCATTTTCCTCGACGATTTCAGCCATAACAAACTGATGCAGAGTGAACCGGCGAATCGTCTCACGTGTGTTCGGCTTGTAATCCACACCGAACTGGTCGCGAATCCAGTCCATGATCGCACGAGTGCCCAGCATCGGATTAGTGGCCTGTTCCCACGAATCTCCGTCTTTGAGCTGCAATAAGGCGAGCAACGTCATGGCGCTGCGCTCGTTCAGCTGATCTTTGCCGACCTCGAAATCTCGCAGTATCTCCAAAGCTTCATCGATCAGACTACCTATGCCCATGAGAACAACCTTTCAATCGTTTCGTCAATACGATCCTGACCCACGTCATTGCTCACCGGTAGCAAATCAGACAGTGTGGCAAGCTGGTTCTTCGTCGGACATGGCATCTGTCGCAGATCTGTCGCGTTGACCTGCGTGCTGCCGGATACCTGCCGATACCACTCATCGATGATCGATGACGACAGCCACAGCGTCAGACCACGTGCGGCCTTATCGTCCAACGGCACTGTTTGGCGCGACGTGCCCTGATGTACATAGTTCAGCTTGTTATCGGCCACGAAACCTACGCCGCTGCGCAGATACGACGCATAAATGCGATGCCGCTGCTCCTTGGCCGAAAAACGGTTCACCAGACAATAACTGCCGGCGGGCAACACGACTTTGCGTGAATCGGCCTTGTTGGTCACCCACTGCTCCCGGTCACACTCAACCGGGTGCACCGTCACCATGCCATCCTGATTATCCGACCAATACAGCGGATGCCCATCCGGCTCCTCAACATCCGACAGTACGTCGCGGTTGCGGAACCACACCAGTTTGCCCGTGGACACCCACAAACCCTGATCAGCCATCGTCCTGAAGTTCGATAGGCGTGGGTCCTGCTGCCGAACGCGCACAATCCGATCACGGCCCATCAGCAACGCCTTGAGTGCGACAGATTCATGCGGTTGCCGTTCAAGGGAGCCGACAGGCATGGCATCCGCATAGACCGTGACCTTCTTGGTTTGAGGCTGCTTGGATACTTTCACCAGCATGATCTCCTGCAGGATGTTCATATCCTTGAAATGCTCCTGACGCGACTCATATACGGCCAACACGTCAAGACTGCACTTGCTCAGCATCCACTTGCGGAAATCCTTGAAATAATCGCCGTTCATCCACGAACGCGGAATGATGGCAACGCATTCGCCGCCACTGGCCAATGCTTGAATCGCCGTTACAAGAAACGCCGCATACAGGTTCGTGACCTTCACACCGCCGCCGCTTGTGACGATTACAGTCGGGCTGATCTTCTTGTATGGCGGGTTCAGAATCACCCGGTCAAAACTGGATTCAAGCAGCACATCGAAAATCGATTTGTTAATCACCTCGACATCATCACACACCTGACGTAATGAGGCTTCTGAATCGGCCGCGAGAGCGGGATCCTGCTCAATGGCCACTACGCTGCTACCATGCGAAGACCGCTTCGCCGTTACCGCACTCAGGATACCGGAGCCGGAACCCAGATCGAGAATGCGAACCGGATTACAGGTAGGGGTAAACAGACTTGCTGCCTGCTCGGCAACGGGTGCGGGTGTCAAAAACTGTTCCCACTGCTGCTGTCGTTCAGGGGAAAGCGACGCCGCAGCTTCGTTGCGAATCTGCGCGATGGTCTTGGATGTCATACTTAGCAGAATAGACGAAGGGCAACCTATACTGAGCAATAACAGCCAATTGCAGAAACACTCATGGAAGAGTTTGGAGGCAACAATGTGGGATTATGCGCAGCTTTCTAAAATCGCAAAGAGATGTGGCGGCCCCATCGGATTAGTCGCAACCATAGCAGGCGCCTGCCTTGTTTGCGGAACAGTCATTGGAAGCGTCGGCAATACGCTTGTTCGTAAGCTAAAAGACGAAGAACTTCCCGAGCATGAGGCATCCGAGGAAGAAGAGTAACCGACTGCCGTCTCAGGTTAGTACCCTTCTGGAAAATCCGATTAAAAGTACACATTAAGGTACACAAATTCGAGAATAGTGAATATTTGGCGGAATTCCAAGCATCTTTGTGATTACTGTCAATCCCGATTCCCTACGATTTTTTGACAAGTCAGATTCCATCTTCAACGCGGCTGATGTTCAGGATACCGCGGATGCGTTGAAGGATGCCAAGAAGCAGTCCGAATCCAAATTGGACCGAACTCAGTTGCTGAAAGTTGCGAATAAACAGGCCAAGGATGTTATCGAGCGTTTGTATGCGCCAACTACTGAAGCCGGGATATACACGGTGACAGTGACTACAACCGATCCCAAGTGATTGATATACGGTAGCCAGCAACTGCACACGGTCCTAACTTGTCATCAAAACATGATGAGGGAATGCAAGAAAAATGTGGTGAGCCTTTCGCTGCTGACGTTCCTGCGCATCTACATCGCGGGCTTGCGATCCGGAAAGCTAATCGGCGGCATGTATCCGGAAGCCGTCATATGCATTACGCTCATGGCGGCCATCGCAGTGGCTTCACTGCTGGTTCTGCTGTTCGGATTGCTGAAGAAGCCGATAGCAGCCATCGTATTCTCGGTGTTGGCTACGGTCGCGTTCTATGCGCTGCGTTGGGATTCCGACGACCGTGGCGTGCTCCCATCCTCGCAGTACAGATACGGAATTGCAGAGTATCTCTATCCAATCGCGTTTATCGTGGTCATTGCCGGGGCGATTTGGTTCATGGTCAGCCGTCACATCGCGAAGACCGTGCAGCAGCAATTGGCTAGCAGTGCTAACAACGCTCCTGCATCGAGCGGTGTGGCTGCTGCGGAACATGTCGCGCCCTCAGAGACCGAATAATGCATACCGCCGTATATGACGGCGAACATATTTTCACCGATAACCAACAGGGGCGGGAACCTTCTCGGATTCCCACCCCTGTTTTGCTACTTATCGGTCATCACTGTCAGGCGGTGAAGTACTCCACGCCGGCTGCGAACAGCGGCTGATCCTTCTCGCCGGGCACATTCACGAACGTGCCGTTGCTGTAACGCTCGGAGTGGCCCATCTTGCCGAACACACGGCCGTCCGGGCTGGTGATGCCTTCGATGGCCAGCAGTGAACCGTTCGGGTTCACGCTCAGGTCCATGCCCGGCACACCGGCCTCGTCCACGTACTGCGTGGCGATCTGGCCATTGGCCTTGAGCTGGGCGAGCACATCGTCGGAAGCCACGAAACGGCCTTCGCCGTGGGAGATGGCGATGGTGTGCATGTCGCCCACCTCGGTCTTCGCCAGCCACGGGGAGAGGTTCGAGGCCACGCGGGTGCGCACCAGACGGCTCTGGTGGCGGCCGATGGTGTTGAACGTCAGCGTCGGGCATTCGGCGGTCATCGGCACGATGTCGCCGTACGGCACTAGGCCGAGCTTGATGAGCGCCTGGAAACCATTGCAGATGCCGAGCATCAGGCCATCGCGGTTGTTCAGCAGGTCGCGCACGGCCTCGGTCACAGCCGGGGCACGGAAGAACGCGGTGATGAACTTGGCGGAGCCGTCCGGCTCGTCGCCGCCGGAGAAGCCGCCGGGGATCATGATGATCTGGCTCTTCTTGATTTCCTCGACCAACGCGTTGGTGGATTCGGCCACGGCGGCGGGGGTGAGGTTGTTCACGATGAGCGTGCTCACGTCGGCTCCCGCGCGCTCGAAGGCGGCTGCGGAATCGTATTCGCAGTTGTTGCCGGGGAACACGGGGATGATCACATGCGGCTTGGCGACGCCGGTGCCGGTGTACACGGTCTTCTTCGGCGCATTGAAGGACACGGTCTCAACGGTCTTGCCCTTTTCGTCGCCCTTGGATCGGTACGGGAACACGGATTCGATGCCGCCCTCCCAAGCGTCCTGCAGCTCGGCCAGATCCAGCGTCTCACCGGCTGCCACGAACTGGTAGGCCTCGGTGGTCTCGCCGACCTCACTGACCTCAACCAGGTTGGATACGGCCGGAACCTTCGCGTTGTCGGCAAGTTCGATGATGAAGGAACCATAGGCCGGGGCGAACAGGTCGTCCACGCTGATGCCATCGGCCAGCTTCACGCCGATCTGGTTGCCGACCGTCATCTTGAAGATAGCCTCGGCGGTCGCACCGTAGCCCGGCGTGGACACGGCCAGCGCATCGCCGAAGTCGGTGAGTTCCTCGACCGCGGAGAACACTTCCAGCAGCGCGTCCTTATCCGGCGTGAGACCATCGGCGTTATAGCGCGGGGCGATGCGGACCACACGGTGGCCGGCGCCCTTGAACTCGGGGGAGGTGGCGCGCTTCATGTTGCCTACGGCCACAGCGAAGGAGATCAGGGTCGGCGGAACGTCAAGCTGTTCGAAGGTGCCGGACATGGAATCCTTGCCGCCGATCGCGCCAGCGCCCAGATCCACCTGAGCCATCAAAGCACCCAGCACGGCGGCCATCGGCTTGCCCCAGCGTTCCGGCTCGTCGCGCAGCTTCTCGAAGTACTCCTGGAAGCTCAGGTATGCCTTCTCATGCTCAAAACCGGCAGCGACCAGCTTCGAGAGCGACTCGACCACGGACAGGTAGGCGCCCGTGAACTGGTTCTGCTCCATGATGTACGGGTTGAAGCCCCAAGCCATCGCGGAGGCGGTGGTGGTCTCGCCGAACACCGGCAGCTTGGCCACCATGGCCATGTTCGGGGTCAGCTGCTTACGCCCGCCGAACGGCATGAGCACGGTGCCCGCGCCGATGGTGGAGTCGAAGCGTTCGGAAAGTCCCTTGTTGGAGGCCACGTTCAGATCGGTGAGCATGGTGTGCATGCGTTCGGCGAGCGTGCCGGTCTTCCACGGGGTGGCGTAGCCGTGCTGCGCCTCGACATGCACCACCTGATGCTTTGGAGCGCCGTTGGAGGCGAGGAACTCGCGGGACAGATCCACGATCGTGTCGCCGTTCCATACCATCGTCATGCGCGGCTCTTCGGTCACGGTCGCGATGACCTCGGCCTCGAGGTTCTCCTCCTTGGCGTAGCCCAGGAACTCGTCCGCATCCTCGGCGGCCACGTCCACGGCCATGCGCTCCTGGGATTCGGAAATCGCCAGTTCGGTGCCGTCCAGACCCTCGTACTTCTTCGACACCTTGTTGAGGTCCACGTACAGGCCGTCGGCCAGCTCGCCGACCGCCACGGACACGCCACCGGCGCCGAAATCGTTGCAGCGCTTGATCAGACGGCATGCGTCGCCACGACGGAACAGACGCTGCAGCTTACGCTCCACCGGAGCGTTGCCCTTCTGCACCTCGGCGCCATCAAGCTCCAGGGATTCGACGTTATGCGCCTTGGACGCGCCGGTAGCGCCGCCGATGCCGTCACGGCCGGTACGACCGCCGAGCAGGATGACCTTGTCGCCCGGAGCCGGGGTTTCGCGGCGTACATGATCGGCCGGGGTCGCGGCCACAACCGCACCGACCTCCATGCGCTTGGCCACATAGCCGGGGTGGTAGATCTCGTCCACCTGACCGGTGGCCAGGCCGATCTGGTTGCCGTAGGAGGAGTAGCCGGCTGCGGCGGTGGTGACGAGCTTGCGCTGGGGGAGCTTGCCCTCAAGCGTCTCGGACACCGGCACGGTCGGATCGGCGGCGCCGGTCACGCGCATGGCCTGGTACACGTAGGAACGGCCGGACAGCGGGTCGCGGATGCAGCCGCCGATGCAGGTGGCTGCGCCGCCGAACGGTTCGATCTCGGTGGGGTGGTTGTGCGTTTCGTTCTTGAACAGGAACAGCCAGTCCTCGTCGTGGCCGTTCACATCCACCTTCACCTTGACGGTGCAGGCGTTGATCTCCTCGGATTCGTCGAGGTTCTTCAGAATGCCGTTCTTCTTGAGCCACTTCGCGCCGATCGTGCCCATATCCATCAGACACACCGGCTTGGCGTCGCGGCCCAGCTCGTGGCGCATCTCAAGATACTTGTCGAACGCGGCCTTGACCGCGGCGTCATCGATTGCGACCTCATCGAGCTGCGTGCCGAACGTGGTGTGGCGGCAATGATCGGACCAATAGGTGTCGATCACCTTGATCTCGGTGATCGTCGGATCGCGCTGTTCCTCGGTGAAATGCTCGCGGCAGAACTGCAGATCGGCCAGATCCATGGCCAGACCGCGATCCTCGATGAATTGTTCGAGCTCGGCGTCGCTCATGGTGCGGAAGCCGCTGATGACCTCCACCTTGCCGGGAACCGGCACCTGGGTCTTGAGCGTGGTCTTCACATCCAGCGAGGCCTCACGCGCCTCCACCGGGTTGATCACGTAATGCTTGATGGCCTCGACATCGGCTTCGGAGAGCTCGCCTTCCAGCGCATACACCTTGGCGGAACGCACGGTCGGGCGCTCGCCCTGCGAGATCAGCTGGATGCATTCGCTGGCGGAATCCGCGCGCTGGTCGAACTGGCCGGGCAGGTATTCCACGGCGAATACGGTTGCGTCGCCGAAATCAGGCAAATCGGCGGAGACGTTATCCACCTGCGGTTCGCTGAACACGGTCGGCGTAGCCTGGGCGAACAGCTCCTCGCTGATGCCTTCCACGTCGTAACGGTTGACAAGACGAACGTTCTTCAGAGCTTTGATGCCGAGGATGGTCGTGAGCTCATTGGCGAGCTGCTGCGCCTCGACGTCGAAGCCCGGCTTCTTTTCCACGTATACGCGAAAAACCATAAGGTCAACTCCTTGAAAAGGGCTCTAACAATGTAACGGGTTGATGTGAAAACGATGGTGAAACAACGAAGCCCGCATCCGAGCAGAGACTGCGGATGCGGGCTGTACGTGCGTCATTCGGCGACTTCGATGCCTTCGGACTTGGCGAGCTCGGCCAGGCGGCTTTCGATCTCCTCGTAGGCGGGGATGATGTCGCCCAGGTCGCGGCGGAACAGATCCTTATCGAGATGCTCGACCTTGCCGGAATGGTCGCGCTGATCCCACAGGCGGCAGGAATCCGGGGTGATCTCATCGGCGAGCAGCAGCGTGCCGTCGGAGGTACGGCCCATCTCGATCTTGAAGTCCACGAGCTTGACGTCGATCTTGGCGAAGATCTCGATCAGGGCCTCGTTGATGCGGCGTGCGAGCGGCGCGATTTCGGCCAGATCCTCGCGGGTGCACACGTCGAGCGCCACCAGATCGTCGTCGTTCACGAACGGATCGTGCAGATCGTCGTTCTTCAGGAAGTATTCGAGCACCGGCTCCTTGAGCTCGATGCCTTCCTTGACGCCCAGACGGGAGCAGAAGTGGCCGGCCGCGGTGTTGCGCAGCACGATTTCGAGCGGGAACATGGTGACCTTCTTGACCAGCTGGGAGGTGTCGCCCACGCGGGCCACCAGATGGCTGTCGATGCCGCGCTTCTTCAGCAGGTCGAAGATCAGCGTGGTGATGAGGTTGTTCAGCCTGCCCTTGCCGGCGAAATCTTCCTTCTTCTCGCCGTCACCTGCGGTAGCGGAGTTCTTATATTCGACCCAGAGCACCTCCGGATCGTCAGTTGCGTACAGTTGCTTGGCTTTGCCCTCGTAGAGCTTTTCCAACTTCTCCATTACTCGCCTTTCCTGGTGTATGGGAGGTAGATAGTTTGGTGAACTTGACGGTTACAAGATACCAACGGGAGGCTACATTGCGCAGCCTCCCGTGGTGTTTATGGACGGGGGTGCGGGCGCGAGTGCGAACAGGCCGTCAGATGACCCGGATGTCGAGCGAATCGGCTACATGCGCGGCCTTGGCGCGGGCATCGGACTCGTCGGCTCCAATGGCTAGCGCTACGGCCATGCGGCGGTGGCCGTGCACTTCGGGCTTGGCGAAGATGCGCAGATCGGTTCCGGGCTCGACGAGCGCCTGCGCGGTGTTGCCGAATGTGACCTGGCCGTCGCCTTCGACCACGATGGCATGGCTTGCGGCAGTGGTGCCTTCGGGGATGGCGAGGGCAACGTGTTCGGGGGTGACGGGCAGGCCAAGGATGGCGCGGGCATGCAGTGCGAATTCGCTGAGGCGCTGGGAGATCATGGTGACCATGCCGGTGTCGTGCGGGCGGGGCGAGACCTCGTTGAACAGGATGGAGCCGTCGGTGAGTACGAAGAGTTCGACGCCGAAGACGCCCCAGCCGGTTTCTCCGGATTGGCGTGCTTTGGCGACGAGTCCTTCGACGGCGGTTTTGGCGATGTGCTGGGCGCGTGCGGTTTCGTCGGCCCTGCCGGGGTCGACTTGGTTGGCTGGTTCGTGGGTCTGCCAGGATTCGCGGTAGTCGCCGGATTCCTGACGCTGACCGATGGGTGTGCAGGTGACGATGCCTGCGCTGGAGCTGACGGTGAGCACGGTCAGCTCGCGTTCCAGCGGTGCGAGCGCTTCGACGATGACGCGGGAGATGTCGCCTTCGTCGTGTGCGCGGCGGCCTTCCTGGGCTTCGGTCCATGCGGCGTCGATGGCGTCGGGGGTGCGGACGATGGACTGGCCGTGGCCGGAGGAGCTCATGATTGGTTTGACGACGCAGGGGTAGCCGACTTCGTTGGCTCCTGCGCGTAGTTCTTCGAGTGTTCCGGCGAAGCGGTAGGGGGTGGTGGGCAGGCCGAGTTCTTCGTGGGCGAGGACGCGCAGGCGTTCGCGGTCCATGCAGATGGCTGCGATTTCGGCGCTTGGCACGACTTGTGCGCCGTTGGCGGCGGCTTGTGCGAGTACTTGGGTGGCGATGGCTTCCACTTCCGGCACGATGATGTCAGGTTTGATGTCGTCGAAGAGGACTTTGAGCTGCTGGGGGTCGGCCATGTCGAGCATGCGGGCTTCGTGGGCCACCTGCTGTGCGGGGGCTCCGGCATAGGAGTCGGCGGCGCATACCCAGGCGCCGAGGCGCATGAGTTCGATGGTGACTTCCTTGCCGAGTTCGCCGGATCCGAGGAAGAGCACGCGGGTTGGCTGCTTGCCTAGAGGCGTGCCTAGGGGACGGTTGATACTGCGTTGTACGGAGGTGGAATCTGTCATGCCCCATATTGTGTCACTTGCGCTAGATAGCTAGATAGGGGGTGTGGCTGGATGGGATGTGGGGTCGGGGATGGTGTGGCGCGTATGGAAGGCTGTGCCGGTCGGCCGGGTGTTGGCCGGGGGCGGCACAGCCTTCGCATGCGTTTGCGGGCTGTTGCAGGTGTTCTAGGCGAGCGCTTTCTTGATGCGGTTGAGGCTTGCTGGCTTGGGGGTGCCGAGTTCCTGCGCCCACAGGCTTACGTAGAACTCTTCGAGCATCCAGCGTGCGTTGACGGCTTTGCGTATGAGTTCCTCATGGCGCGGTCCGGCCGGTTCTGCTTTCGCTTTGGCCAGGGCCTTGTCGACGAGCTGTTTGGCTTCATCCGCCTCCCAAGCCCAGCGCACGTCGCGGTTCTTGTCGTTTTTCGCCTTGGCGAGTCTCATCAGGTCGGCGTGCAGGTAGCGTTCCACGGATTTGAGCGATTCGGGCGGCGTCTGCCCGATGAATCCCGGGAACACGAGTGTGGCGATGTGTTCGCGGATCGACTGCAGCACCGACAGCATCGGCAGGTCGGCCTTGCCGCTCACGGCCTTATCGACTTCCGCATACCGTTTGAGAATCGCGATCACATCGTGGGATACGTCGTAGACCGTGTCCTCGTAGACCTCGCGCACGTCGAGTACGGCGTTGGCCAGCGCTTCGTCGTCCTTGAGCCTGTCCACCTGCGGCAGCAGACGTTTGACCGCGGCCAACTGCAGATCCTGCGCCAGCTCCTTGGTGGACTGGTAAGGAGCGGATGCGAGCATCAGCGCTTCGGTGCCCAGCCAGCGTGAGGAGATGCGCTCGTCAGGCAGGCGCAGCGCGTCGAGTGCACCATGCCACAGCATCGAAGCGCGGGATTCGGTGGTGGCGCCGGAACGGTGCAGCAGATTCGCCTGCTGCACGATCTTGCCTTGGTCGGCAGCCTTGTCGGCCTGCTTCTTGACCATGCGGCGTGCCGATTCCTCGGCCTCCTGCGCGAATTTGACCTGCAGCGCCTTCAGATCCTTGGACTTGCCCAGCACCTTCGCCTGCCGGCGTGGGTTGCGTCTGCCGTGACCGGACGCATTGCGCCCGCCGCCGACAGGCTGCTCCACGGCGAATGTCATACGCAGGTACGGCGAAAGACGGTCGGTGAGCTCCTTGCCCAGCACCTCGGGGTGGATCTGCGCGCCGACCGTGGCGATGGCCGCCTGCGTGAACGCGTGCGCCAGATCGGGACAGTCCACGTCCAACGCGGTGCCCGGCAGATTCGGGTACTGTTCGTCGATCCACGCGCGGATCTTGCGCGCGGCATCGGGCGCCGGCACGAACTGCACGCGCAGCTGCTTGGGCAGGGCCTTGATCATGGCGAGCAGCAGCTCATCCATCAGGCCTGGCACATTCCATGTGAACTGGTCGGAGGTGATACGCCCCAACGCCTTCAACGGCACATGCACGGTGACGCCATCGTCGGGACTGGTCGGATCGTAGATGTACGACAGGCGCAGGTCGATGGGCTGACCGTCCGTGCCGCGCGTATGCCAACGATCCGGATAATCGTCCAGGCTCACCGAATCGGTTTCGCTCAGACGCTCCACCTTGTCCGGATCGAAGTCAAGCAGTGTCGGATCGGCGTCGTGATTCGTCTTCCACCACTTCGCCAACGCGGCCAGCGAGGTTATATCCTGCGGGATGACACGGTTGTAGAAGTCGAACAGGTCCTCGTCCGTAATGGTCTGCGCGATCTGGCGCGTACGATTCGCATCATCCGCGGCATCCTCAAGAATACGCAGGTTCCTGCGCACGAAATCGTCATAGCTGAACCGCTGCTGGATATCGCCCTCGACCAGACCCTGGCGAATCAGAAAATCGCGTGCCTCCGGAGGATTGATACGCCCCCACAGCACCTTGCGGTCCTGCACGATCGGCAGGCCGTACAGCAGCACCTTCGCGCTCGCCACCGCCGAGCCGCGCGAGCCCGACCAATGCGGTTCGGCATACGTGACGCGGGTGAGCGAACCGGCCAGGGGCTCGGCCCACGCCGGATCGATCGCGGCGCAATACCGCGCCCACAGGCGCGAGGTCTCCACCAGTTCGGTGCTCATCACCCAGCTCGGCGTCGACTTGGCCACCGCGGATGCGGGGAACAGGGCGAAATGCGTGCCGCGGGCACCCTGATAGTCGTTCTTCGCCATCTTCTGCGCACGTTTGATGGCCTTCGCCTTGGCCGCGCCCTTCAACCCGGCGAAATCGGAAGCCTTCGGTTCGCGCACCACCTGCATGCCCATCATGGACAGCAGTCCGGAAAGCATGGATTTGTGAATGCCTTCGGCATCCCACGAACAGCACAGGCTATGCGCCGCCTGCTGGTTCAACGGCAGCTGGCGGATCTCCAGACCGGCGCGTGAACTCGGCAGCGGGTCGCCCACCTTGAACTTCATCTCGCGGCACATCTGACGCAGCTGCGCGACCAGATCCTTCCACTGGCGCATGCGCAGCCAACTGAAATACTCGGTTTTGCAGATGCGGCGCAGTGCGTTGTTGCTTGGCTCGCCATCGGCTTGGAACACGCGATCCCAGATATTAAGCGCGGTCAGGAAATCGCTGGTCGGGTCGGCATACCGGTTATGGATGCGGTCGGCCTCCTCGCGATGCTCCTCCGGGCGTTCGCGCGGATCCTGCAGGCTCAGGAACGCCACGATGACCAGCACCGCGGCAAGCGTGTTGGGGGAGGTGGAGCGTGCGGCCTCGATCACCATACGGCCCAAACGCACGTCGATCGGAATACGCGCCAGCTGGCGGCCGATATGCGTCAGCGTCACCTCGCCGTGCCTGCGGGCCACGGCCTTAAGCTCGGTCAGCTCGTTGAAACCGTCGGACACCGCCTTCATATCAGGCGGGTCGATGAACCCGAAATCGGTCACGTCGCTGGCCGTACGCGCCACGCCCACGCTGAGCATATGCAACACCACAGCACCCAGCGAAGTGCGCAGAATCTCAGGGTCGGTGAACCGCGGGCGCGTCTCATAATCCTCACGGCTATACAGTCGGATCGCAATGCCGTCCGCCACACGGCCGCATCGGCCCGAACGCTGATCGGCGCTGGCTTGGCTGATCGGCTCGATCGGCAGACGCTGCACCTTCGCCGTCTTGGAATACCGGGAGATGCGCGCCGTGCCCGGATCGACCACATAACGGATGCCCGGCACGGTCAGCGAGGTCTCGGCCACATTCGTGGCGATCACAATACGCTGATGCGTGTGCGACTCGAACACCTTGTGCTGGTCGGCCGCGGAAAGACGTGCGAACAACGGCATGATCTCAATGGCGTCCGGGCGGCGCATATCCTCGGCGCGCGGGCCAAGATGATGGCGCAATGCGGCCTCGAACTCGTGGATGTCGCGCTCGCCGGAGGCGAAGACGAGAATGTCGCGTGCGCCGCGCTCATGGCTGGAATGGATGATGAGCTCGCTGCAGGCGCGCGCCACGGCGGTGGGCATGTCGGTCTCGCCGGCGCTGTCCTCGGTGCCGTATTCGTCGCTGCCAGGGTCCACGCCGCGTGCGAAGCCGGGCACGTCATGCATAAGCGCCGGTGCCGCGCCCAGCGGTTCGTACACGATCTGCACGGGGTAGGTGCGTCCCGACACTTCGATCACTGGCACTTTGGTGTGCAGGGCATGCTCGAAATGCTGCTGGAACTTCACCGAATCGATGGTCGCCGACGTGATGATGAGCTTCAGGTCGCGGCGTTGGGGCAGCAATGCGGTCAGATAGCCGAGAAGGAAATCGATGTTCAGGCTTCGTTCGTGCGCCTCGTCGATCACGATGGTGTCGTAGGCGCTGAGCTTCGGGTCGCGTTGGATCTGCGCCAGCAGAATGCCGTCGGTAACGACCCTGAGCCGCGTGGCCTTGGACGTATCGTCGGTGAAACGCACCTGATAGCCGATTTCGTCGCCCAGTCGTACTCCCATTTCGGCGGCGATGCGTTCGGCTACGGTGCGTGCGGCGATACGGCGAGGCTGCGTGTGCACGATCTGGCGGCCATGCGAGCCGCGCCCGAGCTCCAGCAGGATCTTCGGCAGCTGCGTGGTCTTGCCGGAACCCGTCTGGCCGGAAACGATGACCACCTGGCTTGAACGTACGGCCTGCGCGATGTCGTCGCGTGCGGCCGAAACCGGCAACTCTGGTGGATAAACGAATTTCATCAGCATCCTTAGCTTGAACGATTGGTTGTGAAACGGCGGCTGGTTGAACGGCTCGCCTATGTTGGCGTATGTCTTGGCGGGTAATCAGGCCGTGCGGGATACCTCGATCACGCGGAAGCCCTTGGCGCTATGGTATTTCGATACCGCATACCCGTCGCCCAGTTCGTTGGACAGCCAGTCGATCAGCGAGTCGGCGCCCAGATTCTTCTGCACCACCAGGTATGCCGTGCCGGTATCCGACAGGCGCGGCAGCCAGTTCATCAGCAGCGTGTGCAGCGCCTCCTTGCCGATGCGGATCGGCGGATTCGACCAGATCGCATCGAAGGTCAGGTCGGGGCTGATCGCATCCGGTTCGACCGGCAGTGCGTCGGCGTCGGTGCGCACGGTGCGCACGTTCCCGCAGCCGTTGCGCTTGGCGTTCAACGCCGTCAGTTCCAAGGCGCGTTCGTTCACATCCAACGCCCAGACGTTCGCCTCCGGCGAAGCCATGGCCAAAGACAACGCGATCGGCCCCCATCCGCAGCCCAGGTCGAGCAGGTTGCCATGCTCGGGCGGCTCCGGCGCCTGCTTGAGCAGCACCGAAGTGCCCAGGTCGAGACGGGATCCGGAAAAGACCCCGTTCGATACCTCGACTTCGGTGTCATGCCCGCGCAACTGCACGTGCAGGGTACGCCGTACGTCCTTTGATGAGGGGTCGGCCGAAAAATACTGTTCCGCCATGATTGATCCGGGCCTTTCTGCGGCTGTTCGCCGATTGTCGTCTGATGTTCGTCCATGCCGTGTCGCGGCAGTAGGCCGTTCTTCCCCATCCGTCGATGATTCGCTGACGGCGAAGTGGACGAAGGCTGGCCTGTCACCTCACAAGATGATAATAATGAACCGTGCCCGCATGGTGCCTCGCGTGGTCGCGCACGGCCGGCGGCGCACGACGGATGACCCGCCGCGCATAGGGAGCGTGGCCGAAAGAGAATATAAGAACGAGGTGGCATTGACTCTGAGCGACAATATCGACATTACCGGCACCGCCGACGCGGCAGACGGCGAGTCGGGCCGATTCGACGCGAACGTACTCGCCGAATCCTCCGAGGTGCTGCTCGACAACGGCACGCATGGCGTGGATTTCGATCCTTCCGGCAGCGAGGAGTGGGCCGAACGTGAATCACGCAACCAGCTCAAGCGCGTTGCCGGTCTGGGCGAGCTGCAGGACATCACCGAAGTCGAATACCGCAAGGTGCGCCTGGAGCGCGTGGTGCTGGTGGGCGTGTGGTCGAGCGCCGTGACCACGCAGGCCAAGGCCGAGGAGTCGCTGCGAGAATTGGCCGCATTGGCGCAGACCGCCGGTGCCGAAGTGTGCGATGGTCTGCTGCAGCATCGTTCAAGGCCCGACGCCGCCACATATGTCGGGTCCGGCAAGGCGAAGGAGATCGCCGACATCGTGGCACGCGAGGAGGCCGACACCATCGTGGTCGACGACGACCTGCCGCCAAGCCAGCGTCGAGGTCTGGAGGACGCCGCCAAGGTGAAGGTGGTGGACCGTACCGCCGTGATCCTCGACATTTTCGCCCAGCATGCCACATCGCGTGAGGGCAAGGCCCAGGTGGAGCTGGCTCAGCTCGAATACATGCTTCCGCGTCTGCGCGGCTGGGGCGGTTCCCTGTCCCGTCAGGCGGGCGGTCAGGCGGCCGGGCAGAACGGCGGCATCGGATCGCGAGGCCCGGGCGAGACGCAGATCGAAATGGACCGTCGCGTGATTCGTACGCGCATCGCACGGTTGAAGAAGCAGATCGCGCAGATGGCCCCGGCCCGCGAGGTCAAGCGCGGGTCGCGCCGCAGATACGGTCTGCCCACCATCGCCGTGGTCGGCTACACCAATGCGGGCAAGTCGTCGTTGACGAACCGCTTGACGGGATCGGGCGAGCTGGTGGAGAACGCGTTGTTCGCCACGCTTGACACCGCAGTGCGACGCACCAAGGCCGGTGACGGGCGGCTTTACGCGTATGTGGACACGGTCGGTTTTGTACGCAGATTGCCCACGCAGTTGGTCGAAGCGTTCAAATCGACGCTGGAGGAGGTGGCCGAAGCCGACGTGATTCTGCATGTCGTGGATGCCTCGCATCCCGACCCGTTCTCTCAGATCGACGCGGTCAACGAGATTCTCGCGGACATCGAGGGCACCGCCGCCATTCCTCGCATCCTGGCCTTCAACAAGGCCGACCTGTGCGATGAAACGACGTTGGAGCGTCTTGCCGCGCTCGAACCGGACGCGCATATCGTCTCCGCCTATTCCGGCGACGGCGTGCGGCAGTTGCGGGAGGCCGTCGAGGCGCTGCTGCCCACGCCGGGGGTGCATGTGGAGGCGCTGCTGCCGTATTCGGCGGGTGCGTTGCTCTCTCAGATCCGCGAATACGGGCATGTCCAGGATGTGCAATGGCTGGATGATGGCGTGCGCGTGTCGGCCGACGTGGACGACCGTCTATCCGCGCAGATCGTCGCGGCCGCAATCGACTGACGGCCGGCTGCTCCATGGCGCTGCTGGTAGACACGTGACCGATGTGAGCGCTGCCAGTGTCAGGTTATGTGAGTACTGTTGAAGTGATGTTGTGAGAAATGATGCGCCCAACCGGCGCATCTCTCTAAGAGAGGTATAAACATGGCAGAATCGCTTATCAAGCCCACGAAGCTTGCTGTTATCGGTGCCGGCGCAGTCGGTTCCACCCTCGCCTTCGCAGCCGCCCAGCGTGGCGTTGCCCGCGAGATCGTGCTCGAAGATATCGCCAAGGAGCGCGTGGAGGCCGAAGTGCTCGATATGCAGCACGGCTCCAGCTTCTACCCGACCGTGTCCATCGACGGTTCCGACGATCCTGAGATTTGCCGCGACGCCGATATGATCGTCATCACCGCAGGTCCGCGCCAGAAGCCGGGACAGTCCCGTCTCGAGCTGGTCGGCGCCACCATCAAGATTCTGCAGTCGATCATCCCGAATCTCGTCAAGGTCGCTCCGAACGCCATCTACATGCTCATCACCAATCCGGTCGATATCGCGACCCACGTTGCCCAGAAGATCTCCGGCCTGCCGGCAAACCAGGTCTTCGGTTCCGGCACCAACCTGGATTCCGCGCGTCTGCGCTTCCTGATCGCACAGCAGACCGGCGTCAACGTCAAGAACGTCCACGCCTACATCGCCGGCGAGCACGGCGATTCCGAGGTCCCGCTGTGGGCTTCCGCCACCATCGGTGGCGTTCCGATGTGCGATTGGACCCCGCTGCCCGGCCGCAAGCCGCTCGACGCCGAGGTTCGTGAGCAGATCCACCAGGACGTCAAGAACGCCGCCTACAAGATCATCAACGGCAAGGGCGCCACCAACTACGCCATCGGCATGTCCGGCGTCGATATCATCGAGGCCGTGCTCAAGGACTCCAACCGCATTCTGCCGGTGAGCTCCATGCTGCACGACTTCCACGGCATCTCCGACGTGTGCATGTCTGTGCCGACCCTGCTGAACCGTTCCGGCGTCAACACCGCCATCAACACCCCGGTGTCCGATCGCGAACTTGCCGCTCTGAACCGTTCCGCGGAGACCCTGAAGCAGACCGCCGCCCAGTTCGGCTTCTGATTCATTCCCTGAAAGGGCTTTACGATAACACGAAACGGGATGCCACCCAGTGTGGCGTCCCGTTTCGTGTATTTCAGCGGCTTTTTGTTGTGCTCTGCCATTGTTCCGTCGCGTTGTATCCGCACCCGTCGCATGCCATGCTGTTTCGCGGCGTGGGGCGATATCGGGACGGTTGCTGCTGAACGCAGGGAACTGATCGGCCGTGGCGCAGTAACGTGGCGAACGGTCGGGCATAGGATGCGGTTTGCCGGGTATCGCTGATGAGCGCGCCTTGCATGCGGCTTGTGCAAGGCGCGCCGGTTTGCTGAGCAGCCGATCAGCGATGCATCTCGCCGGCGGAGGGGGAGTCGTAGCCCTCCGGCTCGAGCTGGAAGGTGGTGTGCGGCACGGACACGGGGAAATGCTCGCGCAGGCAGTCCTGCAGCTGCTTGAGAATGGCAGCGCCATCCTCCATGGTCAGGCCGTTCTCCACCACCACATGCGCCATCAGAATCGGTAGACCCGTCGAGACGGTGCTGGCGTGCAGATCATGCACGGCGACTACGCGCGGCACCGATTCCAGATGCTTGCGCACCTCATCGAGATCCAGCCCCTGCGGGGTCTCCTCCAGCAGTACACGGACGGCGTTGTGCAGCAGTTTGATTGCGCGGGGGATCATCATCAGTGCGATGATGCCGCCCGCGATCGCGTCGAACTTATCCCAGCCGGTTGTGAGCATGACCAGGGCGGATGCGACCACGGCTACCGAACCCAGTGCGTCGTTCATCACTTCAAGGAACGCGGCCTTCATATTCATATTGTCGCCGCGCTGCGAGGAAAGAATGGTGATGGAGACGATGTTGGCCACCAGCCCCAATATGCCGACGAACAGCAGAAGCCGAACATCGCTGATCGCCGTTTCGGAATCGCCGAACAGTCGCATGCATGCCTCGAACAGCGCGTAGATGCCCACGAACAGCAGCACCAGCGCACCGCATGCGGCGGTGATGACCTCAAGCCTTGCCCAACCCCAGGTGCGGGTGCTGTTGGGTTTGCGGCGCATCAGTATGGCGGTGATGGTCGAGGCGGCCAGTACGGAAACATCAGTGAGCATATGCCCGGCGTCGGTGAGCAGCGCCAACGAATCGGTGATGAACGCCGCCACGACCTCGACGATGAACACGGTGACGGTGACGGCCAATGTCGCCATCAGCCGTTGCTGATTCCCCTCGACATGGGAGGCGGTATGCGTATGCGCCATGATTTGTCCTTTCGGCAAAGCAGATGAGACTGCTTCTCAGTACCATTTGCGGTTAGCGCTGTAACGACGAAGCCCCGGCGCGTGGCCGGGGCTTCGAACTGTGCTGTTGTGCTGGTCAGACTCTACAGCTTTCGCAGGACGGTGACAACCTTTCCCATGATGGTGGCATAGGTGCCGTCGATGGGGGAGTAGGCGGGATTGTGCGGCATAAGCCACACGTGGCCCTTGTCCTTGCGGAAGGTCTTTACCGTCGCCTCGCCGTCGAGCAGCGCCGCCACGATATCGCCGTTCACCGCCGTATGCTGTTCGCGCACCACCACGAAATCGCCGTTGCAGATCGCGGCGTCGATCATGGAATCGCCGTGTACCTCCAGCATGAATAGATTGCCGCCGGAGCCGGTAAGGCGCTCGGGCAGGCGCATGACGTCGTCGATATGCTGTTCGGCGGTGATTGGTGTTCCTGCGGCGATGCGCCCCACCAGCGGAATGTCTCGCGATTCCAGAACGGCCTCGCTGGTGTTTTGCGAGGGGAAGGGGATGATGGTGGCCATGTCGTGTCGGGAGTCGCCCTCGGCACGGTTCGCCCCCGAAGGTTCCTCGGAGAACGGGTCGTGCAGGATCTCGACGGCTCTGCCCTTATTGGCGTTGAGGCGGATATAGCCTTTGTCTTCCAGTGTTTGCAGCTGATGTTTGACCGACGAAGGGCTTTTCAGACCTGCTGCCGCGCCGATTTCACGAAACGAGGGGACGAAGCCGCGCTCGTTCTGATACGTGGTGATCGCCTTGAGCACCTGAAGCTGGCGGTCGGTGAGATCGGACGCAGTGGCGTCTGCCTGCGGCTTAGGGGGGACATCGCTCATAAGACGCTCCTTTCGTCGTTCCATTCAGCTTAACGTGATTCCGTATTGAAATCAAACATTTGTTCGATGTGGCGGGTTGCGTGATTCGAACATCTGTGCAACACTTAGAACAAACGTTCGATAGAACAGATGTTCGAAAGGGTGGTTGCGATGTTCGGGTGCACAATGGGGTTGCGGGCAAGTGCCGACGAGCGGATCGATGCCGATGAAAGAGATAGCGCCGTGGTTCACATGCGTCACCTCGGCAAGGCGTTGCGTGCGCCTGGCGTGCGCGTGGTTGATGTGCGTGGGGTTGTACGAAGAAAATGCGGCTGCCTGCTTGTGGCGCTGTTTGCTGTTGCGCTCGTATGGCTGGCGGCGGATATGATGATGCTGCCCAAGGCCGATTCCGCGACATTGCCTACGCATGTGGTGAGCTACACGGTGCGCCCCGGAGATACCCTGTGGGCGTATGCATCATCGATCACCTCGCAGGGAGGAGATGTTGCGCGAACGGTGGACGAGCTGATGGCGCTTAACGAACTCGATTCGGCAGTGCTGGTTCCCGGGCAGCGGATAATCGTGCCGGCCGACTAACCGCACCGTGTGTCGCATCGCGTCGCAACACGCGAATTCCTGCGGTTTCGGGTATGGTGGGGGTCATGCATTGCCCATATTGTCATCATTCTGAAACCAAGGTCATTGAGACTCGTGTCAGCGAGGACGGATACTCCATCCGTCGCCGGCGCCTCTGCCTGCACTGCAACCGTCGCTTCACCACGTTGGAGACCACTACGCTGCTGGTGGAGAAGCGGTCCGGCAGTCTTGAGCCGTTCAATCGCGATAAGGTGATTTCCGGGGTTCGCAAGGCATGCCAGGGCCGGCCGGTGCAGGAATCCGACCTGAAGAAGCTGGGGCAGCGGGTCGAGGAGGACCTTCGTTCCGCCGGCCAGGCGCAGGTCACGTCGGCGGAAGTGGGCAAGGCGATCCTCAAGCCGTTGCGCGATCTGGACGAAGTGGCCTATATGCGGTTTGCGAGCGTGTACCAGAATTTCGAGAATCTCGAGGATTTCCAAAAGGCGATCAACGAATTGCGCAATGGGGGCGAAGACCAGGAAGCGTAGCTGTGACGCTCCTTGAATACGGGCAATGAAGCATGGTCATACGATGACGTGGTTATAAGGTGGGCAATGAGATGAGTGATGAGACAACCTATGGTTCCCTGGGGCGGCTTGCCCCGGATTGGGCGAGCGGAGAAGGGGCTCGCAACCTGACGGCGGACGATATCTACGAGCGGTTCTTCGACTGGGCCATCGATGTCAAAGGCATCGAGCCATGGCCCCATCAGGAAGAAGCCATTATGGATATTCTCGCCGGGGACCATGTTATTTTGAACACGCCTACAGGGTCGGGCAAATCCCTGGTGGCGTTGGGCATGCATTTCGCGGCCCTGTGCACCGGTCGCCGTTCGTACTATACGGCTCCAATCAAGGCGCTGGTCAGCGAGAAATTCTTCGATCTGATCGAAGTGTTCGGACGTGAGAACGTAGGCATGATCACCGGCGACAGCCATATCAACGCCGACGCGCCGATCATCTGCTGCACCGCCGAGATTCTGGCCAATCAGGCGTTGCGCGAAGGCGAGCATGCCGATGTCGGTTTGGTCGCTATGGATGAGTTCCACTATTTCGGCGATCCCGAACGCGGCTGGGCATGGCAGGTGCCGTTGCTCACCCTGCCGCAAACGCAGTTTCTGCTGATGAGCGCCACATTGGGCAATGTGGACGCCATCGCGAACAAGCTTTCCGAGCTGAACGACACGCCGGATGTGGACGTCATCGCCAATGCCCCACGCCCTGTTCCGCTGAACTATGAATACACGCTTGATCCGCTTGAACGCACGGTCGAGCTGGCCTACAAGGATGGGTCAACGCCTATCTATGTCGTGCACTTCTCGCAGGATGCGGCGCTGGAAACGGCGCAGGCGCTGGCCTCCACCGGCGTATCCAGCAAGGAGCAGCGCAACGCCATCGCGGAAGCCATCAAAGGCGTGAAGTTCACCACGGCGTTCGGCAAGATTCTGCAACGCTTGCTGCGCACCGGCATCGGCGTGCACCATGCTGGCATGCTGCCGCGGTATCGCAGGCTGGTCGAACAGCTGGCCCAGCAGGGGCTGCTTTCGGTGATCTGCGGCACCGATACGCTGGGCGTCGGCATCAACGTGCCTATTCACTGTGTGGTGCTTACCGCCCTGACCAAATACGATGGCAATAAGATGCGTAAGCTCAAGGCGCGCGAATTCCATCAGATCGCGGGTCGAGCCGGGCGTATGGGGTTCGACACCGAAGGATTGGTGATTGCCGAAGCGCCGGAATTCGAAATCGAGAACCAAAAGGCCATAGCCAAGGCCGGAGGCGACCCGAAGAAGCTGAAGAAGATCAAGCGCAAGAAGGCTCCCGAAGGGTTCGTGAACTGGAACCAGAACACCTTCGACAAGCTTATCGACGCTGAGCCGGAAACGCTGGTCCCGCACTTGAAGATCACGCATTCCATGGTGCTTAACGAGGTGGAACAGGGCGGCGATGCCAGGGAGCGCATCGATCGGCTCATCGACGATTCGGCGCAGACCCCGGATCAGAAGGAGCGCCTGCATCAGCGGGCCGACGAGATCTTCCAGACCCTGTTCGACACGGAGGTCATCGAGACCGAACGCCGCTCCGACGGCAGCCTGGACTATCTGATGACGCTCGATATGCCCGACGATTTCGCGCTCGACCAGCCGTTGTCGCCGTTCCTGCTGGCCGCGCTCGAACTGCTCGACCCCGAGTCGGAAACCTATGCGCTTGACGTGATCTCCATGGTCGAGGCCACGCTCGAAGACCCACGGCAGGTATTGCGTGCGCAGGAACGCGCGGCGAAGGACAAGGCCATGGCCGATATGAAGGCCGACGGCCTGGACTATGACGAGCGCATGGACAGGCTCGCCGAAATCACCTATCCGAAGCCGTTGGAGGATCTGCTTGATGCGGCTTTCACCAAGTATCGTCACGATGTGCCATGGGCGAACGATTACTGGCTGAGCCCGAAATCCGTGGTGCGTGACATGGTCGAAACCGCTTCGGACTTCACCGGCTATATCGCCCGATACAACATCGCGCGTTCCGAAGGCACCCTGCTGCGCTATCTGTCCGATGCCTACCGTTCGCTGGCACGTACCGTGCCGGTCGAAAAACGCGACGAACGGCTGAAAGACATCATCGCCTGGCTGCGCGTGCTGGTGCGTTCCATCGATTCCAGTCTGGTGGACGAATGGGAGAACGCCGGCAATACGTCGGATGAGGCGTCGCAGGCCGCGGCGTCGCTGGCCGCGCCCGGCTCCGGCAACGATGTGGTCGAAGACAGGCGAGGGCTTACCGTGCTGGTGCGCAACGCCATGTTCCGCCGTGTGCAGCTTATGGATCTTGACAGGCCCGAGGAGCTCGGCGCCCTCGACAAGGACTGGGGCTACGGCGTGCATGAATGGGAGGATGCGCTTGACGATTACTACGACGAGCACGAGTATGTGAACGTCGATGCCGAGGCCCGCTCGCCCAAGCTGTTCATGCTGGACGACACGCACGAACGCGACGAGCACACATGGAAGGTGCGCCAGATCATCGACGATTCCGATGGCGACCACGATTGGGCCATCACCGGCGTGGTCGATCTTGACGCCACACAGAACGGCGGCGAAGTGGTGTTCTTCGACTATTCGGTCGGAAACTGATCGAGCCCCCCCGCAATCTGGTTGCGCGCCGGCCAGACGCCGCAAGGGCGCCGTGATCTCGCTGCGGGCGTTTCGCCGTCCGAGACGGGTGCTCGATCGGCGAAACAGTCGCTGAACAGCGGGCAGCAGGACGGCAGCCGGCTGGTATGGAGACGAGGATTTCGCTTGTCCCCATATCAGCCGTGTCAGCCACTGTTAATCGTTCTCCAAACGGCGTCTCATCTCATCCGCATCCACCGAAAGCGGCGGCCACATGAGATTCATGTTGCGCATGCTGATACGAAGCAATTCCGACGCCACGGCCCTGGAATACCAGCGATTATCCGCCGGAACGATGTACCAGGGCGCGTCATCGGTGCTGGTCTTCTCAAAGACCTCCTGCCATGCGTCCATATATTCGTCCCAGCGTTCACGCGCTTCCAGATCGCTCGGATCGAATTTCCAATACTTCGTCGGATCGTCCAACCGGTCAAGAAAATGCTTCTTCTGCTCCTCCTTGCTGGACACGAGGAAGATCTTCAGAATCGTGCAGCCGCCGGCCACCAGATCATGCTCGAACGTGTTGATCTCGTCGTAGCGTGCACGCCACTGGTCTTCCGGAACCGTGCCGTAGATGCGCGGCATCACGATGTCCTCGTAATGGGAGCGGTCGAAAATGCCGATCCAGCCATTCTGCGGCAGCTGCCGTTTCACGCGCCACAGATAATCATGCTGCCTCTCCTCGTCGGTGGGGGCGCCGAACCCGTGGTAGTGGATGCCCATCGGGTCGCCCTGACTGAATACATGACGGACGATGCCGCCCTTGCCGGAGGCGTCCATGCCTTGCAGCACGATCAGCAGACGCTTGTTCGATTTCTTCGTACCGTTCGCATACAGCAGGCGCTGGTATCGCGCGATGCTCAACGAGCTGATCTGCATGAAATGCTCGGCGTCGCCACGGTCGCCGCCCCAACCAGGAAGCGCATGAGGATCGACTTCACGGACATCCATGTCGGAATGGAAGCGCAGCAGCTGTGCCGGTGGCAGATCCCATACGGAGCTCAACAGCTCACTCACCTTCGCCACGTGCGCCAAACGCACCGATACGGTTTTCGCGCGTCTGATGGTGTCAAGATGATTCTCGATCTTGTTCAGTGTTCTTTCCGTGTCGGAATCCTTGGCGATCCCCTTCTTCGCGTCCTTGTCAGCCATGTCAGCCTCCTTGCCGATATTGCTACCGGTACCCATCGTAGCGGCGCAGCGTAACAATCGTCGTTTTTCGGGGGGCTGTCGCGCTAACGATGGCGTATTGCCATACGTGGCATATAGCGCCGATGGGCTGCCGGCAGCACTGGGGAGTAGGGGGTGGTTTTGCGCAGTACGCGATGGTTCCCGGCGCGCGCCGACTGCGCGGTAGAGTGAGAGATATGAGCGAGCAGGATTTGTTCGGCGCTTCCGAGGCGCCCGAAGACATGACAAGGCCGTTGGCGGTGCGTATGCGCCCGCACACCCTCGACGAGGTGGTGGGGCAGAGCCATGTGCTCGGGCAGGGGTCGCCGTTGCGTCGTCTTGCCAATCCCGCTTCCAAAGGCTCGCTTACCGCTCCCAGCTCCATCATCCTGTTCGGCCCTCCCGGTGTGGGCAAAACCACGCTCGCCACCATTGTGGCCAAGCAATCGGGGCGTGAATTCGAAGAGCTTTCCGCCGTGACATCAGGCGTCAAGGATGTGCGCGACGTGCTGGATCGCGCCCACGAACGACTGGTGTCGCAAGGCAAGGAGACGGTGCTGTTCATCGACGAAGTGCACCGCTTCTCCAAATCCCAGCAGGATGCGCTGCTGCCGGCCGTGGAGAACCGTGACGTCACCTTCATCGGCGCGACCACCGAAAACCCCAGTTTTTCCGTCATCAAACCGCTGCTGTCGCGTTCCGTGGTAGTCAAACTCGAATCGTTGGAACCCGATCAGCTTAAGGAACTCATCGTTCGTGCGTTGGAAAGCCCGAAGGGCCTACAGGGCGAAGTCAAGGCGAACGATGACGCCATCGACGAAATCGTGCGCATGGCGGGTGGCGATGCGCGCAAAAGCCTGACGATTCTCGAAGCGGCCGCAGGCGCGGTGACAGGGGACAAAGCGCGCAGGAAAGGCGCGCGCAAGCCCATCATCACACCGGATGTCGTGTCAACCGTCATGGACACGGCCACCGTGCGCTACGACAAGGATGGCGACGACCATTACGATGTGATATCCGCGTTCATCAAGTCCATGCGCGGCTCCGACCCGGATGCGGCCATACATTATCTGGCGCGTATGATTCGCGCGGGCGAGGATCCGCGTTTCATCGCCCGTCGCATCATGATCGCCGCCGCCGAAGAAGTGGGCATGGCCGCGCCGCAGATTCTGCAGGTCACTGTGGCCGCAGCGCAGGCCGTGGCGTTGGTCGGCATGCCGGAAGCGCGGATCATTCTTGCCGAGGCGACCCTTGCGGTGGCCACGGCTCCCAAGTCGAACGCCAGCTATAATGCCATCAACGAGGCGCTGGCCGATGTGGACGCGGGGCATATCGGCGCCGTGCCGTTGCATTTGCGCAACGCCCCCACCAAGCTCATGAAGGAATGGGGCAACCACGAAGGCTACCGTTATGCACATGACTGGCCTGGCGCGGTGGCTCCCCAACAGTACATGCCTGACGAACTCAAGGGGCGCGAATACTATCATCCCAACGACCGCGGTTACGAGCATGAGGTAAGTGCCCGCCTCGCCAAGATCCGGCCGATTCTGCACAGCGAGGACCCCCACGACTGAGCGCAGCGTCTCGGGGCGTGCGCGTCTTGTGTTTTTGCCGTCCGCCGTTTCGTAAGACGGGCGGACACGCCGGGAGAACGGCCACGGCGGAGGCGTGGCTTTGGGTGGAAACGCTCTTTGCATAATGCTTCCGCCGTTCAAGGACAGCTGTCGGCCGAATGTCCAACTGACCCGGCTAGACTGATGCGCGGCTATCAAACGAAACGTTTCCCGCGCAGGTGCGCGGCACGAGGATACATACGCCGGCTGGCAAACCCAATTCCACAACATACAACCGCAAATCCCAACGGCTATGTTCACCATGGAACGCAATACGGGCCACGCGGCGAACAGAGAACGAACAAGAAACCGAATATACGAACAAACATATGAACGCAAGCACAGATACGCGCATGACGAACGGCGCGACGACATCAATGGCAGCACACGAATCGGGCAGGCAGACGGACCGCCCCGGCAGCGACGAGAAGATCAGCGGAAGGCTGATCGGCTCCATCGTCGCGGTCGGTTCGCTGGCCTTCATCGGCATTCTTACGGAAACCGTGATGACGGTGCTGTTCCCCGCGCTGATGCGCGAATTCAACGTCACCACATCGACGGTCCAATGGATCACCACCATCTACCTGCTGTCCGTGGCGGCAACCATGCCGGTCAGTTCCTTCCTGAAACGACGGTTCAAGATCAAGGCGCTGTTCCTGGCTGCGGTGGCGCTGGCCATTATCGGCTCGCTGATCATGATCGTTGCGCATGCCTTCCCGCTGCTGCTGTTGGCGCGTGTCATCCAGGGCATCGGCTCCGGCATCGCCACGCCATTGATGATGAACATCATCCTCGAACAGTCGCCGCGTTCCAAGATTGGGCGACTGATGGGCGTCGGCTCGCTGGTGATCACCGTCGCGCCGGCCATCGGGCCGACCGTCGGCGGCGCGGTGACCAGCATTCTGCCGTGGAGGGCGATTTTCGTCATCGCGGTCCCGCTGATTCTATTGGCTGCGGTGATCGGATGTCGTTGCATCGAACAGAAGGTGCCGAATGAGGATGCCTATCTCGATCCGTTGCAGCTGACCGCCATCGTATGCGCGCTGGTCGGCCTGGTGCTCGCGTTGAACCAGGGTGGCGTGGCCGTGGGCAAGCTGGTGTCCGGTGGGGATGCGACATTCTCGTTCATCGTGACCGTGGTGTGCCTGGTGGTCGGGCTCGGCTCGCTGGTGCTGTTCGTATGCATGTCCCGTCGTGCGTTCTCCCCGCTGCTGCGTTTGGGCATTCTGCGCGATCCCGTGGTGCTGCTGCACGCCGTGGCATACACGGTGATGCCGCTGGTCGCCATCGGCTACGGCTATGTGATCACCAACGTCGCCCAGCTGTCGCTTGGCACTTCTACGTTCGTGGCCGGCGCCCTGGTGCTGCCCGGCGCTCTGATCGGTGCGGTGTGCGCCCCGCTCGGCGGCTGGCTCTATGACCGTTTCGGCGCTGTCAAACCGATTCTTATCCCCATGGGCATCGCCGTTCTCGGTCCCACGCTGATGCTGGTCTTCTCCATGCGCCTGACGGCGACGCTGCTGGCCGGATTCTATTTCGTCTTCGGATTCTTCTATGCGATCGGCAATGCGAACGTGATGACCAGTGCGCTGTCCGAGGTGCCTGGCGCGTTCAAGCCGGACGGCAACGCCATCTTCAACACCTGCCTGCAATTCGGTGGCGCGGCCGGAACCGCGTTGTTCTCCACGATTCTGTCGGTGGCACAGGCGGGTGCTGGGCGGGAGGGGACCGCATCCTTCGCTCATGCCACGGCTGTCGGCGGTGCCTGGACTTTCGGCACGATGATTCTGATTTGCCTGATTGGCTGGACCTGTCTCGCCATGGCCATGCGTATTCGCGTGCGCCGTCACGCGTCGGCGAAACGCTGAAAGCTCGGCTACTGGTAAATGCAGGAGGCGGCTCCCCATTGTTGTGATGGGGAGCCGCCTCAATATATGTGCTGCTGCTGCCGGTTAAGCGCGTACACCGTGGCAGCGTGAGGGATTATTCGCGCACCAGACGAATATGCTCAACGTCGTCGCGCTTGGAACGACGGTAGATCACGAAACGATTGCCGATGGTCTGCACGACATCGGCGCCCAGCCGTTCGGCCAGCTGTTCGGCGGCCTCCTTGGCGGTCAGTTCGGAGCCGTCCTGCACGGCGCATTTGATGAGCTCGTGCTTTTCGATGGTCTCATCGGCCTGCTTGATTGCGGCTTCGGTCAGATCGTTCTTGCCTACGTAGAACAGCGGCTTGAGCGAATTCGCCAATGCGCGCAGCTGCTTGGTCTGTTTTTTGGTCAGTGCCATTGATACGTCCTTCGATTCGTCGCGCGCATGCGGTCATGCGCGTTGTCATACCATCCGCCAGCATACCGCAAGGGGTTGCGCAAGGTGCCGCCGCAGACTTGTCGCCGGCGCCCATGCCCGATGGACTACGGCAGAAACGCGAATACCGCGATGGCGAGAACGGTCAGTATCGCCCCCGTAGCGAATACGATGTCATACGGCATGATACGCAACGTTCTCCAATGTGTCCGATCGATGCCCTCCTCATAGCAGCGCGCATCAAGCGCGAGGCTGAGATTATCCGCGTGGCGGAGCGCCCCGGCGAACACCGGCACGATGATCGCCGCCATGGCGTGTAGGCGTCGTAACGGAGAACCGGTTTCGATGGAGCCGCCACGAGCCGCCTGCGCGTCCATGATCGCGCGGGTCTCCATCGCCAGCGTCGGCAGGAACCGTAACGCCAGACTGAACACCAGCGCCACCTCCTGCGTGTGCAAGCCGAATCTGCGTAACGGGGAGAACAGCGAATCGACGGCATCGGTGATGGCCGTGGGCGTGGTGGTGGCAAGGAATACGGCACCCAGCACGATAACCATGGCGAAACGGCAGATATACAGTGCCGATATGGCCAGCCCGTCATCGGTGATGGGAACGGAACCGATGGTCGCAAGCACCGTGCCCGTGCGCACGAAGAACACATTCGCCAATCCCATAAACGCGAACAACACCAGAAATACGCGGATCGAACGCCATAGCCGCCGTACGCCGATACGCGACGCCGCCAACACCACGGCGACCGCGCAGGCGCCAACGGCCAGCTGGTGGCCATTCGAGATGACGAACGCGCACATCATGACCAGCAGGAATACCGGCAGTTTCACACGGGGGTCGAGACGGGCGACGAAGGAAGCGGAGACACGGTCCTTGGATTGCCGGCGTTCGCTGTGACCAGGTCTGTGCCCATGTGCGGTTCCGTTGCGTGTCGAAGTCGTTGCGCTCTCGCCGCGCGATGCCACATCCCGCTCATCCGCGCCCGCGGCCGGAGCGATGCGCACGATGCGATCCGCTACCGCACGGGCCTCGTCCGTATCATGCGTAATAAGCATGACGGCCACGCCCCGTTCGTGCAGCCGCCCGATCAGAGCGTGCAGACGCCTGCGGGCGTCGGCGTCCAGCCCTGCCGCCGGCTCATCCATGATGATGAGCTTGGGACGGCACGCCAGCACCCCGGCGATGGCGACGAGTCGTTGCTGGCCTCCCGACAGGGCGAACGGCGAGCAGTCGGCAAGATGGTCGATATGCAGCAGGCGCATGGTCTCTTCGACCCGTCGTGTCACCTCGGATTCGCTGAGCCCCTGATTACTTGGACCAAAGGCGATGTCTTCGGCGACACTTGAGGCGAACAACTGATGCTCCGGATGCTGCATGATGTAGCCGACCGAGGCGTGCACGCGCGCTCGCTGCCTGCGGTTGGCGCGATGCAACGGAATGCCGTCCACCATGACCGTGCAGCTGTTTGGCTTGGCGAGTGCGCATATGACTCGTGCGAGGGTGGATTTGCCGGCGCCATTAGAACCTATGACGGCTATGGTCTCGCCGTGGTCGATGGTAAACGACAGGTCTGCGAGTGCCGGTGTGGTTGTGCCGGGGTAGGTGTAGGTGAGATGGTCGATGGCGACCAGTGGATTGCCGGCGCACTGATGGTCGGAAGGCTGTAGGTCGGCGGGAACGGTGTCTGCGACGGTTGCGTTCACTGTATCTGCTGTGGCATTTGCATTGGCTGTGTCGGTTTCCATCGGCGTGACCGCAGTCGATTCCGCCGTATGCGTCGCCGGCTGTGTCAATGAGATGAGTCTGCCGTGTTCCAGCCTGAGCGTACGCGTCGCGTGAGCGGTCTCCTCAGGGCGGTGCGTCACATGGACGATGGTGGTACCGCGCTGCTGCAGTTCGTCGAGCACCTGCATGACGTCGGCGCGTGCGGTTTCGTCCAGCATGGCGGTCGGTTCGTCAAGCACCAGCAGGCGCGGCTGCATGGCGAGCATGCCGGCGATGGCGGCACGCTGCTGCTGCCCGCCGCTCATGCGTGTCGGGTCGGCCTGGCGTTGACGCTGCAATCCGACCGCACGCAAGGCGGTGTCGATGCGCTCGCCGATTTTGCCGTGCGGTACGGCGAGATTCTCTGGCCCGAACGCCACGTCGTCCTCGAGTATGGTGGTGACGATCTGGTCTTCGGGTTTCTGGAATACCGCGCCGATGCCGCGGCGGGCCGCCCGGTAGGATTCGGCGTCCGGGCCGTCCGCCGTAGTGAATACCGGCATGCCCAGCAGTCGCACCGTGCCTGAATCGGGGGCGGCCAGGCCGCAGATAAGGCGGGCGAGTGTGGATTTGCCCGAACCGTTCGCTCCGGTCAGACAGATGCGTTCGCCGGGCATGATGGTCAGGTCGATGCCGTCGAGCGTCCAGTGTGCGCCGGTGTCATAGCTGAACCGTACGTCATGCAGTTCGACTATCGGATCGGTGCCTGGCGTATTCATCGTGCTTTCCGTCATCTGCGGCATGGTCGGTCTAGGTGGCCTGGTCGGCTTAGGCGGCATGGTCGATCAGCGCGGTGACGGGTTTGTAGATGAGGAAGGTCACCACGGCGTGGATCGCGAATTTCAGCAGGTTGAACGGCAGCAGGATCGGTACGATCATTGCGGCCACCTGCGCCACCGTCATATGCGCGTACAGTGGGGTGACCAGCAGGTTCGAGACCAAGGCCACCACCAGTGCGATCGCCATGCCCAGCGCCATGCCGGCCATCGCGCCGTTGCGCGTGCGCTTGCGGCGGTATACGAGTGCAGCGGGAACGGAGATCGCCAATGCCACCAGCATGCCCATCAGCGCGCCCCACGGGCTGGTGAACACGTGGGGAAGGAAACCGAGAATGGAAACGATTGCAGCGGCGTAGGGGCCGAAGGCGAAGCCGGCGATAAGGCAGACGATGCCGGACGGATCGTATTTGAGCCATGGCGCCGCGGGGAAGATCGGCAGTTCGATGAGGCTGGCGGCCATGGCGAGCGCGACGAACAGCGCGTATATGGCGATGCGTCGTGTGGACCAGCGCCCGTGGTCGGCGACGCCGGTGGAATGCGTGCCGGTGGCGTGGTTCGACGGTGTGGCGCGCTGGTTCCGCTCGGTGCCTTCGGCTTGTGCGGCGTTCGCTGCCGTGACCTGCGAATCGGCGGTGTTGCTGGAATCGTTATGGGATTGCATAGCAGAAGACTGGCTCATAGGAGCTCCTCGTTTCTTCCATCCGGACTGTACCGTTGGCTTCGGAATCGCACCGAATCGGCCGCTTGCGCGGGTCGCGGGCTTGCCGTGCGCTCCGTTATGAATGCCGGGCGCCGACTTACCGCCAGTAAGGAATTTCACCTTCCCTGAAACTTACGGAATCGTTTCTACACGGTGCGCACGACTACGGTGGCGTGATGACCATTTGCTGAGATACCGAATGGCAACGTTTGCGCCACGCCGGGGTCGGAATTTATCGCATACGTTTGCATAAGATGCAGTGGTGTTACGGGATTTCCCGCGTGCCACAGCGTACTCGGGCGATACCATGATATTACCGGTTCGCTAACTATTCACCTTCTGCGAAGAGAGGTCAAAGATGATTGAAACAGCTCAGGCTTTTGGCGTCGATATCGGCGGCTCTGGAATCAAGGCCGCACCCGTCAATCTTGAGAAGGGCGAGTTTGCCGAACCCCGTCTGAAGATTCTTACCCCGGAGGTCTCCACTCCGGAAGCGGTGGCCGCCATCGTCAAGCAGCAGCTGGAACACTTCGACGTACCGGCCGATGTGCCGGTGGGCGTCGCCTTCCCGGCCCCGATCAAGCCCGGCCAGCCGCTGGACTTCATGGCCAACCTGGATCAGTCCTGGGTCGGCACCGACGTGACCGAGGTGTTCTCGCAGGCTTGCGGCCGCCCGATCACCGTGGTGAACGACGCCGACGCCGCCGGTCTCGCCGAACAGCAGTTCGGCGCTGCCAAGGGCCAGAAGGGCCTGGTCATCGCCACCACGTTGGGCACCGGCATCGGCACCGCCCTGATCATGGACGGCGTTCTGGTTCCGAACACCGAGCTCGGCCACATCATTCTCAACTCCAAGCATCTGGACGCCGAGAAGTACGCCGCATCCTCCATTAAGGACATCGAAGGCATCAGCTACAAGAAGTGGTCGAAGCGCCTGACCAAGTACTACGGTCTGTTGGAGAAGTACTTCAACCCGGATCTGATCGTGATTGGCGGCGGCGTGTCCCGTCAGGCCGACAAGTTCATTCCGCGCATCGACATCAAGACGAAGGTCGTGCCGGCAACACTGCGCAACGAGGCTGGCATCATCGGTGCCGCCTACTATGCCAGCGTCAAGCAGCAGCACTGAATCGCCGTCGCATAGGCGACTGTGCTGATTGCTGAACGGGGAGGATCGGTTCGTTCCGATCCTCCCCGTTTCGCGTATATGGGAAGAGGCGTTCTGCATACGCGGGATGACCGATGATCGGCCGTGAACGGCACGGAGTAGGCTGGAACGCATGACTGTGCATTTCTCGTCCCGCGTGGATATCAGCGCGCCGAACCCGATCGCCGCCGCCCAGGCCAGCGCCGCAACGGCAGGCATCACGCTTGGCAAACTCAGCGATTCCAACCCCACCCGTCATGGCCTGGCGCCGCAGGAGATCCCCAACGTCTACGAGGCGAACCCGCGCGGCCCCAAGGCGGCACGCGAATCCCTGGCAGGATTTCTTGGCGATCAGAGCGGGCGTGCAGTCGATCCGGAACGTCTGTACCTGCTGTCGTCCACATCCGAAGCGTATTCCTGGCTCATCAAACTGCTCTGCGACGCGGGAGATGCGGTGCTCGCCCCCAAGCCCGGCTATCCGCTGATCGAATCGATCGCCGGCCTCGAATGCGTGCATGCGATCGAATACCAGCTGCACTACGACGGCGCGTGGTACATCGAACCCGCCGACATCGCGGCGATCCTCGACTCGCCCGAAGGCGAACGTGTTCGGGCGCTGGTGCTCATCAACCCCAACAACCCCACTGGCTCATACGTCAAGGAGAACGAGCGTGAGGCCCTGGTCGCCCTGTGCCGTGAACGCGGCATCGCCATCATCGCCGACGAGGTGTTCTTCGACTACGATCTGGAGCCCATCGCCGCGAACCGCAGACTGGCCGGCGAGGAAGGCGTGCTCACCTTCGCGCTCGACGGCTTCTCGAAGATGCTGGCCGCCCCGCACGCCAAGGTCGGTTGGATTCGCGTGTCCGGGCCGGACGACGATGTTGCCGAGGCACAGCGGCGATTGGATGTGATCGCCGACGACTACCTGCCGATGAGCGACATCATCGCCGGGTGTATCCCCGCATTGCTGGATGCCGCCGAAGCACAGACCGACCGTGTGCGCGAGCGGGTGCGTGGCAATCTTGCCGCGTTGCACCGCATGCTGGAATCCGATGAGCTGGGCGTGGTGAACGTGCTGCGCCCCGAGGGTGGTTGGAACGTGCTGCTGCGCGTGCCGTCGGTATTGGACGAGAACGAGCTGGTATTGAAACTGATCGCGGATCACAGGCTTACCGGCCAGCCGGGGTATTTCTTCGACATGACCTCGAACGGGTACCTGGCAGTGTCCCTTCTGCCAGAACCGGAGGAGTTCAAACGGAGCATCGCGGCCGTGCTCGACACCGTGCGGACGATGCTCGGCTGATCGGGCCGTCTCAATCGTTGGCCGATTCGGCCCGAGTCTTTTCAGGCGAGCCTAGCTGTCTCGTAGCGCCGACGGATCAGATCGGTGTAGAACGCGACAGCGTCCACCGGTGTGCCGTCGAACACGATGGACTGGCTGTCGAGCACCAGTGTGCGTTCGATCGCATAGTCGGGGCGCACGATCATATCCGTGTCGTGCGTGGCGAAGATCACCTGACTGTTATATGAGAACAGGGCCTTGGCCACATGCGCGGTGCCGATCTCATCCAGTCCCTTGGAAGGCTCGTCCGCCACAATGCAGCTTGGTCTCAGGCTCAGTGCCGCGGCGATCGCCAGCAGATGCCGCTGTTCGCTGTTCAACGCGGATGCGGGCTCCTTCGCCGCATTGGCCAGGGAGAAATGCGCGAACAGATTGCCGATGGTCGCCTGGCGTTCGGATTCGGGCACGCGGCGCTTCTTCAACATGGAGTCGATTGCGTCGGCGATGGAATCGGCATGATGGAAGGATTCGGGAATCTCCTCGCGTCGTACGCGCCCGATCAGCTCGTCGATGCGCTTCATATCGCGTTTGGAAGTCGGATCAAGGGTTTCCGTGGCGCAACCTGGCACGTTTCCGCTGATCGATACCGATCCCGTGGTGGCCTTCAGCGTACCGTCCAACAATCCCAGCAGCGTGGATTTGCCGGTGCCATTCAAGCCGATGACGGCCACACGGCGTTCGGCGATGGTCAGCGAGGTGGGGTTCAGCCCGGCCGTGCCGTCATCGTAGACGAGCCCCGCATCGGCAAGGGCGAAAGTGAGCTGCTGCGGCTTCGGCTGCATGGTGCGCTTGGCAAAAAATGGCATACCGCCATCTTACGCATGCGGCTACACGAGGCATGTGCATGGCGTGCGTGATGCCACCGTCATATCCTGCACCGACATATAGAATGAGGGGGTGTTTCACCTTCCCTACCGCCCAGCGCCCAGGAACCCTCGGCATATCCATACGGGCCGTCGTGCACGCCGACGGACGCTATGCACGATACTGGCCGCGATACTGGCGATACTCCTCATCGAATGCGTGGCGTTCAACATGCCGTTCTGGCGCACGGTCGGCGCAAGCACCGACACCGCCGCATATGCCAATGCCATGGGATCCGGCCTCGAACGTACCAAGGAAGGCATGCTACGCATCACCGACCCTACCGAGGCATGGCTTGAAGTACAGGCCGACGGCACCTCCGACTACGCCCGCATCGATCCCTCGTTCGTCACAGGCAAAGCCCTCACCGCCGTGCACATCAGGGTGTCGGTCGACCATCGAAGCCTGTCTGCGACATCGTTCAGCCCGCAGTCCCCACGTTCCTGCTATGTCCATGCGCCGGGATCGGGAACCCTGCGCATGAGCATCGAAGAGCCCAAGGGTTCGCTCATCCCCATCCAGGCGGTGCGCGCCAATGTCAAAGTCCCCTTCGACTTCAACCCGGCACGCGTGGCGATTATGGCGGCCATACTGCTTGCCGTGGCATGCTGGCGACCCGGATCGCGGCTCTGGCGCATCCCGCTTGACACGGCAAGCACCGCGCAACGGGCGCTTGGCCTATGCATCGCAGCTCCCATCGTGTTTGCCATGGTCTATGGCATCGTCACGCAGCTGGCCGGCGAGCCACTGGTGTTCCACGAAGCGGGCGGGTACACCTACGATTTCGACCAATACGGGCATATCGCCGACGCACTGCTGCAAGGCCGAACATCGCTGGACCTGAATGTGCCGGACGCGCTCGCCGCAGCCGCGAATCCGTACAATACCGATGTCCGTGCGCGGCTGCTCGCCGAAGGCGTGAACCCGATCTACTGGGATTACGTCTACTACAACGGCCACTGGTACTCGTATTTCGGCGTGCTGCCGGCCGTGCTGCTGTTCATGCCGTATCGATTGCTGACCGGCCACATGCTGTCCAGCGGCGCCGCCGTGCTGCTGCTCATGCTGCTCGCCATACTGTTCCTGGCATTGCTTGTCATCCGCGTCATCGCCCGCATCGCGCCGAAAACATCGCTGGGCGCCACATCCATCGCCCTTACCACCATGCTGTTGGGGTCGAACGCCGGCTACCTGCTGTTCCGCCGCAACTTCTATTCGGTGCCGTTCGCCGCGTCCCTCGCGTTGAGCGCATTGGGAATCTGGCTGTGGCTTGGGGCGGAATGCAGAAACGCCAACGATAATGCCGGAACCGGGCGGCGTGGCATTCGCGGCCGTTGTACCGCCATACGCGCCGTCAACCGGTGGCAGGTGGGGGATGCTTCCGCGCTCTCGTTGACCAAGGTCGGCTTCGGCTCGCTGTGCATCGCGGCGAATTTCGGCTGTCGCCCCACCTTCTGCCTGACGGCACTGCTGGGCATCGCCATATTCTGGCCGCAACTGAAGGCCATCGTCCGCGCACTGCGGAACGGAGCGGAACCCATGGCGACGACGCTGCGTGCTCCAATCGTGGTCATCATCGCGGCACTCATCCCCGTCCTGCCGCTCATGGCCTACAATGCGGCGCGATTCGGCTCGCCACTGAATTTCGGCAACAGCTACCAGCTCACCGTCACCGATATGACGGCATACCGTGTTTCCCCGGCGAACATCATGCCGACAATCGGCAGCTATCTGCTGCTGCCATTGCGCTTCACCGGCAGCTTCCCCTGGATCGCGCTATCGGCTGCCGCCATGCCCGAATGGTCCTACATGGAACCGATGATCGGAGGACTGTTCGCCATGTGCCCGGTGGCGGCTCTGGCATTCGCCCTACCGTTCCTGCACTCTCAAGACGGCCGGCCCGGGCGCACGCGCACCACACTGACGGCATTGGCGCTGGCCTTTGTCCTGGTCGTATTCGACGCCATGAACGCCGGACTCGGCTGGAGATATATGGCGGACTTCGGATGGCTGTTCGTATTGGCAAGCCTGCCGGTACTGCTGCGGCTGCTGGGGGAGCCAGGCATGATCGATGGCAACGGCGCATCGCATGCCAGCAACCCGCCGGTAGGAATCCGTGCGGCGCGACTGGTGATCGCACTGGCGACACTGTTCGCCATTGCGGTGGCCGTATTGTCGCTGTTCACCATCGGCCGCCACGATGCGCTGGTCTCCGCCGCGCCCAACCTGTTTTACAATGTATTCGCTTGGTTCCTGTAAACGATTGCGTAGAGAACCGCAACCGCACACGGGAACGATGACGGGCGTGGCGTCGCCAGAGCCACGCCCGACAGCGAACACGGCAATGGAACGAGTATGGCAGCCATCCCGAGCCTCCGGGTTTCTCCGAGGGCAATAATCGGCGGGCATGTCTGAATGAATTGAAAGAATGTGGGTATGTCAGCACGCAAGTCACACTCCGACCCCTTCGGGGATGCCCTGGGGCGCGCGCGGCAATGGGCGTCGCGGTTGTCGCGCCAAGGAAAGGCGACCATGCGCATGGTCGACCCGTTCGGCGCCACGTCCGACCCGCGCCCAGACAAGAACAGGTTCCACGCCGGCAGCGACTCCACCGCGCCTGCGCAATCCCACGATGCATCAAACACCGGGGCGCACAATCAGCCGGCACAGCGCATCATCGACCAATTCGCCGAACATGCCGTTCGGCTTGGCCCCCTGGTCAAACGCCACATGTTTGACTTCGACGAGGTCCCCGGCAAACTGACCCTCGGCTGGGCGCAGCTGCCCAGCACAACCTACCAGGGCAACGTATTCTCCCTCGGCCTGTTCGCCGGGCGCGATCGTTTCGCACAGATTGCCGTGGCCGATGGCAAGGGGCGCGTCTTCGTCGGCAACGAGATCGGCATGGATCCGCAAGGCATCGAACCGCGCTTCATCTTCTCCAAGGAACGCCACGACTACGGCGGCGTGGTCGGGCGAGACATGACCGGCCGTATGACCTGGCTGGCAGCATGGTCACGCAAAGACGGCAGATACCGGCTCGAACAGATGCGTCGCAACCTGCCCGGCACCATGCGGGAGAACCTCGAATACCGCGACGCCATCGCCATCGCCTTCTTCGCCGCATACATGCTGCCACAGATGAGCGGCGCACTGATCGGCTTCGGCGCCGGCAACATCTTCCGCAGGCTCAACCGCGAGGCGCCGATCGGCGCAATACGCCGTTCCGTACGCGACATGCTGGAAGCCCGTGCCCGCAACATGCGCGTCTCCGGCCTCGAAGACCACTTCGCCGAGCTCATGCGCGAAGCCGGGGCACTCGACGAAATCCCCGGACTTGAAGCCAAGCACGGGGCCGAACCGTTGCACCTGTACACCTCCAGCTATTCCGGCGCATACTTCTTCAACTGGGATTCCTCGCTGGCGCTTGCCCCAGCGCTGCGGGCGCTCGCCATCGAAGGCAACCTCAACCGATTCGCCATGGTCAGCTCGTGGCTTGAACATAACTCGCGTCTTGGATTGGAACCCACGGAGGAGACCGTGACGCGCGAGCAGGCGGCGGCCATCGACATGAACCTGCTGAAGAACCCGGCCCTGCTGGCATTGGGCGTCGACCATGCGCCGGAACCGGGGCACAGTTCCATGCAGATCCTGTTCGATACGGCTCGCAAAGCTTCGAAGGAGACGGGTAAACCGGCCGATTCCGAATGGGTGTATCGGCAGACCATGTCGCTGCTGGTACGCAGCCTGCGCCTGCCGTACCGATTCGACGCGGCATTGCGGTCCGATCTTGCGCGGGGGAGCGTGGCGGTCGGCTTCACCACGGCCGGCGTTTCGATGATGCCCGCGACCCGCTATGACGAGCAGTCCGGCCAATGGGTAACCTTGAGGGACCGCGAGCGTGCGGCGCTCAGTGCCGACTATAATCTGCGCGTCGGCCTGATGCTGGCGTTGCTGAGCTTTGGCGCATGTGACACTGTGCAGGAGGTGTCGCTGCATGTTGACTCGCTCGGTCTTGAGGAGGCCGTGGCCGAACAGGACACCGCCATCGAGGCGATGATGAGCGAGGCGTTGAGCGCATTCGAGCGCATGCATACCGGTGATATGGGACCGACCGGCAGCAAGGCCGAGCCCAAGGACGGCGATATGCACGGCGACCCTTCCCGTACCGCGGCTCGATCCATTGCCGAGATGGGTGCGGACTCGTTCATGCCGCCGGTCGGCGCGCCTCATGACGAATCCGATGCCGATGCCGGCGACGCCTCCATGGAACAGCGGTTCGAGGATCTGGTCAAAGGCATCGACATCGACGAGACCACCTTCGCCGACCCGGGCGAACAGCCGGCCGGATTCAAAAGCGACGATGACGGCAATCAAGACGATCCGATGAACGTGCTCAGGCGCAATCCCACGGTACGCACGCTGGCCACGGTCCGGTTCACCCGAAACGAATTCCTCGAACGCATCAGGCAGGACGGGCTTGAACACCCCCAAGACACGTACCGTATGTTCAATGCGACAATCGATGTTGACGAGAACGGCGGCCTCAAGCAGATCGTGCCCGACTTCGACCTGCGTGATCGTGGTTTCGCTCCAGCCGGCTCCCAGGAGGAACCGGAGATGGCTGATCACGAGTTCACTCCGGAGGCGGCGCAGGCATTGGGCGCGCGCAATGCGTTCGGCCTATCCATCCAACGCGTCGATGTGATGCAGCGTGCCGACAGCGAATTCCACCGTCTCGCCTCGGATACGGCCATGCCATCCGTCGCCAAGGCGCAGGAGGCCACGCGCATCATCGACACCATCGCCGATCCGGAGCTGAGCGAGCAGTCCGCGGCGATCGCCGGCGCGTTGATCGACGGGCGCGATACCCCAACGGTCAAGCTTGATCTTGCGACCCAGCTTGACAACGAACGCGCACGCATGCACGATATGCTGTTCTCCGGGCAGCCGGATCAGGCATGCGAGTCCGCGGAGAACCTGCTCAAGCGTATGGATGCGCTGTATGCGCAGGGCGATGGAGTGCCGCGATATTTCAACTCCTACGCGGAACGCGTGGTATACAATCGCTTGTTCGCCACGCCCGACGAGCATACCGTGCTCATCCCCGACAATCTGTTCTACATGCACATGGAAATGGCCGACATGTACGCGCAGCTTAGGGGAACCAAGGAGGCGCTGCCGCACCTGAACGCCATGGTGGCGTACGCGCCGTCCTACCCGTTGGCGCATCTCAAGCTCGCCGTGCAATTGGCGCGGGACGAGGATTGGGATTCCGCGCGTGCTGCATGCCTGAACGCGCTGCTGGTGGCGCTCGACCGTGACGACGCCGCGTTCGCCTACTATCGTCTGGCATATGCCGAATGGATGCAGGATCGTTTCGACACCGCCGCCGCGGCATACATCATGAGCAACCACATTGCGCCCGGGAAGATCATGACCTTGGAGGAGGAGCTGCGCGAACTTGTTTCGCGAGCCGATTCGCAATGCATTCTCGTGCCGGAGAACGTTCAGGAGGCCGCCATGGTGCTCAAGCATCACGGTCTGCCCGTCTGGCCGGACACCGAAGCCGCCGGCATCGTGCGCCAGGCCGTGCGCATCACCGTGGACGAAGGCCTGTTCGTTCCCGCCCGTACGCTGGCGGTGGCGGCGGCACGCATGAACGACACGGAGTCGAACGGCATTGACGTGGTGCAGGCGCAGTTCATCCGTTCGCTGAGCGAATAGAATCGGGGAGTATGAGCAACGAGAGCGAACAGCTGGCATGGGATTTCGACGGTCTGGCAGGCGCGTCGACGAATGCGGATGATAGTAAGGACGAACGGAACGGCGAACCCGACATTGCCATTGTGGCCAATGAGGGCATCGCACGATTCCCCAGCGGCTCCGAACAGTGGGTGGCCGTGCTGCAGGCCACCGACGAGGACGCCCTGCGGCTGAACCGGCTCGATGTCTCCGGCATGGAGGCGGACACCGCCGCCCGGCTGTGGGCGAAGCTCGCCGCATGGGTGGAGTCCGATCAGATCGCCTACTACATCGACGATGCGCCGGTCAGCTCCGACGCCGCCTATGATGCGCGCCTGCGCTGTCTGCAACGGCTCGAGGCCGCGTTCCCCACGCTTGACAATCCGCAGTCGCCCACGCGTCGCGTCGGCGGCACTTTCTCCAACGACTTCGTGTCCGTACGCCACCCCTCGCGCATGATGAGTCTTGACGACGTGTTCTCCATCGAAGAGCTGCACGACTGGTACGACGGCGTGCTGCGCGGACTCGACTGGCCTGAGGGCAAGCCGCTGCCGATGAGCTGCGAGGTCAAGATCGACGGGCTCGCGTTGAACCTCATCTACCGCCACGGCGTACTCGAACAGGGGTTGACGCGCGGCGACGGCGTGACCGGCGAAGACATCACGCTTAACGTGCGCACCATCGGCACTATTCCGGCCAATCTTGCCGGCCCCACCGAAGACATCCCCGACTTCGTGGAGATCCGCGGTGAGGTATTCATGCGCTGGGACGACTTCCGTAGACTCAACGACGAGCAGGAGGATGCCGGGCGCGAACCGTTCGCCAACCCGCGCAACGCGGCCGCCGGGTCGCTGCGTCAGAAGGATCCGCGCATCACCGCCACCCGCCGTCTGAGCTTCTACGCGCACGGCATCGGCAGACTCGAATGGGGTGCGGGGCATGCCGGGCATGACGAGATCAACGACCAGTCCGAGGCCTATGAGCTGTACACCAAGTGGGGTGTGCCGGTCTCGCCGCACAACCGCACTGTCGCCTCGTTCGCCGAAGTGCTTGACATGATCGACTACTACGGCGAGCATCGCGGCGACATCGAGCATGCGCTCGACGGCATTGTGGTCAAGGTGGACGATCTGGCGTTGCAGCGTTCCCTGGGTGCCACTTCGCGTGCGCCGCGCTGGGCTATCGCCTACAAGTACCCGCCCGAGGAGGTCAACACCGAACTGCTTGACATCACCGTGCAGGTGGGGCGCACCGGGCGCGTGACCCCCGTGGCCATGCTGAAGCCCGTGCATGTGGCCGGCTCCACTGTGGCCCGCACCACGCTGCACAACCCGTTCGAGGTGAAGCGCAAAGGCATTCTGATCGGTGACACCGTGGTGGTGCGCAAGGCCGGAGATGTGATCCCCGAACTGGTGGGGCCGGTATTGGAACGCCGCAAAGGGCGCGAGAGCGAGTTGCGCGAGTTCGTGATGCCCGAGCATTGCCCGAGCTGTGGGGCGAAGCTGGCGCCCGCCAAAGAGGGCGACAAGGACATCCGCTGCCCGAATGTGGAAAGCTGCCCGGCGCAGCTGACCGAGCGTGTGATCTCGTTGGGCATGCGCAAGGCATTCGACATCGAGCATCTGGGCGACCAGTCGGCCATCGCGTTGACGAATCCGGAGGAGAACAGGCCGGATTCCGTGGCGACGTTCGCGCCGAACATCACCGAGATCCTAGTCGCGCCCGGCGAGGAACCGGAGGAATACGAGCCGGTGGAGGGAGTGGAGCTTCCGCCCGTGCAGACCCCGGTGCTGAGCTCCGAGGCGGGTATCTTCGATCTGACCGCCGCCGATCTCAAAGACGTGCGTGTATGGCGCGAGGCGCCGATCATCGAAGTGCGCGAAGTCATGGGCAATAACGGGCGCAAACGCAAGGTGCGCAAGAGGATCGGCGGATCCGGCCTATGGCATCAGGTGCCGGCCTTCTGGACGACCGCCGCGCCCGCGCCCAAGATGCGCAAAAAGGCCGGTGCCGAGAATACTGACGGCGTGGAATCTGCCGAGTCTTCACTCGTTGCACGCTATCCGGGCTTCAATGTGCCTGATGATGCCGTGGTGGTGCGTGAGGAGACGAAGACATCACGGTCCGGCGAGACCACGATTACGCCGATCATCGTCAAACCCGCCGAGAACACGCGCAAAATGCTTGAGGAAATCGACAAGGCCAAACAGGCCGACCTGTGGCGCGTGCTCGTGGCATTGTCGATCCGCCGACTGGGGCCGCCCACCGCGCGACTGATCGCCTCCGCCATGGGATCGCTCGACGCGATCAGCAAGGCGAGTGTGGACGATCTGACGCAGATCGACGGCGTAGGGCCGGAAATCGCCGAATCGGTGGTGCACTGGTTCGCCGCCGCGCGCGAACCGGGGGACTGGCGAGGCCAGACCCTGACCGCATGGCGTGCGGCCGGCGTGGGTGTGGGCGAGGCAGCCAAGAGCAGCCTGCCGCAGACCCTGGCCGGCAAGACCGTGGTGGTTACAGGTTCGCTGGAGGGCTTCTCGCGTGATTCCGCCAAGGAGGCGATCATGGAGCGTGGCGGCAAGGCCGCCGGCTCGGTGAGCAAGAAAACCGATTACGTGGTGATCGGCGCGAACGCCGGTTCCAAGGCCGCCAAGGCCGAGGAGCTTGGCATCCCCATGCTGGATGAGGCGCAATTCGAACTGCTGCTTGCCGGCGAATACGGTGCGGATGCGGTTGAGGACGCAATCGAAGAGGAAGCCGAAGAGGAACTCGACTGATTCGAACGAATTCTGGCAGATGAGTGTCGATTCGGTCGTTTTCAGCCCCGGAAACGACCGAATCGACAGGCAATTAGCGGGAAGCGTCCGAATCGGCACCCAACTGTTGGTGGATTCCTGCTCAGCTTTTGGGAGTACAGCTATTCTATGAAATATGAACGATCGTCAAGATTCCCGCATTCGCGTGGCACTGGTGGACAACGATGCCTTTACCTTGGACATGCTGAAGATGGCCATCCCTCGCAGGAACCCACGGCTCGACGTGTGCTGGTCCGCGCGTAGAGGCGCCGATGCCATTGATTGGGCTTTGGATCCCGTTACTATGCCGGATATCTTATTGACTGACATGAGCCTGGAAGATATTAGTGGCGTAAGTGTGTGCAGGGAAATACGTCGAAGAACCGAGCGGGTTCCGTTGCTTGCTATCACGGCATTCTCGATTGATCGCTATGCAAACCGTGCCGCTGAAGCTGGTGCTCAGGGCATTATTCCTAAAGTCAATCTCAATGAACTTGTTGACTCGATTGATGTGATAGTCAAGCACGGCACATTGGGGATGTGCGGGAACATCGATTTTGTGGATGCGAAGACCGCGCATCAACGACTTGCGGAATCCGATATGTGCCCGATTCAACGCCTATCGCCCACGGAGCAGCAGATTCTGACGCTTTTGGCGCAAGGCATGGAGCCTCGCAATATTGCCGACATGCTGTCCATTGGCATCGGCACCGTGAAGACGCATATTATCCGATTGCGCAAGAAGCTGAATGCGCGTAGTACCAAGGAAGCAATGGCGATGTGGTGGAACAATGAACGATAGAATTCGAGAGGTTCTCACGGGGCTGAGGCAATGGTGCAGTGCGCGAATCCCATATATCCTCATAGCCGCTGCGCTCTATGCTTTGACTTTTTCGAATATCGCACTTGTGCTTCCGCTTGATATGGTCCAGATTATCTATGCGGCAATTGCCATAGTATGTATTGCCGGAATAATCGTCATGCCCTTACCGGCATCGTTCGGTTTAGGAATTGTCTCTATCATAGGTACGTTGCTGCCTATGACAGAGACGGTGCCGAACCCTTTGCTGACTTTATTCGCGGTACTTGGAATATTGGGGTATTCGTCCCGCCTGCGGATATGCCTGTTGATGCTCGCAGTTGAATCGGTGGGAGTCTTCATTATTCAGGTTGCATGGCATTATGACACGGGCATGGATATGTATGGTGTGATCAATTCTCTGGCTATGCTCGGCTGTGCGATTTTTGTTGGATATGCCCTGCGTTGGAGGAAGCAGGTTGATCTGAATCGCATCGATAAGATGAGGCTGGAGCATCTGCAAATGAGGAATAGGATCGCCGCTGGCATTCATGACTCCACAACAGCGAATCTGACTAAAATATCGCAGATTGCACAGCATAATATTCATACTGGTGGTTGTGAAAACCATGCTTGGTCTGATGTCAATCGTCTCGCTGTCTCAACCTTGCGGGATATATATAAGGTCATAGATCTGCTCAGCAATGAGGATTCCAAGCAGATTATGCCATCGCATGGCACATTCATGGAGCACTTGGAAGATGTTACGGATGCGGAAGATGCATTGCTGCAGAACTTAGGCTTTAGAGGGAAAACGGAAATATCCGGAGTTGCCGAAGGCATATCGGTGCAGCAGGAAGATGTTCTGCTGTCGTTGATGAGGGAGATATATCGCAATATTCAACGGCACGGTAATCCAAACGGAACATACAAGGTCGTTATCACGATAGGCAACGGTAGATTGCTTATCGCGCAATCCAATGAGATTCATCCAGTGAACGATTGGCATATTCCTCATGGCAGGGGGATCCGACTGCACAACAAACAAATAGAGCTGCTGGGTGGGAAGATGCAATGCTGGAAGAAGAGCAGACAATGGCATCTGACGGTATGCGTTCCGCTGGTTAGCGAGTCGGAATCCTAAGCTCGTGAGATGCTAATGATGGCACAGCCATGGCATGAATGAACAGGCCACATTGAGTGTGATATTCCCGGAATCGGCGGATAGCGGTTGCTCGTTTGTTGCGCAAACCAGGCAAATGGATAGCATGACTGCAAGCATAGTTTTGACTGTATGTTGTATTGGCATGACACGGCTCCGTTCTTGATATTGACGACAACAACAATGATATAAAGACCAGCCACAATACAAAGTTCGTGTATTCCTCTGGGATACACGGGCGGGCGATCTCTGCTGCGAAGAGCTTATACTGGCCGCGCTTCCGCTCCGGAAGCCACCTAACGGTGTGTACGTTGAAGGAGGCTCTGCTATGAGCAATACGAGTATTGATGTCGATTCCATTGTGGGGGATGATTTTTCGGATCTCTCGCCTGAGGACATGGCCTTGCTGACCGGGCGTGGCAACGATGTGGCCCCGCAGTCACTGTCCATTGCGGTTTCTGTTGATGTCACCGTTTCCGTTGCGATGTCTGTTGCATCGTATTTCCATGTTGGCGGAACCTGCAAGAAGCATTAACCGACGACTGGTGAGATCTGGGTGTTGCGGCGTGGCTTATATGCCGCGGCACCCTTTCTATAAGGGGGTGCATATGAAAGCGCTGCTGTACAGGGATTTGCAGTTGTATAAGAAACCGAAGTATGCGAGTTTCTGGCTGGTAACTGTTTTTACGGCGATAATCATGGAAATCTGGCTTGGGTGGATGTATGAGGTCGGAGGGGGCGACGTGATGCCTATAACCGCGAAGCAAGGACTCGTTGACAGTATGTTATGTACATCGTTTTTCGCGTCAGTATATACAAATTCGTTCCTTCTCATCGAAGACAGGCATGTCGGTATTATCAAGATCCTGCATCAGTCGGGGCGTGGCATGAATTATTATTTACTGGAGAAAATAGGATTCACGCTGCCTCACAATCTGCTGTTCGTGCTCGTATACATTGCTGTCGGAATATATATGAAGCTTTTTTATCCGTCTGAGGTAATGTGCCTATTGCCTACAATAGGCATAGCCTTTATGACATCGCTCACGGAATTATCGGTTGCCAATATGCTGGTCTTTCGATTAAAGGATGAGACTGATCGAAATGTGGTATTTTTGGGACTAATCATTTGCGGATTGATTTGTATAGGTGTGGCATTTGTTCCCCTATTTGGGTTTCCGGTGTGGCTGAGTGCTGCCATATTGATTGGCGTTGGTTTTGTGGCTTATCTATATACGTTTGTCACATATAAAACCGAATATGTGAAGACGATATCTGTTTTTGCCTAGTGCTGTATGGTGTTGGTGATTGTATGATTGCGTTGCTGTATCGTGATTGCTTGAAGGCAAGAAAGCCTGGATTTGTCGCACTCGAGATATTGGGAATTTGCGTGACGTTGGCAGTGGAAAGCGCAATGTATGGTACATTGCAGCCAGTAATGGACGTGTTTCTCTCTTTCGTTTTGCCTGGATTGTTGGTGACGATTTCTGTTTTTAAGTTGTCTTCTTTGGTTTATGGAGATTATATTTGCGATATAATAAGTTCGATTCATAGAGTGGGATATGGTATTTATGGATATCTTGTTGAGCGGTATGTGTTTTCTTTTTTGGTTGTAGTGCCAATATATGCCGCTGGTTTTATTTTTGGAGTATTGAAACATTGTTTTCATGATTATTCCATGGCAATGGCTGATGTGGTTTCTTTTGTTGTTGTTTCTTTCTTGGCTTTATCTGTGATTATGGTATGTGCCATCAATTGTTCTGTCGAAGCGGATTCCCAGACATTGTTGCAACTTCTGATACTTCTGGTATCGAGTGGTGCAATGGCCTTGCTGATGCTTTTGCAATATGCTTTCATACCGTTTTATGTATTCTGCATAGCTGCGGTTTTGGTGACACTATGCGTAAATATGATTATCGCAAGAAGAGAAAAAACAATGTACTGCAAGACGCTTCTCATGCTGAGTAAATAATGTAATTCATTGAAGGGGATATGCTGTGGATATTGTAAAAAGTATGTATGCGGATACCATCGAAGAACGCTATTCGTTGATTGATGACGATGACGCTTCCGGTGATGATTCGTTTGTCGATTCTGTTATCAGTCAATGGATGTCGCGAAATTGCGCGTTGCGCCCCGATGATTTTGCCAGCATGCTTGAGCTTCGTGGTTATGATAAGAAAAAATATGCGAAATGCATTGATGGAAAGTCGTTTTTAAAGGGAAACAAGGGCAATCTTTCTTCATGGTATTCTGATTTTGAAAAGATATTCGCCTTCTTTTCAAACAGCAAATTCGTTGAAGATATTAACGTAGGATATGTTAATATCTTCATGCCTTTTATTCTTTATGCGGAAAAGACGCTGAGAACAACAATTCCCGATTCGCAGATGAACTCATATGACAATGTTCAAAACAGCATAAGAGGAACATTGGCTAATCGTCTGCTGAACATCGGTTTGAAAACACTGGTGTTGGAGATGCGCCGTGAGAACGCGGATGGGAATTTGCAGGGGACTGACGGGCATGAACGTATGCTTTCCTTCATACACATGGCTTCAACGTATGCGTATCAGCGGTTGTTGTACTCTCGGTATCCGGTGCTGGCTCGCATGCTGACACAAGCGACCACGGATTATATTGCCTTTATACGTGAAATGTTCACAAGACTTGAAGAGTCTGATTCGGAACTCAAGATGTTCCTGAAGAGCACTGTGCCGCTCGTGTTGAGTGATATTCGTCTCGATGGCGGGGACGCGCATAATCATGGTCGTACGGTCGCCATTCTGGAATTCAATAATGGAAGCAAGGTCGTTTACAAGCCACGTGATCTTTCGATTCATGTACTGTTTGCCGATCTTGCTCATGAATGTGAACGGTCCGATGATTTCCTGCCTCTGCATGTCTCAAGAGTGCTTCCCGAAGATGGATATGCGTTTGAGGAATTCGTGCGGCAGTCGCAATGTCTGACATGTGACCAGGTATCTCGTTACTACCTGAGAATCGGCGAGCTTCTTGCCCTGGTGTGGTTTCTGCACGGCAATGACATGCATTATGAGAACATCATCTCCGATGGTGAATATCCGCAAATCATCGACTATGAGACCGTGTGCTCCAACTATGTGGAAATGGATTCCCAAAACAGTCTGCGAGAGACCGCTGACGTGAAAGTGGCGAGGCGGTTGCGTGACTCGTTGGCTGGAACGTCCTTCCTCCCGACACGCATGGTGCTGAATGCCGAAGGAGAATCAATCGATTTTAGTGCGCTGAATGTCAAAGATCAGGAAGTCCCCACGCTATTTCCGGTACCGGTAATGCTTGATACGGACGGCGCTTGTTTTCAAAAGCAACATGTCGTTTTTAGCAAAAAAGATAATGTTCTGCATTATAACGATGACGTCGTTAATCCGTCTGACTATGCTCATGAAATTCTTGATGGCTTTACACGTGGAGTGCATGCGTTGGGCCGCATTTCGGATGATGCGTTATGCCGCATTCTGCAACGCGGGAAAGCAACGGTTCGCGTTCTCGTAAGGGCCACCAGCGTATATGCTCGCTTCTTGAATTACATGCATCACCCGAAGGTGCTTGATGACATGACTAAAGTAGAGGCGATATTAGAGAATCTTTATGTATTCCCATACAAAAACAAGCATATCTTTCTTAGTGAGTATCAGCAGATGATTCATGGTGATATTCCAATGTTTGCTACTTCTCTTGATTCCAAGATATTGAGGGATGGAGAAGGAAGAGAATGCGGTCCCTCATTCGCATACAGCGCCATCGAACGTATTATGCGAACCAAGAGACATCTTCATGAAGAAGCCAGCTTGCAGGAGTCTCTTATCAGAAATGCATTCCATATGCCAGTGCGCCAGCGTCAGGCAATCTCTTCTTCCATCAACGAGTGGCCTCTCATGATAGGCCATTATCTGGTTGATCAAGCGATACTGTCCGATGATGGCAGCACGGTATCGTGGATCTGCACAAAGCAATCAGGGGAATCTGAGAACGATGCGAATGCCGTTGGCGTGCCTTCTCCTGATCTGTATGACGGATGTGGTGGAACCGCCATTTTCCTGGCAAGCTTGTCACAAGCTTTTGGCGATAGACGTTGTGCCGATTATGCATTGAAAACAATGCGGTCAATCCAATTACGTACCTCGCCTAGCGCTTCGGAATCGGCTTTTACCGGTGGGCTATCGCAGATATACCCGGCGTTAATGCTCCGGAGCCTTGGCATAAAGTCCGATATCTTGACGAACTCTGCTTTGCAGATTATGGATCGTTTGGAGCGTTATGTGAAAGACGAATCCGTGCGATTGTCGAAGGTCGGTAAGGCGAACAGGTTTACCTACCGTATGGATTATCTTGCCGGTGCGTCTAGTGTGATCATACTGTATCTGAGGATATGGGAGCTTCTTCGGGATGACGATATCCTCATCCAATTATCCCAATTAGGAAGAATCGTTGCAAAAACAGCTTGTAGATTGCAACGCGAGGAAAATGCTAATTCGGACGACAGTTTTCCTGCCGGCGCAGGGCATGGTCTTGAAGGAATCAGCGTAGCTCTGTGGCGTCTGTATGCCGCCGTCGGCGATACCGAATTTGCAGATGATGCGCAAAAGATATGGGAAAAGGCCATGGCGAAGCATAAGGCTCAGCCAGTACGGTCCTCAAGGGAGCGCGGCAAGTGGTGTCGAGGTACAGTCGGCCTGTTATGGGCGCAGAATGAGATTGACCGATGCACTGCCTGCGGACGTCGTTTTTTTGATGATGCAGGCAAGCCCTTCCCTGAGTTTTCATCGGTAAAACAGCTCATCGATTCATGCGACTGGGTGGACGATTCTTTGTGCCACGGTCGTTCCGGTGCGATTGACGTTCTTGTCTCACTGGCCCGGAACACGAATGACGAACGATACTCGGCGTTGGCGCGTCACCTCATGGACGATATGGTCGCTGCCGCATCGTGCAACAAGCATTTTGATTTTGGGAAGGTCTGTGCATTCCCGAACATGTCGGTATTCCTCGGACCACTTGGCGTGGCATACGCCATGCTGAGGGTTCAGAATCCAGATGTGCCATCACTACTTTCACTGGAGATCTAATGTACAGAATTTTTGCCTACTGTGGTTCCCGCAACCCGCAATCCCGAACATTGCAGGCCATCGTCTTAATACAACAATGGCTTTCCTCACTACAGGACAGTATCGATACGCAAATATCGTGGACCATATGCACGCCTAAAGATCTGCGTATCCTTCCCTCTGACGGTACAGCGTGGGAATTCTCGACCGGCGTTGACCGGCAGGAGCTCCTTGGAATCGATGATTCGGGGAGACTGAAAACAATGATTGAGCATTGCGATTACCTGATTCTCGGTTCGCCAACATATGGGCATAACGTGTCGGGTGACATGAAGATCGTAATGGATAGATTATGCTACTGGTCTCATTTGTTCTATCTGAGCGGCAAGCCGGGGATGCCCCTCGTAAGCGCCAGCACGAACGGATATCTCAAAGTTGGCGATATGCTGGAGCGTTTCATGGATTCTCTGGGCATTGTCCGAGATCCGACTGCATACAACACATATGGCATGCCTTTTGAAAACAATGAGGCACAGGGCGCGGCTCGGCATATTCTTGCTGCGCTTACGTCGCACGAGGCTTCCATGCCTAATGGTTATCAAGAGGAACTGTTTCGTTCTTATAAACGGTCGTATATCCGCCGGAATGAACAAAACGCCGAATATCGGTATTGGAAAAAGCACCGCATGTTCGATTGTGACAGCTTGGCGGAGTACTTTGCGTCATTACCACAGGTGGAGCACTGAAAGGAATACACATGAACACAACGGATATTATCAAAGTAAACGACTTGACTTTTGGGTACAAGCGTAAGCAGGCGGTGCTCGAACATATCACCTTTGCAGTCCCCAAGGGACAGTCATTGGCTATTTTGGGCTATAACGGTGTTGGGAAAACCACGTTGTTCGATCTCATAGTTGGATTACGGAGGCCCTGGTCGGGGTACGCTGCCATTAACAAAGCGTTTGTTCCCTCAATGAGAGACGTATTCCAAATGACCGAACAGGGCGGCCTTATCGACACGATGACCGTGCGAGAGAATTTCAAGTTCCGCAAGATGCTATTCAAGCCAAAGGATGACGATAAGACCTTTTTTGAAGCCTTGGAGAAGAATCCATTAGTTCGGGCATTCGAATTGAACGACCAGCTGGACAAAAAGGTCTCTGACCTAAGCTCAGGATTGCGCAAACGAGTGGGAATAGTGGCCGGCATGATGTTCGACCCGCATGTCATCATGCTCGACGAACCCACGAATGCCATTGATCCGCTGACACGTGATCTGTTGATTGAATATATGGGAAGGCTGCGTGCCGATAACCGTACGATACTTACGATCACCCATGACCTGCATTATTGCTGGAACGTCTCTGATCGTATTATCGTGCTTGATCACAAGCATATTGCCCTGGATGCGATGCTCTCCGATCTCAACTCGTTTGATGAATTCTCAAAGGCCGCGATGCTCGGCAAAGAACATGGGCATGTTGATTTTGGCTTGTAAGTTAAGAGGAGACTTTGTATGGCAGGGCATTTGCGTATCCCTCTCGTCGAACAGGGAGAGCACAGCGAATGTGGCTTGGCTGCATGTGCCATGATACTCAAGGCGTATGGGCGCGATTCCGAATTGGAGGATTTGCGTAATGCGTATGGTGTTCCTCGTGGCGGGCTAAGCATCAAAAATATAGTGACCATTCTGAATGATTACGGGGTGACGAACCGGGCCGTTGCAGTACGGAATATCGATGGATTCAAAAAACTGGATTCGCCGTCCATCCTGCTATGGAATCATCATCACTTCGTAGTCTTGAGCCATTACGCATTCGGCCGTTTCTGTATTATTGATCCGGCGAGTGGGCGTTCATCCGTGCGAGAAGAGGATTTTCGTAGGCACTGCTCCTCGGCGGCTGTGCTTACCGAGCGTGCGGGAGAGAAAAGATCCATTCGCGGGGCATGGCGCGACTCGAATTGCATGGGAGTGATTAAGGACTTCCTTGTTTCTTCCCCGGTTTTCGTGTTGAGTGCCATAGTATTGTCGCTTGCAATACAAAGCTTGGGATTGATTCCTCCAACAGGAATGAGATTTATCGTCAATCGTCGGCAGCTGTGCACCAGCGAGGGGTTTCTGCTGGCCGCGTTCGCGATGATGCTTGTTTCTTTTGCGCTGTATTACCTGATTTCCATGCTCAATGGATTGGCGAACGCTCGATTAAGGATAGGGTTTGGGAACTTTCTATTCCGCAAATACATGCGGGGAGTGTTCGAACGAGAGTTTGCCTTTTTCATAAACCGAACAAGCGGCGATATGATCTACCGGGCGAATCTAGTGGCTGTCGTTGAACAAATGCTGGCTACCGGAATGATTGGATCGCTGGTGTCCTTCGTGTTTCTTGCCGTGTATCTGGTGATGATGATCAACTACTCACCGCAGCTCACAATGGTGACATTGGCGATTTGCTTTGTTATTCTCATGGTCTCGACGATATATGCTGCGAAATCCAAAAAGCTGGTTGATAAGGAGACCGCTGCACAATCCGCAGTGCAACAGTCCTTTATTGAAATTTTCTCCGGAATAGAGACCGTAAAAAGCATGAATCTGGAGGGCTTCTTTTATCGGCGCTGGTCTGATTTACTGCAGAAGCAGCTTCACTTCCAGTGGAAGAGGGGCAAACTCGATGCATGGATGTCGTCACTGTCGGCGGCACTGGAATTCGTATTGCCTCTCGCCATCATCCTATGCGGTTCCGTGCTGCTTGCTCAAGATATGGTCGACTTGGGTACGGTAGTCGGATTCGTAACGTTGGCTTCTTCGTTTGTTGTGCCATTCGGCAGCATCATGACGTCCATTGGGCAGTTTGCTGCCGTTCTCTCATATATCCGCAAGATTGCAGACATTATTCCATCAGGAAAACGAACTAATGACGGGCATATGGATTATGAGATGCGGCATGTGGATGGAGAACATGCTCCTCTCCAAAGAGTCTTGCCGAGTGATTCCCAGAGCGGCAAAGAGATAACGGGAATAGGGGAGAGCCAAGAAAATCCCTCGTGCTATGCTGCGCCGCATTCCGAGCGTATCGATAACTATGGCCGGGAGAGTCTGACTGCACACAATGTCTCATTTTCGTATACGGTTTTTTCCAAGCCCGTAGTAGAAGACATTACTTTACATATTCCCAAGGGGCGCAAGGTCGCGATAGTAGGGCCCACTGGTTCGGGTAAGAGCACGGTTCTCAAGCTTCTTTCCGGATTGATTCGTCCGACGCAGGGAAGAGTGATGGTCGATGGCCATCCATGTGAAGAGTTGCCGCTTTCGTGGCGTGCAAAGAACATTGCTTTTGTCCATCAAGATACAACGGTTTTCAATATGACGTTGCGTGAGAATATCCTGCTGCGACGGACATCCGTGGATGAATCTCGATTAAGGCAAGTGTGCAAGGACTGTTGCATCGATGAATCGATGATGAATCCGGGCTTGGGACTGGACACCATGATCAGTGAACATGGTTTGAATCTTTCCGGAGGCCAGAGGCAGAAGATCGCAATCGCCCGTGCCATGGTGACCAATCCGATGTTCATGGTGATGGATGAGCCGACCAGTGCGCTGGATAATGTTACGGAAAACAAGATAATGAGAGCCCTTATGCGTGCGCCATACGCGTGTGTGGTGGTGGCGCACAGGCTAAGCTCGATACGCATGTTTGATGAGATATATGTGATGGATGATGGGCATATTGTTGAACATGGGTCGCATGAGAGCTTAATGGCCGAGGGGAAGTTGTACGCAAAGTTATATCGTCAGCATTAGTACTGAATGCGCTGGCTGTGATGATTTTTGCTCTGCTGTTTTCTCTATTCGGCTGTCCATTCGGACGAAATCGGGCCCGAAAACGTCCGAATCGACACCCAACCAGCGGAAAACGTCCGAATCGACATCCATCTGCTGCACGGTCGGTTGTTCAAACGAATGCAGGGGCTAATCAATCATCCGGGACGTGCCTTGCAACACTGGCGCTGCAAAACGCCTATTGCACAGCACCGGCAGCGTCTGGCGAGCCTTATCCAACGTATCCCGGTCGAAATCCGCGAACACGACGTCGTCGCTTTCTGATTGTGCCATCACATGCGCCATCGGGTCAACGGCCATGCTGTGCCCGATGTTATGCGCGCTGTGCTCGCTGCATGCCATCAGGTAGCACGTATTCTCCAACGCACGCGCCTTGCACAGTGTCGTCCAATGATCCACCTTGTCCGCTCCACGCGCCCAGGCTGCCGAGACGACCAGCGCGTCCGCGCCGGCAATGGCATGCGCCCGCGCCAGTTCGGGGAACCGCAGATCGTAGCAGGTCATCACGCCGAACCGCCAACCGTCGATGGTGATAAGCGGCGGAACCTCGTTGCCCGGCTCGATCACGTCGGATTCACGCTCGCCGAACGCGTCGTACAGGTGGATTTTACGGTAGGCGAGGCGAATCTCACCGTTGTCGATAACAAGAAATACGTTACTTGGCTTGGGGGTTTCCGGGTTGATTACGTGCACTGTTCCCATCAGCGCGATGCCGGTCTGCGCGCTGATCGCCCGCAGTGCCGCGACGAACGGTCCGTCGATTGGTTGTGCGTGATATGCCGGGTAATACGGGTCGGTCGCGTCCCGTGCGATGATGCCCTCAGGTAGCAGCAGCACACGTGCGCCGTTGGCTGAGGCCTGCATGGCATAGGTGCGGATGGTCTCGATATTGCGATCCGGTTCGCGATCGACCGCAAACTGTGCGATGGCGATTCTCATACCGGCATTCTCGCACTGTTGCGTTACCGGCAGTCGCAGCTGCGCATTCGTGGAAGGCGGTCGCTTCGGATGGCATCGCGCAGTTGGTGGTCCATTCGGACGAATTCTGGCAGATGAGTGCCGAATCGGACGAAATCGGACTCGAAAACGTCCGAATCGACACCCAACCAGCGGAAAACGTCCGAATCGGCACCCAAAGCGCGGCAAGGGGGGCGGCTCAGTGCAATTCCATAAGCTGTTGCGCCAGCGAAGTGAACTCGTCCGCCAGAGGAGTGCTGGCCAACGCGCCCTCCGGCGTCAGCACCGCAGGCCGGCCCTCTTCACCGGTCTCACGCAGTTCGGGCATCAATGGCAGTTGCGCCATCAACGGCACATCATGGCCCAGCGCCGCAGTCAGTTGTTCGGATACGCGCTGGCCACCGCCCTCGCCGAAGATCCGCAGTTTCTCGCCCTTATGCTCGTAGTAGCTCATATTCTCCACCACGCCCCGCACCTTCATCGGCACCTGCAGCGCCACCAAGCCGGAACGCACCGCAATATCCGAAGCGGACGGCTGCGGCGTGGTCACCACCACCAGTTCGGCATTCGGCAGCGCCTGCGCCACCGAAATCGCCATATCGCCGGTGCCGGGCGCAAGATCGAGCAGCAGCACATCCGGCTCGCCCCACCACACATCGGACAGGAACTGCTCCAACGAGCGTTGCAGTCTGGGTCCGCGCCACAGGATCGCACGGTCCGCGCCCGCGAACATGCCGATTGAAATAAGCTTCACGCCCCATGCGGTCACCGGCATGAGCATGCCGTTCAGATTCGTGGGCTGCGTATGCACGCCGAACAGGCGAGGCAGGGAGAATCCGTAGATATCCGCGTCGATGGCAGCGGTGTCGTAGCCAAGCGCGGCGAAAGTGGCTGCAAGATTGGCGGTTACGGAGGACTTGCCTACACCGCCCTTGCCGGATGCGATGGCGAAGATGCGCGTCTTGATACCGGGTTTGCTGAACGGATTCTGCCGGCGCTCCGCCTTGAGCGTCTGCACGAGACTGGTCAGCTTGTCCTGCGGCATGGAACTGACCTCGATATGCGGAACAAGCGTGACGTTAGGGGAGCCGGGCGCCACGTAGGATCGGACCGCACCGTTGATCTGATTGGTGATGGTTTCGCTCAACGGGCAATCCTTGACGGTGAGCTCCACATGCACGGTTACGTCGATGATGCCGTCGCCGTTCTCATTGACGGTGCCGGACGGCACGGCCTCGATCGACGTGATCATGCCCAGATCGGTGACGGAACGGCCCAGTTCCGGGTCGATGACATGGCTGAGTCGTTCGAAAATATTCGCTTCGATGGTGTGAATGTCGTTCATGATCCTCCTGTGTGCGCCTACCACCTTAGCGGGTGGCCCCGTGCCACGCCAGAACCGTGTTCGGCCGCCTGCATGTCCACCGTGCATCATAGGTAGAACATGCACCGGAAACGCAGACGGCCGAATCAATGGTGTTGCTCGGATATGCGAAACGAAAACGGGAAACCGCTATTCCTCAGCGGAGACATGGTTCGCACGCCAGATATCCGGTTCTACATAGATCTCCCACTCATACCAGGGCAATGCGGCGCGAATGTTCTTCTCGATCTTGTCGACGGTCTCCACATCGTAGTCGCGGTCCAACTTGGACGTCTGCACCTTCAAGCACAGCAGCACGGCATCCTCATCCATGTGAATCGCCTGCATATTGATAAGCCGTTCCACGCCAGGCGTATTGTTCACCGCCTGCGAAAGCAGCTTGTGCGTACGCGGATCCACATCCTCGCCGAGCAACAGAGAACCGGATTTGAACGCCAGCGCGGCCGAGCCGATCACCAGCACCAGGCCGACCATCAGACCACCGATCGTATCGTACAGTTCATCACCGGTCAGCATCGAGCAGCCGATGCCGAGACCTGCGAACAGCAAACCGATCAAGGCAAGCGTGTCCTCCATCATCACGGACGCGAGTTCGGCGGACTTGGTGCGCTTCCAGAAGCCGATCAGCGAATCCTTCTCCACTTTCACGCGATCCATGCGCTCGCGTGCTTCCTTGATGGACGTGTGCAGGCCGTAGCCTTCGAGGCAGGCGGAGATCACGACCACGGCCAGCGCGGCGAGCAGTTCGAGCGAGTCGACCTGGCGGTCCACGGAGCCGTCGAGCAGTCCGATGAGCTTCTTCGTCGCCTGACTGACGGCGAACACGCCACCGACGAAGAACAGCAGCGTGGCGACGATGAAGCTGGCAAGATATTTCGCACGATGCATGCCGAAAGGGTGGTCGCCTTTTGATTTGCGGTCGGAAGCACGGTCGCCGAACATGAGCACGATCTCGTTCGCGCAATCAGCCACGGAATGCACCGATTCGGAGAACATGGAGGATGATCCGGTGAAAGCGGCTGCGGCGAATTTCGCGCAGGCTACGCCGATGTTGGCGGCCAGCGCGGCTTTGACGGCGGATCCGGCATGGGCGGGCTTGGTGTTTCCTTCGTTCGTCTGCCCCATCTGTGACGGTTGGCTGGAAACTGGTTGGTCGGAGACCGGCATGTCCGATGCGTTATTGGTATTCGTTTCGGCGGTCATAACATTCCTTTCGCTCTTCCTAGGCCATCCTAGAGCATTTCCGGGGATTGAAGGAGCATGCTCCCGCGTTCGGCGCCGACAGCCGCCGATGCTCGTGGAAGCGAAGACGGGAAATCGAGCGTGCTGCGTATTATCGGGCAATGACACGGGAGCCGTGAGGCTGAGAGGAAGCGAACGCTTCGACCGTATGAACGTTTACCGGGCAATTCCGGCGCACGGACGTCTCTCTTCCCGTGCCTTGAATGAGAGAAAGGCACAGTAATGACTGAACCAACAATCGATGCCGTGGAGAACGAATCCTCCGCGGTCCGCAAGCACAGCAATACCTGGCGTGTGGTCGATATCGTGGTGGCCGCCATCATCGCCGTGGCATCCGGCGTGATCTTCTGGGGCTGGGATATTGTCTGCGCGGCTCCGCTGGCCATTTTCGGCGCTGTGACGCCGGGCTTCGAAGGCCTGCTGAACGCGTTCTGGCTGTTCGCCGGCCCGCTTGCCGCCATCATCGTGCGCAAGCCTGGTGCCGCGCTGTTCGCCGAAACGCTCGCCGCCGCCCTGGAACTTACCATGGGTAACCAGTGGGGCGTCGGCGGTTCGCTGATCGTGGGCATTATGCAGGGCATCGGCGCGGAAATCGGATTCGCGATCTTCGCCTACAAGAAGTGGAATATGCTGACCACCGCGGTTTCCGGCGCTCTGGCCGGCGTGGGCTGCGGCATCTACTACTGGGTTATGAACCCGGCATGGGGTGTGCTGCGTTCCAGCATTTACCTGGGCACGTCCATTGTTTCCGGCGTTGTGCTGGCCGGCGTGGTGATGTACCTGCTGCATCGTGCCATCGCACAGACCGGTGTGCTCGATCGTTTCGAGTCCGGTCGCGCCCAGACGCTGGTCTGAGCGGCCAGGGTCCCATGCCGCTGGTGTGCGGCGTGGGACCCGTTGTGTTTGTTTGATTGTTTACGTATTACGACGTATTGCTTGTTGAGGGGGATTTCGATGGTTACCGTTGCCTCTGGTGATGATGCCGGAATCGGAGCCGATACCGGTGCGGATGCTCGTATGAGCGCAGATGCGTATGCCGGCGCCGGGGAACGTTCCATGGGGGTAGGCGTGTCCGCGCGCAACTGGGGGTGGCGGCACGCTTCACGTAAGGATTTCGCCCTACGCCATGTCGACTTCGACATCCGGCCGGGGGAGCGTGTGCTGTTGCTTGGCGCCTCTGGTGCCGGCAAATCCACGCTGATGGCTGGACTGGCAGGCGTGCTTGGCGGCGATGATGACGGCGAGCAGGAGGGGACGCTGCTGGTTGGTGGCAGGGACGCACGTAAGGTGCGTGGAGTCTCCGGCCTGGTATTGCAGGACCCGGACGCGCAGACGATTCTGGAACGTGTGGGCGATGATGTCGCGTTCGGATGCGAAAACCTGGGGTTGCCCAAAGACGAGATCTGGCAGCGTGCCCGCGAATCACTGGACATCGTCGGACTTGACTACATGCGCTTCGACCATTCCACACGCAAGCTTTCCGGTGGTCAGCGTCAGCGTCTTGCCTTGGCCGGTGTGCTGGCCATGCACCCCGGATTATTGCTCCTTGACGAGCCGACGGCGAATCTCGATCCCGACGGTGTGAAGGAAGTCTATGATGCCGTCAAGCATGTGGTCGAGCGAACCGGGGAAACGCTGATCGTGGTCGAGCATCATATCGATGTGTGGCTTGACGCGGTTGACCGCGTGATCGTACTGGGCAAGCCTGACGGCAATTCGCTGACCGGCGGCGTGATTGCGGATGGCACGCCGGGCGAGGTGTTCGGCACCATGGGCGATGTGCTTGCCGAAGGCGGCGCGTGGGTGCCTGGGCGAGCCATCACGCCGTATCATCCGGAGCGGCCTGCCGGCGAGGTGGTGCTGCGAACCGACGATCTGAGCTTCGGCCGTGAGTTCCCGCTTGGCAAACACATCGATCTAGAATTCCATGCCGGTGAGGTCACCGCATTGACGGGGCGCAACGGTGTAGGCAAATCCACGCTTGCGCTTACTTTGGCGGGTCTGCTTGAACCGCTTGCCGGTCATGTGCGCGTGGCGGAACGGATGGTGCCGCCGCGCCGTGCCAATGATGTGAGCACATGGAAGAGCCGTGATCTGCTGGGGCGTGTCGGTATGGTGTTCCAGGAGCCGGAACACCAGTTCGTTACCGCCAGCGTGCGCGACGAGGTTGCCGTAGGACCGAAATCCATGGGGAAAACGGATGAGGAGGCATATCGGATCGCGGACGAGATTCTGGAACGTATGAATCTCAAACGATTCGGCCCGGCCAATCCGTTCACACTGTCAGGCGGGGAAAAAAGGCGACTGTCGGTCGCATCCATGATGGCCGCCGCGCCGAAGGTCGTGGTGATGGACGAACCGACCTTTGGTCAGGATTTCACCACATGGACGGAAATGGTGCGTTTGATCGCCGACGTGCGTGACGCCGGTTCCGCGGTGATTATGGTCACGCACGATGAGGCATTGATCGAGGCATTGGACGCACGCCGTATCGTTGTCAGCGAGGAGGAACAGCATGACTGAAACCATCGGCGTAGTGTCGCATACAGAACGTGGAGATGTGGCCCGACCCGCATCGCCGTCCTGGTTCATCGCGAAGATCAATCCGGTCAGTCGGTTTATCGGCGCGCTGATCTTGTGCATCCCCATGTTCTTCACGCTCGATATCATGTCGGCTTCGGTGGCGTTCGGGTTGGAAATGCTGCTGCTATGGATCGGCGGCATTGCGCCGTGGACGGTGTTGCGCAAGACCTGGCCGGTGTGGATCGCCGCTGCGGGAAGCTTCGTATCCGTGGCTCTGTATGGCAAGACTTCGGGTGTGGTGTTGGCGAATCTAGGCGGATTCGTGGTGATCTCGCAAGGGTCGCTGTATTTGGCATTGGCGACGTTTCTGCGTGTCGCCGCGATTGCGGTGCCGGGTGTGATGCTGGCGCTTGGTCTCGATCCGACCGATTTGGCCGACGGGCTCGTGCAGATCCTCCATTTGCCGTCGAAATTCGTATATGGCGGTTTGGCCGGCCTACGCATGTTCACCCTGTTGCAGGATGATTGGCGTGCACTGGGGCAGTCCCGTCGTTCGCGCGGACTCGGCGACGGCAATGTGATTAAGCGCGTGCTCTCCCAGGCATTCAATCTGCTGGTGGTGTCGATCAGGCGTGGCACGAAGCTGGCCACGGCGATGGAGGCGCGTGGATTCGGTTCCGAACTGCCGCGCAGCCAAGCCCGTGAATCGCGATTGCATGCGGTTGACTGGGGATTCTACCTGATATGCGCCGCGGTGCCGGCGATTGCACTCATCACGGCGTATTGCACCGGCTACTGGCATTGGGCGTTCAGCGGCGTGAGTAACTGACTGCCGCTCTGGCTCTTGGTATTTGGCATGGCTGTGTTATAAAACCAGGCAAAAGCTGAAGTATGCATGAGAACATATGCGTGGATGGGGATACGCGTGCTTCCGTAGGTGGTTCGGGTAAGAAACCCACGCGAACAATGGCGTGAAATAAGCCATTGCCGTATCCACGTATTGCGGCCAACCACCTACGGAACCATAAAACCACCTACGGAACCATGTGGGCGGCCGTTAGGGAACATCGCTGGTTATTCTGAAGGGCGGCCACAAAGTAGTCTTGCAAGACGCGCCCGAATGTTTTCGTAGCCGGGAGCAGAGACGGGAGAACCCCGCCAGTCCAAAGAGCGGCGGGGTTCTCCTATATGAAACGCTGTGGCTATCAGATGTGGAAGTACAGCTCGTACTCGAGCGGGGTCGGAGCCAGGCGGGCTTCGTCGATCTCGCCGCGCTTGAGGTCCAGCCAAGTCTCGATCAGATCGTCGGTGAACACGTCGCCGGCGGTCAGGAAGTCGTGATCCTCTTCCAGGGCGTCCATGGCCTCGGCCAGGGAGCTCGGCACCTGCTTGATGCCCTCGTGCTCTTCCGGCGGCAGCTCGTACAGATCCTTGTCGATCGGTGCCGGAGGCTCGATATGGTTCAGCACGCCGTCCAGGCCTGCCATCAGCTGTGCGGAGAAGGCGAGGAACGGGTTGCAGGACGGATCCGGGGCACGGAATTCGATACGCTTGGCAGCCGGGGCGGTGCCAGCCAGCGGAATACGGATGGCGGCGGAACGGTTGCGTGCGGAGTACACCAGGTTGACCGGAGCTTCGTAGCCCGGAACCAGACGGTGGTAGGAGTTCAGGGACGGGTTGGTGAAGGCCAGCACGGAGGAGGAGTGCTTGATCAGGCCGCCGATGTACCAGCGAGCGATGTCGGACAGGCCGGCGTAGCCCTTCTCGTCATAGAACAGCGGCTTGCCGTCCTTCCACAGGGACTGGTGGCAGTGCATGCCGGTGCCGTTGTCGCCTGCGATCGGCTTCGGCATGAAGGTCGCGGCCTTGCCCGCCAGAGCGGCGGTCTCGTGCACAACGTACTTGTACTTCATCAGGTCGTCGCCTGCATGCTGCAGGGAGTTGAAGCGGTAGTTGATCTCCTGCTGACCGGCGCCGGCCACCTCATGGTGGGAACGCTCGAGAATCAGGCCGACCTTCTGCAGGTTGGCGACCATGTCGTCGCGCAGATCCTGGGTGTGATCGATCGGCGGAACGGGGAAGTAGCCCTTCTTGACGCGGTTCTTGAAACCGATGTTCGGGGTGCCGTCGTCTTCGGTGTCGATGCCGGAGTTCCACGGGGCCTCGATGGAGTCCACCTCGTAGAAGGAACGCTGCATGGAGTTCTCGAAACGAACCTTGTCGAAGATGAAGAACTCGGCTTCCGGAGCGAAGGAGGCGGTGTCGGCGATGCCGGTGGACTTCAGGTAGGCTTCGGCCTTGCCTGCAACCTGACGCGGATCGCGGGAGTAGGGCTCATCGGTGAGCGGATCCACGATGGAGAAGGCCACGTCGAGGGTCTTGTGCTTGCGGAACGGATCGATGAAGGCGGTGGACACGTCCGGAACCAGCTTCATATCGGACTCGTTGATGGCCTGGAAGCCCTGCATCGAAGAACCGTCGAACGGCATGCCGTCCGTAAAGGCGTCCTTCAGGAATTCGCTTGCCGGCACGGTGAAGTGCTGCTGCACACCGATAAGGTCGGTGAAACGGACGGAGACGTACTCCACGCCTTCCTTATTGATAAGGGCCTCGGCATCAGCCTTGGTTTTCAGTTCGTCGGTCACGGGACCGCTCCTTTCACAATCAGAAGTTACGTGAGACAAGCATAGGAGGGTGCGTTTCACGCACTCGTAATTTCGGTTACGAGAATGTTTCGTAATGAGGGATGTTGCGTGTGGTTCCCGTCATTGTGGGAATCACACGCAACAAAGCATGTCCACACAGTGGACGGTGAGCCAGCGTGACCATATTCAATCACGCAATGGATGCGTGACTTATGACATATAGAGAGACGGAGTGGGGTGTGTTGGGGGAGACATGGCGAGACAGGGCGCACGCGGGGCGAATCGACGATGAATGCAGAAGACCCCGGCCTTGGCCGGGGTCTTCTGCAAACAATGTAGGCAATGGTGAATCAGCGACCGCGCATCGCACGGCGGCTGATCTTCTGCGGATGGTTTGGATCCATGCCCTTGGGGATGCTGTAGCCGTTCTTGGACTGCAGCGTGCGCAGGCGGTCGTTCAGCGTGGAAAGCTCGGTTCTGGTGAGCAGGAAGCGCTGATGCGGGTGAATTGCCTTCATGAACTTGTTGGTGGTGGTGTTCGGCTGCAGCGTCTTCTTCTTGACGATGGTCTTGCGCAGATCCTTCAGCTGGGTCTGACCCTTGCCATTACCGATATAGAAGCGGTATACGGGGATGGACGATCCTGCGGTCACACCCTTGATGGCGTGCTCCTGACGGTCCATCGCATGCTTGAGACGTTCGGCGTTGCCTTCGCCGATCAGGTAGATGCCGTTGTAGCCGGTGCCACGCCAGATGGCGTCCTTGGTACGCGGGTCGATCCACACCGGTTCCTGTGGGAAGCTGAAGCCGGCCTTGTTCATATTGCTCAGCACGGCGATTGCGGCGCCGGGGCGGCCTTCCATCTTGCGGAATCCGACGGCGTCAGCACGACGGGTCAGCATCATGGTGGCGAACAGAAGGCCGACCATGATGGCCGCAATCATGATGAAGATCCAGGTCAGCCACATCCACTTCTGCACGACGCCCAGAATGATCATCAGAACAATCGGGGCCGCGAATACCAAGGCCATCAGCCATGGCAGCTGCTTGTCCTCTTCATGTGTGAACTGGTAGACCTGGGCGATCTGCTTGAACAGGTTACGTTTTCCGGACTTCTTCTTTGCTGGCTTTTCCGCCATGACTCCCTCACTTGCTACTCGTCGCTGTTGGCATACTGGCCAACAGTTTACCAGTATTGAGGAATATTGAAAAAGAAGCGGTGAAAGCGGCGTTGGCATTGTCTGCGCCGCAGACGAGAGCACGCCGGGCGTTCAGGCATTGGAGCCGAGCGTCCGGCGTGGGATCGGGAGGGGACTTATCTTGTGTGCAGCGGGCGTCCGTCCGCTTTGAGCAGCGCCTCGCCGAAGGCCTCGGAGAACGTGGGATGCGGGTGGATGAGCCGTGCCGCCTCGCTCAGCGGCACATGGTTTCCGACCAGCTGTTCGGCTTCGGCGATCAGCTCCGTTGCCTCGGGGCCTGCCATGTGCACACCCAGCAACACGCGTGTGCCGGGATTGTCGGTATCCTCACCGCTGACAACGGTCATGGCGCCGGCTGAACCGCTCATCAGCATGCGGGCGTTGCCCATCATCGGGTATGCGGTTTCGGTGATGTCGAGGAAGCGTCCGCTTGCCTTTGCCTGTGCGCCGGTGTAGCCCACGCAGGCGGCTTGCGGCCGGGAGAACACGACCTGCGGAATGGTGTATTCGTCCACGGGCTTCGGATTCAGCCCGGCGATGCGTTCGGCCACGGTGATTCCCTGCGCGAATGCGCGATGCGCGAGTGCATGACCGGCGGTGATGTCTCCGACGGCCCAAACGCCGTTTGCCGAGGTGCGGCCGAACTCGTCGGTGACGACATGGCCTTGTGCGTCAAGAGCGATGCCGCTGGCGTCGATCCAGCCTTCGCTGGTGTTGGGGTCGCGGCCTATGGCGCCGAGTACGACCTGTGTTTGCAGGGATTGGTCTTCGTCCGAGCCTTTGGTGCGGTAGTGCACGGTCGCCTCACGAGGGGATGGTGAATCGATGCGTGTGACGGTGGCGTTGGTGATGATGGTGATGCCGCGCTTGGCGAGTTCTCGGGTGAGTGTGGTGCTTGCGCGGCGGTCCCATGCGGAGAGTACGCAGTTTTTGCGGATGATGAGCGTGACGTTGCATCCGGCCGAGTTCCATATGGAGGCGAATTCGACGGCGACTGCTCCGGCGCCGATGATGGTGGCTGATGTGGGGAAGTCGCGTTGCAGGGCCTGAGTGGAGTCGATGATCGCGTTGTGGAATGGGATGCCGGGCAGCGGGCGTGGGCGTGAGCCCATGGCGAGTACCACGTTTGCCGCGTTGATGGTGAGTGATGCGCCTTGTGGCGTGCTGTCTTGTGTGTTGATGCGGAGCACGTCGTTCTGCCCGGGTGAGGGTGTGAGGCGGATGGCGCGCTGTTGCATGCCGGTGGGATCGTGCGGTTCGCCTAGTGCTGCGGTGGCGCGAAATACGGTGACGCCGCGGCGTGCGAGCAGGGAGGAAAGACCGGTGGTCATGGTGGAAACGATGTGTTCGCGCCATTGATGCAGCGCTGGAAAGTCGATGGGGTCGGTGTGCGCGTGGATGCCGATGGTGCTGGTGTGCTTGATCGCGTCGAAGGTGGCGGTGGCGTCGAGCAGTGTCTTGGTGGGGATGCATCCGCGATTCAGGCAGGTGCCACCGGGGGTGGGGTCGCGTTCGATGAGGGCGACGGTGTTGCCGAGTTGGGCTGCGCGTAGTGCTGTGGAGTAGCCGCCTGGGCCGGCGCCGATGATGGCGATGTCGAATTGTTCAGTCATGGGAATCCTGCCCGTCTGTCTGTTGGTTGTGGGTGTGCCATGACCAACCTTAGCGTGCTGCTTGGTGTGCCGACGACGATGCATGGTGTTGGACGGTTGCGGTATGCGAGATTCGTGGTATGCAAAAGCGCTCCAAGCGTAACGGGCTTGGAGCGCTGGAAAAGTGCTGAGGTGTGATTCGTCTGGAAGATCGATCACTCGGGCCAATGGCCGCGCTTGCTGTAGCGTGGCTTGGGCAGACGCCAACGGCGAATCTGGATGGCGCGGCTCCAGGCATAGGATGCGGAGCGCGTGCCCTTGGCCACGGAGGCCTCGCCGAACTTGTCGATCAGCTTCTTCTTAAGCTTGTGCCACATCACCGCCACATCGATGATCACGGCGGCGAGGTAGGCATACAGCAGGATCATGGGGATGATCGAAGCCCATGCGTTGCGGATGACGTAGCTCAGTACCATCGAACCGATCATGATGACCAGTGCGATGGGGATGAAGAACTCGCCGATGTTGAATCGTGCATCGACATAGTCGCGGATATATACGCGCCACGGCAGTCGTTCCGACTTCGGCATGTTGTTGATGTCGCCGTTCTTCATTGCCTCGTACTGCGCGTCTTCCTTCGCGCGGATGCGGGCCTTGGCGGCTTTGGCGCTTGCCTTGCGGTCGGCGGGCACCAGCGGGTGCAGATTCTGGGCTTGGGCGTCCTTGCGCTTGGGAGTTGGGTGACCCTTGCCGGCGGCCTGGGTGCTGCCCTTGTGCTGGTCGGAGGGTTCAGCCGCATCATCGACCGGCTTGTGAGCCTCGTCTTTCTTCTTGTTCCATGTCATGCTTGCAGATTACGGTGACGCCTCGACGCAGCACCCGTGCGAATGCTTGGAAATGCAAGCGTTGCCGGCTTTCGGGCATGCCGTGGAATCACATGTTTTTGCGTGGGCGCGTGGGGAATATACGATTGCATATCGAATTCGCATCGTCGGATGCCATGGTCTGCGTCATCGCTTGGCCGGCATACCGGCGGCATAGAGAAAAGGTATTGAACATGGCACAACTGGAATCGGGCGTCATCCGCGCCCGCGTCGAACAGGACTGGCAGCGCATCGTCGATGTGCTCAACCGTAAGATCGCATTGCAATCCGTTTCCGCTCATGGCATAACAGCGGACCATATGAAGCGTTCCGCCGAATTCGTGGCCGAACAGATGCGCGAGGTGGGCGTGGACGCCAAGGTCGCGCAGTCGCATAATCCGGATGGCACCCCCGGCGCATGGGAGGTCATCGGCTCCAGGATCGTCGACCCGAACGCGCCCACCGTGCTGCTGTACGCGCATCATGACGTGCAGCCGGTGCCGGATGCCAGCGTGTGGAACACCGATCCGTTCGTCGGCACCGAGATCGACGGCAGGCTGTACGGCCGTGGCGCCGCGGACGACGGCGGTGGCATTGCCATTCACTCCGGCGCGTTGAAGGCGTTGGGCGACGATCTTGGCGTGAACGTCAAGATCTTCATCGAAGGCGAGGAGGAGATGGGCTCGCCGAGCTTCATCCCGTTCATCGAGGATCATCGTGACGAGTTCGACGCCGACGTGATCATCGTGGCCGATTCTGGTAACTGGTCGGCGGACATTCCGAGCCTGACCACTTCGCTGCGCGGCAACACCGACATCGATGTGACCGTGAAGGTGCTGGAGCATCCGGTGCATTCCGGCCAGTACGGCGGTCCGATCCTCGACGCGAACACGCTTGCCGCGATGCTGATCGCCTCCATGTACGACGAGAACGGCGACCTGGCGGTACCGGGCGTCAAGGCGGAGGAACCGATCGGCGGCCTGCAGCGCGATCTGGACGAGGCGACTGTGCGCGAGGATTCCGGCGCGGTGCCCGGCTACCGTCTGGCTGGTACGGGGTCGCTCGCCTCCCGCATGTGGACCAAGCCTTCGGTGACCGTGATTGGTTTTGACGCGCATCCGGTCGAAGGCTCGTTCAACGTGATCAGCCCCGAAACCACGTTCCGTCTGAGCCTGCGCACTGCGCCGAACCAGCGCCCTGAAGAAGCGCAGGACGCGTTGGCGTCGTTCCTGGTCGATCATGCGCCGTTCGGCGCCGAAGTGAGCATCAAGCGCGGCGAGAACGGCATGGGCTGGGCCATGGACCCGAATGCCGAGGCCACCAAGGACGCGCTTGAGGCGATGCAGGAGGCGTTCGGCGTGGCTCCCGTCAACAAGGGCGAAGGTGGTTCCATCCCGTTCATCCCCGAATTGCAGCGCATCTTCCCCAAGGCCCAGGTGCTGGTTACCGGCCCGGAGGATCCGAAGGCCAACGCGCATAGCCCGAACGAGTCCATCTCGTTGCCGGGGTTGAAGAACAATGTGATCACCGAGGCGCTGTTGCTTAACAAGTTCGCCCGATGAGTCGTTGCCGGCGCGATATGGCATGTGCCTGTCGCGCCGGCCTGCAGCGAAGCAACGAGCGAACACCACGCCACCATCACACCAAGGACCATCGCCGTGCCCGAATCTTCAATCACAGCAGCCAACGCCATCATGCCGAACGCCGTATTGCGCTTCGATAACTGGGGGTATCGCCACGCCTCCCGCAGGTATTTCAGCGTGCGAGGGCTGAATCTTACCGTCGAGGCCGGGCAGCGCGTATTGCTGCTGGGGGCTTCGGGCATTGGCAAATCCACCATTCTTGAGGGTGCGGCCGGACTGCTGGGCTCGAATGGCTATGAGCGGCAGGACCCCGGCCAGGAGGATGGCATTATGGTCGACGCCGAAGGCGGCGCGACCGAAGGGCATGTGTTCGTAGACGATGTTCCCGTGCGCGAGGCGATCGGGCGGGTAGGACTGGTATTGCAGGATCCGGACGCGCAGGCGGTGTTCCAGCGTCTTGGCGACAATGTGGCCTTCGGGCCGGAGAATCTGCATGTGGAACGTGGCGAGATCTGGCGGCGTGTAGGCAGCAGCCTTGCCGCGGTTGGATTGCAGGGACTACAGCTGCACCGTTCGGTGACGCATCTGAGCGGCGGGCAGATGCAGCGACTGGCCTTGGCTGGCGCGTTGGCGATGAGGCCAAGCGTGTTGCTGCTGGACGAGCCCACCGCGAATCTCGATCCCGACGGGGTGACGCAGGTGGTTACGGCGGTACGCGACGTACTTGACGAATTCCGTTCGACTATGGTGTTGGTGGAGCATCATGCCGGACCTTGGATCGACCTGATCGACCGTGTGATCGTGCTTGGATCGCAAACCGACCAGGATGCCGCCAACGGCCAGGAACGACACACCGTCATCATGGCGGACGGTACGCCGGATGAGGTGTTCCGCGATCCGAATCTCGACTTTGCACGGCTGGGCATCTGGGTGCCGCGGCGGTATATGCGCGGCGAATGCCGTATCGGTGCGATCCATACCGGCAGCGAACCCGACTACCCGGCTTGCGAAGGCATCGGCGAACCGGTGCTGTGCACGAAGAATCTCGCCATCGGGCGCAACGGCAAAGCCGTGGCGACCGGCATCGATCTTGCATTCAAACAGGGGCAGATCACCGCGCTGGTCGGCGCGAACGGCGCCGGCAAATCGACGCTGGCGCTCACCTTGGCAGGTCTTCTTGAACCAGTGGACGGCGAAGTGAGCGCATCGGGCGAACTGGCCGCAGGCGCGCACGGTGTTCACCCCGGCGACTGGAAATCCACCGAGCTTGCCTCCCGCATCTCATATGTGTTCCAGAACCCCGAACACCAGTTCGCCACCGGCAGCGTACTCGACGAGGTGATGCTCGGCCCGCTGCGTGTGGGCGTAGAGGAGAGCCAGGCCCGCGAACGTGCGCGCACCTTGCTGCGGCGGTTCGATCTGCTGCGCTATGAGAACGCCAATCCGTACACCCTTTCCGGTGGGGAGAAACGCAGGCTCACCGTGGCCGCGGCGCTGGCATCCGCGCCGCGTGTGCTCATTCTGGACGAGCCGACTTTCGGACAGGACCGGTGCACATGGATGCAGATGGTGCAACTCATCCACGGCCTGCGTTCCGACGGTGTAAGCATCATCGTGGTCACGCACGACCGCGAACTGGTCACGGCGCTGGGCGCGCGCGTCATCGAATTGCAGCCGGAGAATTCCCGGCGCGAATGGGAGCCTGCACAAGACGGGCATGGCGATTCGGCCGGCGACGACGTGGTCGCCGTGACCAGCGTGAACACGCGCGACGAGGCGGAACGACAATCCAGCCGTTCGCCGTTCCTGGCATCGCTGAACCCCGCATATCGTCTGATCGGCGGGTTCCTTGCGGCACTGCCCATGCTGCTCAGCCTCGACTGGCTCTCATCGGGAACCATGCTCGTACTGGAGTTCGCGGTGCTTGCGGTCATCGGCATCACGCCGTGGCGAACGGTGCGATCCACCTGGCCGGTGTTCGTCGGCGCACCGTTCTCCGCTCTCGCGGTGCTGCTCTACGGCAAATCCGGCGGCGACACCTGGTGGCAGTGGGGGCTTATGCGCGTTACCGACCGTTCGGCCGAACTCGCCTTGGCGACCGCTTTGCGCATCCTCGCCATCGGCATTCCCGCGATCATAGCGGTGCTGGGCATCGACGTCACGGACCTGGCGGATTCGTTCAGCCAGATTCTGCATTTGCCCGACCGGTTCGTGTATGGCGGCCTTGCAGGCATGCGTCTGTTCTCCGTATTACAGGACGATTGGGCGGCGCTGTCCGCCTCGCGCCGGTCGCGTGGTTTGGGGGACGACAATGCGCTACGCGCGTTCCTCCCACAGTCCTTCGCGCTATTGGTGTTGTCCATCAGACGTTCCACCACGCTTGCCACGGCCATGCAAGCCCGCGGATTCGGCGGCTCCGGTCCGCGCAGCCATGCCCGCGTGAGCGAAGTACATGTACGGGACAGGGTGTTCCTGGCGGCCTGTCTGGCCCTGCCGGTCGCCTCGCTATGCCTGGCGCTGCGCTTTGGCACGTTTTCCTTCTTCGGCAACTGATCGGCAACGTCACAATCCGCAGTCTCGGCCTCGGTGCGTGAATGTCTGCTTGGGCGGTAGTGTGGATGGCATGCCAATCAACGCTCAACTGCTTGACAATCCGAAATCCGATCGAGTCCGCAGAATCGCGGAACTCACCCGCACCAAGGGCCGCCGCAAGAACGGCAGGTTCCTTATCGAAGGGCCGCAGTCCGTACGTGAGGCCGTGCGCTACGCCTCCGACATCGTCACCGACATCTACGTGGCGGGCGACGAGGACGGCATCGACTCCGATGTGCTGGCCGATATCGCCCAGCGCGCCCTCGACAAGTCGGCCGACCTGTACGTGCATACCGCCACCCGAGAGGTGATCGACCATATCAGTCCCGACGCGCAGGGCGTCATCGCCGTAGGGGATACCGACAAGCTTCGATCCGGCATGAAAGCCGAAGTGGAGCAGGCCTCCTCGTATTCCAGGGGCATGCGCGTCGCCGCGTTCTGGCAGGTGCGCGACCCCGGCAACGCGGGAACGGTGATCCGCGCCGCGGACGCCGCCGGATGTGACGTGGTGGTGTTCGTCGACGACTGCGTCGACATGCTCAACCCCAAGGTGATCCGCTCCACCACCGGATCGCTGTTCCATATTCCCGTAATCGCCATGGGCACCAATGATTTCTTCGACTGGATGAAGGAACAGGGGCTTGACATATGGGCGGCCGACGTGTATGGCACGCGCAAACGCAAGCCGGAACGCCTGCCGGATGTACTCGATGCCATGCGCGGCGAAGAGCACAGGAAGGACGGCTACGCGGTCCTGTTCGGCAACGAGGCGCGTGGACTCAACGGCAAGACGCTCGAACAGTGCCAGCGCATCGTATCCATCCCGATGTATGGCAAGGCGGAATCGCTCAACCTCGCCACCTCCGCGGCCATCATCCTGATGAGTCTGGCGTTCACCCGATAGCCGACCGCGCCGCTCCGTCTCGCCCTGACAAGCGTAGAACGATGCACGCATCTCCATCGCGCGTTTGCGCAAGCAGGCCAAGGGTGGTGCCGGCGGGGCGGTGTCCAAGAAGTGAAGCCGAGGGCTTAGACGGTCGAGTAGGCGTGAAAGAATATGTGTCGGTAAAGTGCTTGGAAACGCAATCGTTCCAAGGGATATTAGAAAGGGAAACCGTGGCAGAGGGTATGGTGTTTGACGCCCAAGCGGTAAGCGATGCGGTCGCTGAAGGCATCGCCAAAATCCAAAACGCCTCCAGTCTGGAGGAACTGAAAGCCATCAAAACGCAGTATGCCGGTGCCGAGTCGGCTATGACCAAAGCCAGCAAGGCCATCGGATCGCTGCCTAAGGATCAGAAGAAGGAAGCCGGGCAGCTGATGGGCAAGCTCCGCGCCGACTTCGGTCGCGCATTCGGCCCGCGCGAAAAGGAACTGAAGGCCGCCGCGGAATCCGCGGCGCTCGCGGCCGAGACCGTGGACATGACGCTGCCCGTCAACCGCAAGCCGCTGGGTGCACGTCACCCGCTCGCCAAGCTGATGGAAGACGTCGAGGACTTCTTCGTCTCCATGGGCTGGCAGATCTCCTCCGGCCCCGAAGTGGAAAGCGAATGGTATAACTTCGATGCTCTGAACTTCGGTCCCGATCATCCCGCACGCCAGATGCAGGACACCTTCTATGTGAAGGGCAACCAGGCCAAGGACGCCGCCGGCTTCGTCGGCAGCAACATGGTCGTGCGTACCCAGACCTCCTCCGATCAGGTCCGTGCGCTCATCGACCGCGGCGTGCCGCTGTACATCGCCAGCCCAGGCCGCGTATTCCGTACCGACGAGCTCGACGCCACCCACACCCCGGTGTTCCACCAGTGCGAAGCGCTTGCAGTGGACAAGGGTCTGACCATGGCCGACCTCAAGGGTGTGCTCGATAAGCTCGCCGTGGCCATGTTCGGCCCGGAAGCCAAGACGCGTCTGCGCCCGAGCTACTTCCCGTTCACCGAGCCGAGCGCCGAACTCGACCTGTGGTTCCCCGATAAGAAGGGCGGCCCCGGCTGGCTCGAATGGGGCGGCTGCGGCATGGTGAATCCGAACGTGCTGAAGTCCGCTGGGTTGGACCCGAACGAATACACCGGCTTCGCGTTCGGTGTTGGAATGGAACGTACGCTGCTGCTGCGCAGCGACATCAACGATATGCACGACCTTGTGGAAGGTGACGTGCGTTTCGCCGAACAGTTTGTGATGGGGGAGTGATTGCCCATGCCTATGGTTGATATTGATTGGCTCAAGAGCCACGTCGAAGTCCCGGCGGATCTGACATACGAGCAGCTCGCCAAGGATCTGGTGAAGGTCGGTCTGGAAGAGGAGGAGATTCACTCCAGCCAGGTCACCGGACCGATCGTGGTCGGCTATGTGGTGGACGCCACGCCGGAACCGCAGAAGAACGGCAAGATCATCAACTGGTGCCATGTCGATGTCGGCGACGAATACAACGAGGTCGACGAGAACGGCAACAAGGTGCCGCGCGGCATCATCTGCGGCGCGCCGAACATGGCAGCCGGCGAGAAGGTCGTCGTGACGCTGCCGGGTGCCGTGCTGCCCGGCGATTTCAAGATCGAACCGCGCAAGACCTACGGCCATATCTCCAATGGCATGTGCGCCTCCGAGCGTGAACTCGGCTTGGGCGACAACCATGACGGCATCATTCTGCTGCGCAACTACGGCTTCACCGAAGAGGAATACGAGGCGTTGAAGCCGGGCGATGACGCCATGCATCTGCTGCACCTCGACCAGCCGCTGCTGGAGATCAACATCACCCCGGATCGCGGCTATACGCTGTCGTACCGTGGCGTGGCGCGCGAATATCATCATTCCACCGGTGCCAAGTTCACCGATCCGGTGATTGCGCTGAACAAGAAGGTCCCCACCCCGGCATCCGCACTGCCCGATGTCAAGCCCGACATCGAAGTGCAGATCGATGACAACAATCCGATTCACGGTGTGCCCGGCTGCGACCGCTACTACGCACGCATCGTGCGTGGCTTCGACCCCGCGGCGCGTACCCCGAACTGGATGCGCCGCCGCCTGACCCGTTGCGGTATGCGCTCCATCTCGTTGGCCGTGGACGCGACGAACTATGTGATGATGGATTTGGGCCAGCCGATGCACGCCTACGATCTGGACAAGATCGAAGGCCCGATCGTGGTCCGTCGCGCGAACGAGGGCGAGAAGCTCGTCACGCTCGACGGCAAGGAGCATGAGCTGAGCACCGAGGATCTGCTGATCACCGATTCGCCGAACGGCAATCGTTCCTCCCGTATTCTCGGCATCGCCGGCGTGATGGGCGGTCTGTATGGCGAGGTGACCGCCGAAACCAAGAACGTGCTGTTGGAAGCCGCGCACTTCGACCAGGTATCGATCGCCCGTTCCGCCCGTCGTCACAAGATTCCCTCCGAGGCGTCCCGCCGCTTCGAGCGTGGCGTCGATTACGCCCTGCAGCCCGCTGCGGCACAGATGTGCGCCGATCTGCTGGCCGAATACGGTGGTGGCACCCCCAGCGATACCCCGAACGATGTGAACAACACCAAGCATCGCAGAGCCATCCAGTTCCCGACTTCCGAGGTCGCCCGCGTGGCCGGTCTCGACACCGATGTGAACACCATTTCCAAGATCCTGACCGATATCGGATGCACCGTAGCGGGCGGCGGCAACGGCGAATTCTCCGTCACCGCGCCGACATGGCGTCCGGATCTCAACGAGCCGTGCGATCTGGTCGAGGAAGTCGCGCGACTGGTCGGATACGACGAGATTCCGGTACGTGTGCCCGCGGCTCCGGTCAAGGGCAAGGTCGGTCTGACCGCCGATCAGCTGCGCCGTCGCCGTGTTGCGGACGAGCTGGCCGAATACGGCCTGGTTGAGGCGTTGAGCTACCCGTTCGTCGGCGATGAGGACTACAAGGCGTTCGGCTATGACGCGGAGGCCACTAAGAAGGTCAGCGTCGAGATCGCCAACCCGCTGTATGGCGACCGTCCCTTCCTGCGCCGTCATGTGCTGCCCACGCTGGCAGCCACCGTGCAGCGCAATATCCGCCGTGGCCTCGAGAACGTAAGTTTGTACGAACTCGGCCATGTCTACCTGTGGAATCCGGACGCGCCCTCCATCCCGGCCCTGCCCGGCGGCGTGAAGCCCACCGAGGAGCAGCTCAAGGCTCTCGACGCGGGTCTGCCCGACCAGCCCGACCATGTTGCCGGCATCTTTACCGGCCTTGCGGAGAACACCGGCTGGATGGGCGGCAAGCGCCCGGTCGATTGGTCCGACGCCGTTGAGGCGGTGCACCGCATCGCCGACCGTCTTGGCGCCACGATCGAGCTGAACCAGCCGGCAGCCGAAAACGTTCCCGCACAGTGGCATCCGGGTCGCTTCGCCTACGTGGATGTCGACGGTAAGCATATCGGTCTGGTCGGCGAGCTGCACCCGCATGTGAACGAGGCCCTGGGCTTCCCGGTGCACTCCAGCGCATTCGAGCTGAATATGACTGATCTGTTTGCCACGCTTGACGGCAAGCCGGTGCAGGCCAAGCCGATCTCCACGTTCCCGCCGGTCAAGCAGGATCTTGCGTTCACGGTAGACGGTTCCGTGACCGCCGCCCAGCTTGAGCAGGTGGTGCGTGAGGCTGCCGGCGAGGATCTGGAATCCATCGAGCTGTTCGACGTGTTCACCGGCGATCAGGTGGGTGAGGGCAAGAAGTCGCTCGCCTTCGCCGTGGTGTTCCGTTCGCCGGGCAAGACGCTGAGCGCCGAAGACAGCGAGGCCATTCGCGCCCGCATTGTCGAGGCGGCCGCTCAGCTGGGAGCGCAACTGCGCGCCTGAGCATGGATAAGATTATGGGGTGTGCGTCGGATGGCGTGCACCCCATTGCCGTTCGGCGCAATGCCGGCACGATCACAGAAGTAGGTAATCGGTATGGACGACCATCAGCAGCCTGAGTACGGGCAGACCAAGCAGCCGCAATACGGTGCCATGTCCGGGCAGTATCCGGGCTACGACCCGTATCTGTACGGCAGGCCTGAGCCGGAGCAGCCGGCGAACGGCGGCGATGCCGCGCAAAACCAGGCGCAGCAGAACCCCATGGGCGGCCAGCCGTATGCCGGCCAGCCGACGAATGCGCAGAATGGCCAGCCGTATGCCGGCCAGCAGGGGCAGCCATATAATCCGTATGCGCAGCCGAATCAATATAATCCATATGGCAATCAGCCGCAGTCGAATATGCCGCGCATACAGTATCTGAACCCCGACGATCCCGCGCAGAACCCGTTCTATGGGCATTGGGATTCGTATGCGATCGTGGCGTTCATCTGTTCGCTCGTCTTCTCCGTTCCGGTGCTTCCCGCGGTTATCGGAGGATTGTCGCTGGTGCGTACCAAGAGACTGCATATGAAAGGGCGCGGTCTTGCCATCGCGGCCATCATCATCAATGTGCTGACCACGCTTCTGCAGGCTTATTTGCTGATCCGAGGCATCGGCGTCAACGACCTGTATGCGCAGATGTTCAATATGTATTCGGGCGGTGGCAATGGCGGCGGCGCCGGCGATGGATCCATCTCCGCGTAGCGTGCGCGTTACCGTGATTCGTATGCTGCGGGTCGTATGGCGGGTTGCCGTCGTACGACCCGTTTTTGGTATGCGGTTGCGTCTGCGCATCGAAGCTGCACGGCACGGCCGATTTCGGCCGAACATCCGGAAGAGTGCCGCGAAACGCTGAACTGCATAATTATGCATTAGTCTGTATATCGCTGTATGCTCGGGGGAGTTACCAAGTCAAAAGGATATGAATATGGCGAAATACACGGTTGCCGTGGCAGGTGCCACGGGCTATGCAGGTGGCGAGGCGCTGCGCATCCTTGCGGCCCACCCGGATTTTGAAGTGACCTGTGTGGCCGGGCATTCGTCCGTGGGCGAGTCGATGGCGAAGCACATGCCGCACATTCCCCAGTTGGCGGATCTGGTCGTGCAGGACACCACCCCCGAGGTGCTTAACGGGCACGATGTCATCATTCTCGCCCTGCCGCACGGTGCTTCCGGCAAGCTCGCTTCGCAGCTCGACCCCGAATCCGTCGTCGTCGATCTGGGCGCCGACCACCGCCTCGAGGAGCGTAGCGCATGGGATGCCTTCTATGGCGGCGACTTCTATGAGCATTGGACCTACGGCATGCCCGAGCTGATCGTCGGCACCGACGCCAACGGCACGTATCTGCGTCAGCGGTCGGCCCTTCCCGGAACTAAACGTATCGCCGGCCCGGGCTGCAACGTCACCGCCACCACGCTGGCCATGCAGCCGGGCATCGCCCAGGGGCTCGTCGAGTCGAAAAGCATTGTGGCCGATCTGGTCGTGGGATATTCCGGTGCAGGCAAGAACCTTAAGCGTACCAATCTGCTCGCCGCCGAGGCGTTGCAGGCGGCTCTGCCGTACGGCGTGGGCGGCACGCACCGCCATATCCCCGAGATTCTGCAGAACTTCGCCCATGCCGCGGGCAGGAACGCCGCGGATGCGAAGGATTTCACCCTGAGCTTCACCCCGGTGCTTGCGCCGATGTCCCGTGGCATTCTCGCCACGGTAAGCGCGACCATGAGCGAGAAGGCCAAGGCCATGACCGACGCGCAGATTCGCGAGGCCTGGACCACAGCCTACGAAGACCAGGATTTCATGGTCGTGCTGCCGGAAGGCATGCTGCCGTCCACCGGCAACGTCATCGGCTCGAACGCCGCGCACCTGCAGGTGGTCACCGACCGCAATGCGGGCCGTATCATCGCGTTCGCCGCAATCGACAACCTGAACCGAGGCACCGCCGGGCAAGCGGTGCAATCACTGAACATTGCCTTGGGTCTGCCTGAGGATCAAGGCCTTACCAAGATTGGAGTGGCACCGTGAGCGTTACCTTTGCACAGGGCTTTTCCGCCGCAGGCGTGGAAGCTGGTATCTCCTCCGTACAAGGCAAGAAGGATCTTGCCCTCGTCGTCAACAACGGTCCGCTTGACGCGGCAGCCGGCGTGTTCACCTCGAACCGATTCTGCGCGGCGCCCGTGCAGTGGTCGCGCGGCATCGTGGCGGACGGCAAGCTCAAGGCCGTCATTCTGAATTCCGGTGGCGCGAACGCCTGTACCGGCGAACCGGGATTCGCCCAGTCCAAGAAGACCGCCGAAACCGTGGCCGATCTGGTCGGGTGCGACAGTCATGATGTGGCCGTCTGCTCCACTGGTCTTATCGGCGAGCTGCTGCCGCTCGACAACGTACTCAATGGTGCCAGGAACGCCTATGCCGCACTTGCGAGCACCGCCGATGCCGGGTCGGATGCGGCGCACGCCATCATGACCACCGACACCAAGCCGAAAACCGTTGAACTGACCGGCTCCACCGGTTGGAAGATCGGCGGCATGGTCAAAGGCTCGGGCATGATCGCCCCGCAGCTGGCGACCATGCTGTGCGTGATCACCACCGATGCCGTGGTGTCCGCCGGCCAGATGCAGGCGGCCCTTGCCGTGGCCACCGACCGTTCCTTCAACCGCATCGACGTGGATGGCTGCATGTCCACCAACGACACGGTACTGCTGCTTGCCTCCGGCGCCTCCGGCCTTGAACCCGACATGGACGAGTTCAACACGCTTGTGCAGAAGGCGTGTGCATCGCTCGCACGTCAGATCGTAGGCGATGGCGAAGGCGCGAGCCATGACATCCGCATCACCGTCACCGGCGCCACCACCGAAGACGCGGCGCTTGCCTGCGGGCGTGCCGTGGCGGCATCGAATCTGCTCAAATGTGCCATCAGCGGCAACGACCCGAATTGGGGTCGTATCGTGTCCTCCCTGGGCACCGTGCCGGCCGAGGTCGCCCCGTACGATTCGACGGCGGTGACCGTCGATGTCAACGGCGTGCGAATCTGCGAGAACGGCGGCGCCGGGCGTGATCGCAGCGAGGTCGACATGACCCCGCGCGAGGTCCATATCGACATCGACCTGCATGCGGGCGATGCCGAGGCGACCGTCTGGACGGACGATCTGACCAACGATTACGTGCATATCAACGCCGACTACGAAAGCTGAGATACACCTCCGACACCCGGACAGGACAATATGCCGGAAGGCGGCGCTACCAATCGACGTCCTCCAGGCCGATAGGTCGAGTCGCATGTCGTATGACGCTTGCCTCCCGGCATCCTTCAACCGAAAGCGTGACTTCTATCTGGGCAAGGCGGCAAAGCGAGGAATCGAAACTAGGAAGAATATGAGTGAATTAAAGGGACCCGGATTCCATCTCGACGTGCATACCGATCTGCGCGCCGATCAGAAGGCGGAGGTACTGATCGAGGCGCTGCCGTGGCTCGAGGAATTCGCCGGCCAGCGCATCGTCGTCAAATACGGCGGCAACGCCATGATCGACGAGCATCTCAAGGCGTGCTTCGCCGAAGACATGGTGTTCCTGCGGCAAGTGGGTCTGCACCCGATCGTCGTGCATGGTGGCGGCCCGCAGATCTCCCAGATGCTCAAGGCGTTGGGCATCAAATCCGAATTCAAAGGCGGCCTGCGTGTGACCACGCCGGACGCCATGGACGTGGTGCGCATGGTGCTTACCGGCAAGGTGTCCCGTGAACTGGTGGGGCTGATCAACGCGCACGGCCCGTTCGCAGTGGGCCTGTCCGGCGAGGACGGCGGCCTGTTCTCCGCCATGCAGCGTCATCCCGTCATCGACGGCAAGCCTACCGATATCGGACTGGTCGGCGACGTGGTGAGCGTGGATGCCTCCGCCGTGGAGGACCTGGTGAACGCCGGCCGTATCCCGGTCGTCTCCTCCGTGGCGCCGAACGAGGACAACGCCACCGAAGTGCTCAATGTGAACGCCGATTCCGCCGCCGCCGCATTGGCCGCCGCCGTTGGTGCAAGCAAACTGGTCATTCTCACGGATGTCGACGGCCTGTATGCCGATTGGCCCGACCGTAACTCGCTGATCGGTCGCATCGGCGTGGAGACGCTGCGCGACATGCTTCCCGATCTGGAAAGCGGCATGAGACCGAAGATGGAGGCATGCGTGCGAGCCATCGACGGTGGCGTGCCCAAGGCGCACATCATCGATGGGCGCAAACCGCACTCCATCCTGAACGAGATATTCACCTCCGCCGGCATCGGCACCATGGTCGTGCCCGAGGACGGCATCGAAATGAGGAGTTCCTATGAACGCTAATAACACCAACGGCCCGGAGGTATTGGGCCCTAACGACGGCAAGTGGCTGGGGGAGTACTCCCAGGTGCATATGAACGTGTTCGGCACGCCGCTGCGTGTGATGGATCACGGCGAAGGCACCCATGTATGGGACGTGGACGGCAACCGCTATCTTGATTTCTTGGCCGGCATCGCCGTCAATTCGCTGGGTTATGCGCACCCTGCATGGGTCAAGGCCGTAAGCGAACAGGCCGCGAAGGTCGCCCATGTAAGCAACTATTTCGCATCCGAACCGCAGATCGAGCTGGCTGCCAAGCTGATTGAACTGGGCGGCGCGCCGGAAGGCTCGCGCGTCTACTTCGGCAATTCCGGTGCCGAAGGCAACGAGGCCGCCATCAAGATCGCCAAGCTGCACGGCCGCACCCTGACCGATGACGGCTCCGCACGCATCATCGCGCTGGTGAACGGATTCCACGGCCGTACGCTGGGCGCGCTGTCCGCAACATGGAAGCCGGCGATTCGCGAACCGTTCCAGCCTTTGGTGCCGAATGTCGAATTCGTGGAAGCGGGGAACACCGAGGCGCTGAAGGATGCCTTCGCCTCCACCGGCAGCGACGGCAAGGGGCCTGTCGCGGCCGTCATGATGGAACTGATTCAGGGCGAGGCCGGTGTACGTCCGGTCGGTGCCGAGTTCGTCAAGTATGCGCGCGAACTATGCACCGAGAACAACGCTCTGCTGATCATTGACGAAGTGCAGACGGGCATTGGCCGCACCGGTTCCTGGTTCGCCTTCCAGCGTGAGGAGCTGTCCGGCGGGATCAAGCCGGACGTGGTCACGTTCGCCAAGGGCGTGGCGGGTGGCTTCCCCATGGGCGGCATGATCGCATTCGGCGCCAAGGTCGCCGATCTGTTCACGCCTGGCTCGCACGGCTCCACCTTCGCCGGCAACCCGTTGGGTGCTGCCGCGGGCCTTGCCACATTGTCCACTATCGAGCAGGAGCATTTGCTCGCCAATGCCGAGGCTCGCGGCACGCAGCTGCGCGACGGCATCATGGCCACCGGCAATCCGCTGTACGAATCCGTGCGCGGCTGCGGTCTGCTCGACGCGGTGCAGCTGAGTCACCCGTGCGCCCACGCGGTGATGAACTGGTGCCTGGAACGCGGGCTCATCGTCAACGCGGTACGTGCCGATGCATTGCGCTTCGCCCCGCCACTGATCGTCAGTGAATCCGACGTCGAGGAGGCTTTGGCCATCCTCAAGGATGTTCCCGTCGATTTGCCCGACGACTGATTGATATCGTGAGGCCGGCCCGGCTTGGACCGGCTGTAATGGTCGGCACGCGAATCGCCGTTGAATCGCGTGCCGCATAACACAACGTAAAACGTAAGGAGACAACATGGCAACCCCCGAACTGCGCCACATGCTGCGCGACGACGATCTGAACCACGAGGAGCAGAAGCAGGTCCTGGAACTGGCCATCAAATTCCACAAGGATCGCTTCTATCACCGTCCGTTTGCCGGCCCGCAGGGCATTGCGGTGATTTTCGACAAGCCGAGCACCCGTACGCGCTCCAGCTTCTCCATCGGAGTCGCCGAACTCGGCGGCTACCCGCTGGTGATCGACAAGTCCGGCTCTCAGCTGGGCCGTGGCGAACCGGTGGCCGACACCGCCCGTGTGCTCGACCGTATGGCCTACGGCGTGGTGTGGCGCACCTTCGGGCAGGATCGTGTCGAGGAGATGGCGAAGTACAGCACGCACCCCGTGGTCAACGCGCTGACCGACGAATTCCATCCCTGCCAGATTCTCGCCGATTTCCAGACCATCGCCGAACACCGCGGAGGCGTCGATAATCTGAAGAACCAGACCATCGCCTACCTGGGCGATGCCGCCAACAATATGGCGAACTCCTATCTGCTGGGCGGTGCGGTCGCCGGCATGAACGTGCGTGTGGCGGGCCCCTACGGCTATCTGCCCGACCCGCAGATCGTGGCCGATGCCGAGGCCATCGCCGCCGAGAACGGCGGCTCCATCCTGGTCACCACCGATCCGAAGGAGGCCGTGGCCGGCGCCGATTGCGTGTTCACCGATACCTGGGTCTCCATGGGCGAAGAGGCCGAATATGCCGTCCGCTCGAAGCCGTTCTGGGACTATCAGGTGAATGCCGATCTTATGGCCCAGGCCAAGGACGATGCCATCTTCCAGCATTGCCTGCCCGCATACCGTGGCAAGGAAGTCACCGCCGAGGTCATCGACGGCCCGCAGTCCGTGGTCTGGGATGAGGCTGGCAACCGTCTGCATGCGCAGAAGGCGTTGCTTACCTGGTTGGCTGGCAAGGCACGCGGCGACGAAAGCCTGCTGGCATGAGCGACCCCACGCCGATGCAGCGTCCGGCCAGTCGTGCCGCTCGACTGAGTGCCATCGAACAGGCGTTGCTGACCCATATCATCACCTCGCAGGCCCAGCTCTCGTCGGTGCTGGCCAACGAGGGCATCGAGGTCACGCAGGCTACGCTCAGTCGTGACCTCGATGAGATGAACGCGTTCAAACGGCGCATGCCGGACGGCACTATGGCATATGCCGTCGGATATGCGGATGAGGACGACCGTCCTTTGGACGGCAAGGTCGAACAGCAGATGTCGCGTGCGCTTAGCGGGCTGGTGACATCGGTGGCTACGGCCAGGAACCTCATCGTGGTGCATACCCCGTCGGGTGCGGCGCAATATGTGGCTTCCGTGCTCGACAGGCAGAGCATTGAGGGTGTGCTGGGCACCATCGCGGGCGATGATACGGTGATGATGATCTGCTCCGACGACGAGAGCGCCGTCCAACGCGCCGATTGGCTGCTGACCTTGGCCTCCAAATAACGGACTCTTACGGGTTGTCGCGCCCGGTGCGGCGAGCATTATGATGCTCACAGCACCGGGCCTTTTGCATTGTGGGGCGTAGCATGGCGAGAATCGCGGCGGAGGCGTTTCATACACGCTTCACGCTGTGCACGAGCCAACGCATAGAACACGGGATGGCGGCACGGAGACTTCGTCACGCGATACGATGCCTGAAATATGACACGCCGTGCATAAATATACGCAGCTCTGTATATACTTGCATAAGCTTTGTTTGAAGAAAGGCAGCTCATGGCAGATAAGAATCGTCTTGTTCTGGCGTACTCCGGTGGTCTCGATACCTCCGTCGCCATTTCGTATCTGAAGGAACGCACCGGCAAGGATGTCGTGGCGGTCTCCCTTGATGTCGGTCAGGGTGGCGAAAGCCTCGAGACCATCAAGGAACGCGCACTGGCGTGCGGCGCCGTCGAAGCGTATGTCGTCGATGCCCGTGATGAGTTCGCCAACGAATACTGCATGAAGGCCCTGAAGGCCAATGCGATGTACGAGGGCGTGTACCCGCTGGTTTCCGCCATCTCCCGTCCGCTTATCTCCAAGCATCTGGTGCGCGCCGCCCACCAGTTCGGCGCCGACACCATCTCCCACGGCTGCACCGGCAAGGGCAACGATCAGGTTCGTTTCGAGGTCTCCATCGCCTCCATCGACCCCACGCTCAAGGCCATCAGCCCGATTCGTGATCTTTCCCTGACCCGCGACGTGGAGATCGCGTTCGCCAAGGAACACCAGCTGCCGATCGTGCAGACCGAGAAGAGCCCGTTCTCCATCGACCAGAACGTGTGGGGCCGTGCCATCGAGACCGGTTTCCTCGAGGACCCGTGGAATGCTCCGACCAAGGACTGCTATTCCTACACCGACGATCCGGCGTTCCCGCCGGTCGAGGACGAGGTCGTCATCGAGTTCAAGCAGGGCGTCCCGGTCAAGATCGACGGCCATGACGTCACTCCGCTGCAGGCCATCGAAGAGATGAACCGTCGCGCCGGCGCACAGGGCATCGGCCGTATCGACCTCATTGAGGATCGTCTGGTCGGCATCAAGTCCCGCGAGCTGTACGAGGCTCCGGGTGCCGTGGCGTTGATCACCGCCCACCAGGAGCTGGAGAACTGCTGCCTGGAGCGCGAACAGCACCGCATCAAGCGCGATATCGACAAGCGCTGGGCCGAGCTGGTCTACGATGCGCAGTGGTTCAGCCCCGCCACCCAGTCGCTGAACGCCTTCATCGAAGACACCCAGAAGTACGTCAACGGCGAGATCCGCATGACGCTGCACGGCGGTCGCGCAGTCGTCACCGGCCGTCGCTCCGACAGCTCCCTGTACGACTACAACCTGGCCACCTACGATTCCGGCGACAGCTTCGACCAGAAGTCCTCCAACGGCTTCATCGACATCTACGGACTGCCGAGCCGTGTGGCCGCGGCCCGCGACGTCAAGTTCGGCAACGGCATCGAGGTGCCGGACAACACCGTCGAGTAACATCCGCCGCCATCCCATGGCACATGCGTAAGCCCCGCCAGCCCACCCCTATACGGGTCGGACGGCGGGGCTTCGATTACCGTTGACCCCACTGATACTGCGTGGTGGAACATATCCGCGTGATTTCCCCGTTCCCAGCTAAGGTAGGAACCATGACTGAAAGCAATAACGAACATCTGGCGTTGTGGGGCGGCCGCTTCACCTCCGGCCCCTCCGCCGCACTGGCCAAACTCTCCAAGTCCACCCAGTTCGATTGGCGTCTTGCCGACGACGATATCGCCGGTTCCCGCGCACATGCCCGTGCGCTCGGCCGTGCGGGACTGCTCACCGATGACGAACTCAACCGTATGGAAGCCGCGCTCGACGAGCTGCAGCGCAACGTGGACAACGGCACTTTCGCTCCCATCGAGGACGACGAGGACGAAGCGACCGCGCTCGAACGCGGACTGATCGACATTGCCGGCGACGAACTCGGTGGCAAGCTGCGCGCCGGTCGTTCCCGCAACGATCAGATCGCATGCCTCATCCGCATGTGGCTGCGCCGCCATTCCCGCGTGATCGCCACCCAGCTCATCGACCTCATCAATGCGCTGATCGAGCAAAGCGTGAAAGCCGGCAAGGCCGTCATGCCGGGCCGCACCCACATGCAGCACGCCCAGCCGGTACTGTTGGCGCACCAGCTCATGGCCCATGTGTGGCCGCTGATCCGCGACATCCAGCGTCTGGCCGACTGGGACAAGCGCATCAACGCGTCGCCGTACGGTTCCGGTGCCCTCGCCGGCAACACCCTAGGACTTGATCCGGAGGCCGTCGCCCGCGAACTCGGCTTCGCCACAGTGACCAGTAACTCCATCGACGGCACCGCCGCCCGCGATCTTGTCGCCGAATTCGCCTTCATCGCAGCCATGACCGGCGTCGACATCTCCCGCCTGTCCGAAGAGATCATCATCTGGAACACACAGGAGTTCGCTTTCGTCAAGCTCGATGATGCCTACTCCACCGGTTCCTCGATCATGCCGCAGAAGAAGAACCCGGACATCGCCGAGCTTGCTCGTGGCAAGTCCGGGCGTCTTATCGGCGATCTCACCGGTCTTATGGCAACGCTGAAAGGCCTGCCCACCGCCTACGCGCGCGATCTTCAGGAAGACAAGGAAGCCGTGTTCGACCAGGTCGACACCCTTGAGGTGCTGCTGCCCGCCTTCACCGGCATGGTCGCCACCATGCGCTTCGATACCGAACGTCTTGCGGCCGAAGCCCCAACCGGCTTCGCCCTGGCCACCGACATCGCCGAATGGCTGGTCAAGAACGGTGTGCCGTTCCGCCACGCGCATGAGCTTTCCGGCGCATGCGTCAAGATCGCGGAAGGCCGTGGTGTGGAGCTGTGGGATCTGACCGACGAGGACTTCATCTCCACGTTCGCGGCGTTCCTGCCTGCCGAAGTCGCGCCGAAGGTGCGTGAGGTGCTTTCCAGCGATGGTTCCGTCGCATCCCGCAACGGCAAGGGCGGCACCTCGTATGGCCGTGTGCGTGAGCAGATCGCCGATGCCAAGCGCGAAACCGAGGAGCTCAAGGTGTTCGCCGAGTCCACCAGCGACGGCCCCGCCTACAAGGCTCCGGAAACATTGCGTTGACGGGCTCGCCCGAAGCGCGATCGATGATGCGCTGATGGTCCGCATTGCCCGCATGATGGTGACCATCGGCCAATAGGATGACAAAGACCCGCCGTTCGGCATATCGTTCGGCGGGTCTACCTATGCGTATGGTTGCAATCGATTGCCGCTGTCTGGACGGAACCATCATGTGGCTGTCGGGGAGTCGTTGGCACGATCGCTGGTGATAATGGGCTGGGGAATCGATTCATTCCATCGAATGAGGGCGTGCGGATGCCGCTTGCAATACACTCGAGCGCAGTAATCACAGAACAAGAAGGGGACAAACGATGCTGACGCGAGTTCAGATTCAACGGCTGGTCTACCAGCATGGGCGTGAAGTGTTCGAACACGAGCATATGGACATCGAAAGACGGTGCTACCAGCATGGGGCGGTGACCACATTCGCCCATTCCATTCGCGTCGCTTGTCTGGCGGTATGGATGGCCGACCGTCTGCGCCTGTGGTATCGCGTCGATCTGCATTCCCTGGTCAGATCCGCGTTGCTGCACGACTACTTCCTTTACGACTGGCACGATTGGGACAATGGCGAGCATCGGCTGCATGGCTTCACCCATGGACAGGCTGCGTTGCGCAATGCGGTGCGCGATTTCGACCTCAACCATATCGAACGCGACAGCATCGCCAAGCACATGTTCCCCATGACGCCGGTTCCGCCGAAATACATCGAGGGATATCTGGTCACCATGGCGGATAAGATCAGCGCCACCAGGGAGACATTCTCCCGTGACCGTTTCCATAAACCGCTGCTGCGGAAGTGAGCTTGGAGGCATTCATGCCGAATATCGAATACCTGTTGCTGTGGTTCCTGCTGTACAGCTGCGTCGGTTGGGTCTATGAATCCGTTCTGGTGTCCGTTCTTGAACGTCGCTGGGTGAACCGGGGATTCCTGAACGGTCCGATCTGCCCGATCTATGGTGCCGGCGCGGTGCTGGGCATTCTATTGCTGAGCGGCCTGCGAGACCATCCGGTGATCATCTTCCTTATTTCCGCATTGGGTGCCAGTGTGCTTGAATTCGTCACCTCATGGGCGATGGAGAAGATATTCCATGCGCGTTGGTGGGATTACAGCGATTACCGGTTCAACATCCAGGGGCGTGTCAGTCTGTTGGGGGCCGTGGTGTTCGGAGCAGCCGGTGTTGCATTGATTGAATTGGCCCAGCCCTGGGTGGCGCAATGGACGATGCTGGTTCCGATGCGCGCATTGCATGCGTTATGCCTATGCTTCATCGTGCTGTTCGTCATAGACATGATTGTGACGATTCGAGGCATGGTGAACCTGAGCGAAAGTCTGAGGAATTTCAGCGAAATGATTCAGAGCGCGGCCGAGCATACCGGCGAATCATGCCAGTGGGGCAAGGACGTGTTGCTGCAGAAGATCCATGAATGGTCGTCTTCATCGCAGGAGATTCTCGCCAGTATGCGCAGTAGTGCCATGAAAACCCTGAACCGGCAGCAGCGTCGCATGATTCAGGCGTTTCCGAATTTGAGATCGACCGAGTCGGTGAAGGAAAGCAAGATCATGGAAACCGTGCGCGAACTGTTGCGTAGAAAATAATCGAATCCGATATTGAGGGGCCGGCCGCATTCATGGTGAATGAAGCCGGCCCCTCGATATCGGCAATGCCGTTGCTTTGTCGCGCTACTGGCGCACTTCGACGGATGACGAACCGGTGTCGGTGATGCCGTGTCCGGAATTCGGATGCTGGGCCGAATAGACCTGATCTCCGATGTACGAGACCAGCAGCACCAGAGCCACGCAGAGCAGCGCCTTGCGGTTGATGCGGTCAAGCAACTGGTTGAGCGTCGGCGCGACCAGATATACGATCGCCAAACCTCCCAGACCGAACACCAGCAGGCCTTCGGCGCAGATGCGTCCGTTGATGTTCAGGAAGTAGCCGGTGTAATCCCACCAACGCTGCCCCTTGGTCATTTCCAGATGCCACGACGAGATGTATTCCAACGTGCCGCAGAGCGCAACGGCGGCGACGAATTCCGCGACCGGGTGCTTGCGCAGCTTCTTGAGTACGATCAGGATGAAGACGCCGCCGGTGCCGTAAATCGGCAGCCATGGGCCATGCAGGGTGCCGCGGTTGACGAACACGCCCTCGTCGATGAAGCACAGTGCGACCTCCCACACCCAGCCGATGATGCAGAAGATGAAGAACATCATTATCAGGTTCAGCAGCGAGTAGCTGCGTGCCGCGTTCAACCCGCCTATGTTGATGTTCTTGTCCTTCATGGGGATGGGGGAGAGGCGTACCGGGTACATCTGCGCGGCCAGCAGAGCCCTGCCGGTCTTCGACGCGTGCATCTTGCCCTGGTAATCCTCCCAGGCCGACACCTGCTTGGAACGCATGATGCGAATGCCGAACCAGTCGGCCAGCCAGCCGGCGAAGCCCTTCGGCGCGCTGACGGTTTCGCCCTGGGCATCCACTTCGCTGATGGCGGTGCGGGCGTCGGAGTAGGTGCGCTCCAGCAGATCGGCCGGTGCCTTTTCGAACAGGAACGTGTCGTTGAGCTGTTCGGCGCCCTGCAGGCCGGCCTGCTTCGCGGTGCCGCGCAGGTAGGTATAGTATTCGGCCCAGAACGAGGCCTTGTAGCCGTTGGAATAGAAGATGCCGGTCAGGCCAAGCGTGCAGATGGACAGGATGTCCCAGCCGAGGAAGGTCAGTATGGCGACGAAGCACTCCCACTTGTGTCCTCTCATCATGCGACGGGACAGCGTAATCGCGTCGCATGCCTTGATGGAGGGGTTCTCGGCGATGATGAACGGCACCAGCATGTAGGAGAAGGTCTTGATGATGCCGCCGACGATGGTCAGCCACCAGAGAGTCAGGAACACGCTCTTTACGAACATCGTCCATGCGATGCTCGCCCATTTGCGGGTGCGCAGCGGGAACATCATATGGTGGATCGGCACCTGCTCGTAGACGCGCGATTCAAGCACCATGCGGCGGGACACCACCAGGTAGGTTTCGCGGATGAACAGCCAGACGAACAGGTACACCGCCAGACTGGCGAGCACCAGCAGTATGGCGGCCCCTCCGCGCGAATGCAGGATGGAACTCATCGCGTTGGTGACGGAAAGGATGACGCTGCCGGTGGAGAAGGAATTGAGCACTGTGGCGAATACGCCGCGCGACCGGCCGAACGTCGCGTCATGGTCGTTGTCCTGGATGCTCTTCTGGGATTGCTCCACCTGCCGCTTGGCTCCGGCATCGTCACCGGCGATGATCTTCTCCAGCAGATCCGAGATGCCATTGGACGACAGATGGTCGCTCGCCGCACCGCTGGTGACAGTGGTCTCATCGGCGGAGGAACTGACGACGGCTGGATTCTGATAGTCGGTCGCCCATAGCGTCGAACCGTATTCGACGCCAAGGAACGCAGCGAACAGGCACAGCACAAGGATGAGCCAATAATGGCGTTTCAGCGTGATTTTCGCTTGTGTCTTCAGGGCTTTTCGATTCACATCTCTCTCGTTTCCCCTAATTGCAAAAGAACGTTGGGCGCGGTCCTGTCCAAGCACGCTCATTATAGCTTTGTCGTCTGCCTATTTCCGCTGTTCGGGCCGGGACGCCTCGCGTGTGAAGCTGTCGTGATGTTCTGCGAGACTGAATGATGCGTTATACGCATTCGAAACCCAAGAATTTGATAGGGAGATTAACAAGATATGGCTCGTATCACTGACTTCAGGGAAGCAGGTTTTTCATCTCTGCTTGAGGAACTTCAGTGGCGTGGTCTGGTGTCCCAGTCCACCGATCGTGAACGCCTTGCTCAGGCACTGAACGGCGAGCCGATCACCTATTATTGCGGATTCGATCCGACCGCGGCCTCACTGCATATCGGCAATCTGGTACAGCTCATCAACATGCGCCACCTGCAGCTCGCAGGCCACCATCCCATTGCACTGGTGGGCGGCGCGACCGGTCTGATCGGCGATCCGCGCCAGTCCGGCGAACGCACGTTGAACCCCAAGGACGTCGTGGCAGGATGGGCCGAGCGTTTGAAGAAGCAGATCGGCGGCATTCTCGATACCGAAGGAAGCAATCCGGTCCGTTTCGTCTCCAACTACGACTGGACCGCGCAGATGAGCGTCATCGATTTTCTGCGCGATGTCGGCAAGAACTTCCGTCTGGGCACCATGCTCGCCAAAGACACGGTCGCACGCCGTCTCAATTCCGAAGAGGGCATCTCCTTCACCGAATTCAGCTACCAGGTGCTGCAGGGCAACGACTTCCTGCACCTGTTCGATGAGTACCACTGCACGCTGGAGCTTGGCGGTTCCGACCAGTGGGGCAACCTCACCTCCGGGCTGGATCTGATCCATAAGGTGCGCGGCGTGGACGTGAACGTGTTCACCAGCCCGATCATCACCGATGCGCAGGGCAAGAAGTTCGGCAAGTCCGAAGGCAATGCGGTATGGCTTGACGCCACGATGCTCAGCCCCTACAAGTTCTATCAGTTCTGGATCAACCGCCCGGATGCGGAGATGGAAAGCCTGCTGAAGGCCTTCACCTTCCTGCCGAAGAGCGAGATCGAGCGTCTGATCGAGGAAAGCAAGACGAATCCGGGTGCTCGCGAAGCGCAGAAGACCCTTGCATGGGAGGTCACGAGCTTCGTGCATGGCGAGCAGGCGACCCAGGCCGCCATCGATGCGTCCACCGCGCTGTTCGGGCGTGGCGGCGATCTGAATGCCATCGATGAGCAGACCCTGGAATCCGTGCTTGATGGGTTCAAGGTCGCCGGCGAGAACGGTGAGCATGTGTTCCCGCAATCCGAGGCCGGCGCACGCGTGATCGACGCGGCGCAGGCGGCGGGACTGTTCAAGTCCGGTTCCGAGGCCCGCCGTGCCATCAAGTCCGGCGGCGTGTACCTGAATAATGTGCGTGTCGAGGACGATGAGGCGGTGCTGGGGGAGAGCGACTTCCTCGCCGGCCGTTTCGCCTTGATTCGCCGTGGCAAGAAGGCGCTTGGCGTGGTGGAGCGTCACTGACGCATATAGCTGTGGCGGGCTGTATCCACGACCCGCCACGCGAATGGTTTTCGAATAGTCGCAAAGTATCTGATTGAAGCGAGGAACAGCATATGGCAGAAGGTAATGAACATTCCGGCAAGTCGTTCGGCGGGCGCAAGTCTTACGGGCATGGCGGCTCGGGCCGACCGGGCAATCGCGGAGGCAAGGGATTCAAGCCGCGTGGCAAGAGCGGTTATGGACACCGCGACGGCGACCGCGAAGGCGGCAAGGGCGGATTCGGCGGGCGTAAGTCCTATGGCAAGGGCGGCTACCGCAAGGATCGCGACTTCCATAAGGACGGCGAGCGTCGCGGAGGCTATCGCAAGGATGGCGACTTCCGCAAGGATCGCGACTTCCGTAGGGACGGCGATGGCGAGAACCGCGGTTATCGCAAGGACTTCCGCAGGGACGGCGATTCCCGTGGCGGCTACCGCAAGGATCGCGACTTCCATAAGGACGGCGAGCGTCGCGGAGGCTATCGCAAGGACCGTGACTTCCGCAAGGATCGCGACTTCCATAAGGATCGCGACTTCCATCGTGATGGTGATGGCGAGAAGCGCGAGTTCCGTAAGGATCGCGATTTCCACAAGGACGGCGAGCGTCGCGGAGGCTACCGCGATAATCGTGGCGGCAAGGGCGGCTTCGGCAAGGGCCCGCGCCGTGACGGCGAGCATGGGGGCAATCCGCGCTACCGCCGCGATGACGACCGCCGCAATAATCGCCGCAACGACGAGCATGGCGAGCGTCGCCAGTTCTCCGACGACGAGAAGCGCGAATATCGCGAGCATAAGCGCACCGAATACATGAGCCGTCCGCGCCGCAACTCCGACGGCACGATGAGCTTCCCCTCCCAGAATCCGTATACCGCGCGTCGCCCAGACGAGCCGGTGATGCCGAAGGGCCTTGAATGGTCCATGCTTTCCTCCGACGAGAAGGAACGTCTGCGTGGTCTGGCGAAGGAGCATGCGGAGAACACCGGTCTGCATATTCTTGCGGCCTACACGCTTATCGACGATGATCCCAAGGCGGCCATGGAGCATGCCAAGTGGGTTGCCCGTCAGGCATCCCGCATCGATTTCGCTCGCGAGACGCTGGCATTTGCCGCGTACCGTACCGGCGACTACAAGCTTGCGTTGCGTGAGTTCCGCACCGCCTTCCGTATGAACGGCTTCGCGGACTATCTGCCGTTCATGGCCGATTGCGAGCGTGGCCTGGGCAATCCAAAGAAGGCCATCGAACTGGCGTTGAGCGACGATGCCAAGCTGCTGCGCGGCGAGCCCAAGGCCGAGATGTTCCTGGTATACGCGGGCGCCTTGGGCGATCTGGAGCAGTGGGATAAGGCCATTGCCGTCGTGCATACGCTGGCGCGTTCCAAGGGGCTGTCCGGCGCCTACCGCATGCGCGCCCTGCAGGCCGAGCAGCTCTTCCTGGAGGAGTCCGGACAGAGCGATAAGGCCGAATCGTTGGAAGGCATGATCGAGAAGCTTGAGGATCAGTACGCGGACTTCGATATCGACGAGGATTCCGACGATGTGGTAATCGATCATGACCTGGCGTATATCACCAACGGCGATGACGAGGAAGTGCTCGACAAGCTCGGCATCGACCCCTCCGAAGCACAGTTCGCCCCCGAACCCGAACCGGAAGAGGACGAGACCGAGCTGCCTGCGGACGAGGCCAAGGAAGGCGCGGAATCCGATGAGGAACCCGAGCAGGAGGCTGAACAAGCCGACGGCGAAGCCGAGCAGGACGATGATTCCAAGGCCGAGGAGTCCAAGGATTCCGACGATTCCAAGTCCGAGGAATCCGAACAGGCCGAAGCCGGGGACGTCGACGAGGAGTCGACCGAAAAGTGAGCAAAACCCGTTTTCTTCAGGGAAGCGAACGCACTCTGGCCGAGCGGTACCATCTGGCACTGCTCGACCTTGATGGCGTCGTCTACCGTGGCAAGAACGCCGTGGATCATGCCGCCGATTCCATCCAGCAGGCCGAGCAGGCAGGCATGATGATCGAATACACGACGAACAACTCGTCGCGTTTCCAGCGCATCGTCGCCGATCAGCTTATCGGCTTCGGGCTGAAGGTCGAACCATGGCAGGTTATCACCTCATCCGTGGTCGCCGCCCGCATGGTCGCCAAGGCCGTTCCGGCCGGATCGCGCGTACTGGTGCTGGGCGCCGAACATCTGCGCGAGGAGGTCGAACGCGCAGGACTCGTCATCACCGATGACCCGACCAGCAAGCCGGCTGCCGTCATCCAAGGCTGGTACCCGGACATGACCTGGCAGATGATGGCGAACGTCGCATTCGCCGTGGAAGCGGGAGCCACGTATTTCGTGACCAATCGCGATCTGACCATTCCGCGCGAACTGGGCATCGCGCCAGGCTGTGGCTCCATGATCCAGGCCGTGATCACCGCCACCGGCGTCGAACCGGTCGCGTCCGCAGGCAAGCCCGAATCGTACATGTACGACGAAGCGCGTGAGCTGAACGCCTCGGAAGGCAATGACATGGTGTCCAAAGAGGAGTCCATTGCGGTGGGCGATCGTCTGGACACCGATATCGAGGCCGGCAACCGTGGCGGCTACGATTCGCTCGCCGTACTGACCGGAGTGACGAACCCGCGCGAGCTCATGCTTGCCCCGGCGCATCTGCGCCCGACCTATGTGGCGAAGGATCTGCGTGGATTGAACGAGACCATGCCGCTGCCGACCAGCATCGGCAACGGGTGCTGGGTGTGCGGCAATGCCCGTGCCGCCTACGACAAGGTGGACAATGCGATTCGTGTCGGCGATCCCGCATCCATCAATGCACTGCGTGCGGCGATCTGTCTCGCCTGGCAGCTGCAGGACAACGGCACGGACATGACCTCTGTCGCTCTGCCTGAATTTACGCTATGAGCGAACAGATCAGCGGCAATGAAATCGACCTTGAGGCCGTAGGCGACGATATCGTCAACATGCCCGACCGTCTGGATCTGCTTCTGGTGGAGGCCGGAGTGGTGGGGACGCGTACCAAGGCGCAGAAACTCATCAAGGCCGGCAAGGTCACGGTGAACGGCGAGACGGTGACCAAGCCGGCATACGCCGTGGGCGCGTTGGGGCATGCCCGTATCCGCGTGGACAAGGGCGAGGATTATGTGTCCCGTGGCGCCTACAAGCTCGTCGGGGCGTTCGAGGCGTTCCATGAGCAGGGACTAGCGGAACCGAAGGGTCTGCAATGTCTTGACATCGGCGCCTCCACCGGAGGCTTCTGCGACGTGCTGCTGCGTAGGGGAGCAGGTCGTGTCGTCGCTTTGGATGTCGGCCACGGCCAGCTTGATCCGCGCATTGCCACAGATCCGCGCATCATCGAAATGAGCGGCGTGAACATTCGGGACGTGTTCGCGGACGATCTGCCGTTCAGGCCGCAGATGATCGTTTCCGACGTGTCGTTCATCTCCCTGACCTACGTGATTCCCGTTATCGCGCGTATTGCGGCACCTGGAGCCGCCGTGGTGCTGCTGGTGAAACCGCAGTTCGAGGTCGGCCGCGATGGGCTCGGCAAGAACGGGATCGTGGAAAGCGAGGAGTTGCGGCGCAAGGCTCTGCACGATGTTATGGACTGCGCCAGGCGTGAAGGGCTGAACGTGGTGGCCACCGCGCCATCGCCGATCGAAGGCACGCATGGCAACGCCGAATGGCTGTTGTATGCCCGTACCGCGCAGGCGTGACGCCTCCTGTCAGGTGCGTGTACGGCCGTGACAGGCTTGCGACCATAACGAAGGCCGGTTCCACGAGGAGCATTGTGGAACCGGCCTTCGTGATATATGGATTCAGAGCATTGCGTCAGGATGCCAGGAACTTGTCGATCTGGCTCTGTCTGCCGGCGATGATGAGTTCGTCGTTGCGGCGCATTACCGTATCGTTTTCGCCATACTGGAATTCACGGCCCGGCGATTTCACACCGACCACCACAATGCCGTACTTGTCGTGGATTTCGGCTTCCGCGATCGTCTTGCCCGCCAGACGTTGCGGCGTATGCACCTTCACTACCGTGTGCATGCCTTCGATCTCGATGTAATCCAGGTAGTTGCCCGACACCAGATGCCCGATACGCTTGCCGGCGTCGCTTTCGGCATTGATGACGTGGCGTGCGCCGATACGGCGCAGAATACGCGCATGCTGAATCGAGACGGACTTCGCCCACAGGTCGGTGATACCGGCGTCCAGCAGGTTGCCAGCCGTGATCACGGAAGCCTCGATGCTGTCACCGATCGCCACCACCGCGGTATCGAATTGCGAGGCGTCGATGCGTTCGATCGCCATCACATCGGTCATATCCGCTTGCACCACCGGGATCTGCGACGACCAGCGTGCCACGATCTCCGGGTCCTTGTCGACGGCGAGCACATCCTGCTCCATCTCGTTGAGCGTGGAGGCCACGGAACTGCCGAATCTGCCCAGTCCGACGACGAGTACGCTTTTGGTGCCCTTCTTACGTGCCATATGTGCTCCTTGAATGTGTTGCAGCCCCAAGTGTACGCCGAACCGGCATGCTGGGGGCTGTCGTCGGCCATGCGGATGCCATGGCGACTCTTGCCCGGCCGGCATGAATGGGAAATCAGCCGACGATGACGTTCTCCTGCGGGTATCGGATCGGTTCCGGCGCCAGTGGGCGGCTGATGGAATAGGCGATGGTCATGGGGCCGAGTCTGCCGATGATCATCGTGGCGGCGAGAATGAATTGCGAGGCCGGATTGCCCGCGCTGACCACGCCCACGGAGTAGCCGCCAAGGCTGAACGCCGAGCATGTCTCGAATACCGCATCGCCCAGCGAACAATCGGTGACGAACATCAGCGCCATCGAAGCAATCGCCACCAGGGACAGACAGGATGTGGTGACGGAAATGGCGGTCATCTGAATCCTGCGGGGAATGCGCCTGCGGAATACGGTGACGTCACGATGCCCGGTGAATGCCGCGCCGCAGATCAGCATGATCACCGCGAAGGTGGTCACTCGGATGCCGCCTCCCGTCGATGAGGATCCTGCGCCGATGAACATGATGATGCTCATGAACAGCTTGCTTTCGGAGCTCACGCCCGGCACCCAGGAGATGTCGAAACCCGCGGAGCGGGGCATTACGGCGGCCACCATGGCTCTACGGAACTTCAACGACAGATCGTCGTCGGGGAACAGGTTGACGTTATGCCATTCGACGATAAGGAACCACACCAGCGAGGCGGCCACCAGAATCGCGGTGGTGACCAACGTGAGTTTGGTGTGCAGCGACCAATGCCTGGGACTTTGACGTTTGCGCGCGCACTGCACCACGTTCAGCACCACGGGGAAGCCGAGCGTGCCGATGAATGCGCTGATGAGGATCGGCAGGCCCACACCCCAGTTGG